>JBALUZ010000069.1:0-14054 GCA_036963825.1 Brevundimonas sp.
CTTAACCTTGCCAGTCCGCCGTGCGACACTGGGCGCCCCGGCCTGCAAACGGGCCGTTCAGACAGCAGCGGCGTCGTCGTAGTGGGCGTCGAGGAAGGCGCGCACCAGCCGCTTCACCAGCCACGGATTCACGTGCCGGCCGTCGCTTTCGTAGAAGGCGTTGGGGCCGTTCGCCATGGTGATTTCATACGAGGGGAAGTAGCGGACGAAATCAAACTCGCGATCCAGTGCGCCAAGCACCGCGCGCAGGATGGCCTTGTTCTCGGTCGTGGCCACGTAAACGTCCTTGCCGATGAAGGTCCGCGCGATCCCGACGGGCGACACCGTGGCGAAGATGCGCGCGTGCGGGCGCACCTGGCGCATGACCTCCACGGTGCGCTTCATGTTCGCGTAGTTCTCTTCGTAGGTGGACATGCGGAACTCGGTTTCCTCCGAGCCGCCGCCGCCGCCATAGGCGGGGCGCTGACACGCCACGAGACCGGTTTTCTTGTTCACGAAGGTCTCGGTCAGGCCCATGGTCATGAAGAACACGTCGGCGTTGCGGATGCCTTCGTCCATGATCGCGTTCACGTGCGAAATCGCTTCGCGGAGGTCGTCAGGGGTGCGGCCGAACACGAGGCGCCGGTAGGGGTCCTGGTAGATCGGCTTGTCGCTGCCCCAGATGAAGTCGTTGGGCAGGGTCCAGTAGTCGTCGGGATCCTGGGTCCAGGCGCCGATGTGCCGGTCCATCTCCTGCCGGATGGCGAAGCTGTTGTAGTAGTTCATGTGCGGGCGGCCCGGCAGGGTGTCGATCTTGTACCGGTCGTCCGCCATCGGCACCGCCTTGTAGTTCGGGCCGACGTTGATTCCCTCAGCTTCCAGCCCCATGCGGATGCGCTCGGCGAAGCAACTGCCGATGACATAGAAACGGTCGTTCCGGTTGAACGCCTTTTCCTGCTCCAGCGTGAGGAGCTTTTCGCGGTGGTGGACTTCCCATTTCGGATTCGGCTCGGGCCAGGCCTCCAGCTTCTCGATGTACGGCGGCAGCTTGGGCTCCACCGCGCCGAGCGGGGCCTTTTTCGGCTTGATGTCAGCCATTGTGATCTCCGGAACCTTCAGCCAGCGTGTCGGGCGGCAGCAGTGAAATTCGTGGTGGCGGGCTGGAGACAGAACTATTCGGTTCTCAGGCGCCGGGCAAGAACCGGCTGGCGCGGCGGCGGCCCGGCGCGCGCCGGGCGCGCCGCTTGCTGACCTCGCCCCATGGGAATAGAGGTTCTGGAGACTTGCGAAGGGAAAGCCCATGGCGTTCGGCGACAGGATTCTGGTTCAGGCGCGCAACTATTCGGTCCAGGTCGAGGGCCTGGCGGCGGCGGAGCTGAGTCGCAACCTCGGCGACTACCTCCCGCCCAATTACGCCACGCGCAAGATGGCCGAGGCCTACGGGAGCTACACCCGCAAGCGCACCAACACCAACGACGAATACCTGCTGCTGCGCCAGACCTTCACGGAGACGCGGTCGAAGAGCCACCAGGTGTTCAGCTCGGTGATCGCCGACCATGTGCCGTCCGAGAAGTACAACCTGGCGCGCAGCATGTTCGAGGTGGCGGACCAGCCGAACACCATCCGCAGCGCCGTCCGGTCGTTGAACAGGACCGGCATGTGGAAGGCGAAATTCTCCATGCCGCCCAAGCTGGTCGAGAGCCTGCGCGACAAGGTGCTGACGCGCATGGAATCTCTCCACGGCGACAAGCTGACCAACATCCTGAAGGGCTCGCCCGAGGCGCCGCCCCAGATCAAGTCCAACTTTTCCTGGGTCACCAGCTTCGGCGAGATGTACGAGGTGGCCGCCGATCCGCTGCTGCTGACCATCGTGCATCAGTACATGGGCGTGCCGCCGATCTTCGACGTGCCGGTGGCCTTCGTGAACTCGAACGTGCCGGTCAGCGCCAAGGACCTGTCGGACACGGCGCAGCTCTACCATCACGACATGTACCGGCTCGGGTTCGTGAAGCTGTTCATGTACCTGACCGACGTGGGCCCCAAGGACGGGCCGCACGCCATGATCCCGGGCACCCACCGCGAACGGCCCGACGCCCTGTGGGCGGACGGCCGGCACACCGATGAAAAGGTGGCCGAGCACGGCCTGCTGGACCAGGAGGAGCGCATCACCGGCCCGTCGGGAACCCTGTTCCTGGTGGACACCAGCGCCCTGCACAAGGGCGTCCACCCGGAAGAGAACTATCGGGTGCTGGCGCAGGTGCAGTACGCCAACTCGCTGTTCGGCCATCCGATCGCCGATGCGGGACGACCGTTCACCGCCGCGCGCAAGTCCGACGACCCGGACGTCCAGGCCGCCGGGGAGCTGGTCAGGACCTATGCGGAGAAGGTCGGGGTGCGGTTCATGCAGGGGATGATCTGAGCCGCCGGCCCGCCAGGGCCTGATCCAGGTCGGCGATCAGATCGGCGGGGTCCTCCAGCCCGATGTGCAGCCGGATCAGCGGGCCTTCCAGCGCGGGCGCGTGGCGCCGCAGGCTCATCTGCCCGGTCTCGTGGGTCGCCAGACTCTCGAAGCCGCCCCAGGAGTAGCCCAGGCCGAACAGGGTCAGGGCGTCCAGCAGCGCTTCGGCGTCCGCCTCGCCGCCGCCGTTCAGCACCACCCCCATCAGCCCCGCCGCGCCGGCGTAGTCGCGCGCCCACAGGTCATGACCGACCGAGCCGGGCAGGGGCGGATACAGCACGCGGGCCACCTCGGGCCGCGATTGCAGCCATTCGGCCACCCGCAGCGCCGAGCGCGCGTGTTCCGCCATGCGCAGGGGCAGGGTGCGCAGGCCGCGCAGCGCCAGCCACGCCTCGTCGGGCGCGGTGTGCCAGCCCAGGTCCTCGATGGTGTTGAAGATCGCCTTGCCGATGCGGGCGTCGGCGACGGCGATGGCGCCCATCAGCAGGTCGGAGTGTCCCGCCGCATATTTGCTGATGGCCTGCACGCTGACGTCCACGCCGTGGGCCAGAGGCCGGAACGCGAGACCGGCGGCCCAGGTGTTGTCCATCACCGTCAGGACGCGCTTCTCCCGCGCCGCGGCGGCGACGGCGGCCACGTCGATCATCTCGAAGGTCAGGGACGCGGGCGATTCGATCAGCAGCAGCCTCGCGCCGTCGAGGGTCGCGATGATCCGGTCCGTCGTGGCGTCGGCCGGGTGATACCGCGCGGTCACGCCCCGCGCGGCCAGGTGCCGGTCCAGAAAGCGACGGCTGGGGCCATAGACGGCGTCGGGGGCGACCACCACGTCGCCGGGGCGCGTCAGGGCCAGGATCGGGATGGTGACGGCGGCCAGCCCCGTGGGCGTCAGCCAGGCGTCGGCGGCGCCCTCCATCTCGGCGATCAGGGCGCGCAGCTCGTGCTGAACCGTCATGCCGTCGATGCCGTAGACCGGACCCATCGACGGGTCCCGCAGCGTCGATGCGCTGGGGTTCAGAAGCGTCGACGCCCGCTCGACGGGCGGATTGACCGGACGCCGTCCCTGGGCGGGCTTGCGGGTCGCGGAACGGATCAGGCGGGTGCGGTCGGAAGGGGATCGGCTCATGAATGCGCCCGTCTGGTGCGGAAAGGCGCCTCGCGGGTTGCGGAGGCATGCCAAAGACTTCTAACACCTGATGCACGGTTCAGACGAAGGCGAGGATGATGATCGCGCGCGCATTCCGGGCGGGGCTGATGACGGGGCTGCTGATGCTGGCGGCCTGCGGCGACCGCGAGCCCGATCGCGCCGCGCCGGATGCGGCGCCGGATGCGCCGCTGCCGGCCGAGGACGCCGCCGAGCCCAGCGAGACCCTGGCCGCGGTGCGGGCGCGGGGCCGCCTGAACTGCGGCGTGCACGAAGGTCTGGTGGGTTTCGCCTATACCGACAATCGCGGCCAGTGGCGGGGCTTTGACGTGGATTTCTGCCGCGCCACGGCGGCCGCCGTCCTGGGAGACCCCGACGCCGTGCGGTTCGTTCCCCTGCCGATTGGCGAGCGTTTCGAGGCGCTGGCGGACGGCCGCATCGACGTGCTGTGGCGCAACACCTCGTGGACCATGGGCCGCGACGCGGGCGAGCGGATGGAGTTCGTGGGGGTCAACTACTACGACGGCCAGGGCTTCATGGTGCGCCGTTCCCTGGCCCTGACCAGCGCGGCGGAACTGGACGGGGCGCGCATCTGCGTGCAGTCGGATTCCACCACAGCCCTGAACCTGCAGGACTATTTCGCCGTGCGGAACCTTCGCTACGAGCCGGTCATGGCCTCCAGCGAGGAAGAGGCGCGCGAAGCCTATGTGGCCGAGGACTGCGACGCGTTCACGGGCGACGTGTCGGCGCTGGCCGCAGCGCGCACCATGATGAGCAACGCCCAGGCGCACGCGATCCTGCCGGACGTGATCTCGAAGGAGCCGCTGGGGCCCGTGGTGCGCCGCGGCGACGACCAGTGGGCCGACATCGTGCGCTGGACCCTGAACGCCCTGGTCCTGGCCGAGGAGCTGGGCGTGACCCAGGACAACGTGGACGCGCTGGCCGAGAGCTCCCCGGATCCGAGAATCCAGCGGCTGCTTGGAACCAGCGGCGGCTTCGGCGCCATGATGGGGCTGTCGGATGCCTGGGCCCGGGACGCTATCGCGGGGGTCGGAAACTACGGCGAGATCTTTGATCGCAATCTGGGGGCGCGTTCGTCCGTCAATCTGGCGCGGGGCCTGAACGCCCAGTGGAACGCCAGCCCGCGGGGCCTGATGTACGGACTGCCCATCCGCTAGGCGACGCCCCGGCCGGGATCGACCGGCATGTCCGACCGGGCGCCCCATTCCGCCCACGAGCCGTCGTAGACCGCGCTGTCGCGGCCCAGCACGGCCAGGGCCAGGCTCAGGATCGCCGCCGTGACGCCGGACCCGCAGGTGGTGATGAGCGACTGGTCGGGCTTGAGACCCGCGTGGCGGAACACGCCCGCCAGCTCGTCCGGCGGCCGCAGCGTCCCGTCGGGCCTCAGCACGTCGGGAAAGGGGACATTGACCGCCCCGGGCATGTGGCCGCCGCGGAGGCCCGGCCGCGGCTCGGCCGCCTCTCCGTGAAAGCGCGCCGCCGGCCGCGCATCGATCACCAGCGCCGCCGGATCCTCGAGGGCGCGCCGCACCCGGATCAGGTCCGCAACCCCGCCGGCGTCGAAGCGGGCCCTGAACGCGGCGGGGGGCGGCGGCGGGGCGGCGGCGGTCGTGACCGGGCGCCCCTCGGCCATCCACTTCGGCAGCCCGCCGTCCAGCACCTGCACCCGCCGGGCGCCCATGGTCCGGAACGTCCACCAGACCCGCGGCGAGGAAAACAGGCCGCGCTCGTCATAGACGACGATGCGGTCATCCTGACCGACGCCCATGGCCCCCGCCGCCGCCGCGAAGGCGCCCGGCGGCGGCAGCATGTGCGGCAGGGGCGTGTCCGGGGCGGCCACCGCGTCGATGTCGAAGCGTACGGCGCCGGGGATGCGGGGCTCGTCAGCCCCCGGACGGCTTCCGTCCATGCGCCAGCTGGCGTCGACGATGCGGACATCGGGCGCATCCAGAATGGCGGCCAATTCGTCTGTAGACAGAAGCGGATCATCACGCATGGGGCAGACTAGCATGACGGCGGGGAAACGGACGGGCGCCGTGCGTCTGGTGCTGGGGGATCAGCTCAGCGACGGTCTGGCGGGGCTGCGCGATCTGGATCCGGCCCGCGACGTGGTGCTGATGGCCGAGGTCGAGGGCGAGACCGGCTATGTCCGTCACCACAAGCAGAAGATCGCCCTGGTGCTGGCGGGCATGCGGGCCTTCGCCGCGAGGCTGGGCGAACGGGGCGTGGTCGTCCGCCATGTGCGGCTGGACGATCCGGCCAACCGCCAGTCCATCGTTGATGAGCTGGCGCGGGCCGTCGAGGATCTGGACCCCGAGCGGGTCATTCTGACCGAGCCCGGCGAGTGGCGGCTGGCCGAGGCCTTTCGCGGCTTCGTCGCGGCTTGTGCTGCGCCGGTCGAGGTGCGCGAGGACGATCGCTTCGTCTGCAGCCGCGACGCGTTCCGGCGTTGGGCCGAAGGCCGCGGCCAGCTGCGGATGGAGTTCTTCTACCGCGAGATGCGGCGGCGCACCGGCCTGCTGATGGACGGCGACGCGCCGGAAGGCGGCCGCTGGAATTTCGACGCCGAGAACCGCAAGCGGCTGCCCGCCTCGATCGCCCCGCCGTTGCGCCTGCGCTGTCCGCCGGATGACGCCACGCGCGAGGTGATCGCCATGGTCCAGGCCCGGTTCGGAGACCATTTCGGGGATCTGGACGCGTTCGGCTGGCCCGTCACGCACGACCAGGCCGAGGCGGTGCTGGCGGATTTCCTCAAGCGCATCCTGCCCGGCTTCGGCGACTGGCAGGACGCCATGGCGGAGGACGAGCCCTTCCTCTGGCACGGGTTGATCTCGACGGCGCTGAACATGGGTCTGCTGGACCCGCTGGACGTCTGCCGCCGGGCCGAGGCCGAATACCGCGCGGGCCGCGCCCCCCTGAACGCTGTCGAGGGCTTCATCCGCCAGATCCTGGGCTGGCGGGAGTTCGTGCGCGGCGTCTACTGGCTGAAGGTCCCGGAGTATCGGCGCCGCAACCATCTGGACGCCGACCGGGCGCTGCCGTGGTTCTTCTGGTCGGGCGAGACCGGAATGGCCTGCGTCGCCGATGCGGTCCGCCAGGCGCGCCGCCACGCCTATGCCCACCATATCCAGCGCCTGATGGTCACGGGCAACCTGGCCATGTTGCTGGGGGTCTGCCCGGATGCGGTGGACGAATGGTACATGGTGGTCTTCGCCGACGCCTATGAATGGGTGGAGATGCCCAACACCCGGGGCATGGCCACCTTCGCCGACGGCGGCATCGTGGGGTCAAAGCCCTATGCGGCCTCGGGCGCCTACATCGACCGGATGAGCGACCACTGCGGCGGCTGCGCCTTCGACGTGAAGGCGAAGACCGGTCCCCGGGCCTGTCCGTTCAACCGGCTGTACTGGGGCTTTCTGGAGCGCAACCGGGGGCGTCTGCGCGACAACCCCCGACTGGCCATGCCGTACCGCACCCTGGACCGCTGGTCGGCGGACCGGCGCGCGGCGCTGGTGCGCGAAGCCGAGGACGCCCGCGCCGAGCTGGGGGCGGTGAAGCTGGACCGGGCGCTCAGGGGCGGTTCAGCGACAACTGCACCACGTTGATACGGTCGGCGCGGAAACCCGCCTCGCAATAGGCCAGATAGAATCGCCACAGGCGGCGGAAGCGCTCGTCGAAGCCCATGGACCGGATCTGGTCCCACGCGCCCATGAACCGCTCATCCCACAACTTCAGGGTGTCGGCGTAGGAATGGCCGAACCGCTCGATGCCGCTCCAGGCCAGACCCGCCCGCTCCACGATCGGCTGCAGCACCCCCTCGCTGGGCAGCATGCCGCCGGGGAAGATGTATTTCTGGATGAAGTCGGTGCGCTTGTCGTAGCCGGCGAACAGGGCGTCATCCATGGTGATGATCTGCAACGCCGCCCGGCCGCCGGGCGTCAGCACCTCGTGGATCTTGTTGAAATAGGTCGGCCAGTATTCCTGCCCCACCGCTTCAAACATCTCGATGGAGGCCACCCGGTCAAACCGCCCCTGCACGTCGCGATAGTCGATCAGCTGGATGTCGGCCCGGTCCGACAGCCCGGCCTCGGCCAGACGACGGGTGGCGTAGGCATGCTGCTCGGTGGAAATGGTGATGCCGGTCACGTGGGCGCCGACCTGTCCTGCGGCGTATTCCGCGAACCCGCCCCAGCCGCAGCCGATCTCCAGGACCTTGTGGCCGGCCCTCAGGTCCATGGCCTGGGCCAGGCGCGCGTATTTGCGGGTCTGGGCGGCTTCCAGGGTGTCGCCCGGCGTCTCGAAGATCGCCGAGGAGTAGGTCATGGTCCGGTCCAGCCAGGTTTCATAGAAGGCATTGCCCAGATCGTAGTGGGCGTGGATGTTCTTGCGCGCGCCCTGGCGGCTGTTGCGGTTCAGCTTGTGCCGCGCCCAGTGCAGCGCCTGCATGATCACATTGCCGTCGAACAGGCGCTGGATGCCCTCGTAGTTGCGCACCAGCACCTCGAGCAGGCCGGCGAGGTGGGGCGTGTCCCATTCGTCGGCCATGTAACCCTCGGCGAAACCGATGTCGCCGGAGGCCAGAACGCGTCTGGCGAAGCCGTAGTCCTTGACCACAAGCACAGCCGACGGCCCGGGGGCCTTGCCCCTGAGCTCGTGCACCGCGCCGTTGGGCAGCTGAACCGTCAGGCGTCCGACGGCCCAGTTGGCGGCCAGAAAGCGGAGAAGGAAGCCGAAACCCGTCGGCGTGCGTGCGGCGGTCGCGGCGATATCAGGCGTCACAGCGGTCATGAGAACCTCCCTCAGTCCTTGTCCGTTGCGGACTTGACGGCCTCCAGAGCGTCCAGGGCGCGTCTGCGCGCCATGGCATGGTCCACGATCGGAGCCGGATAGTCACGCCCGAGTCGGATGCCCGCCGCGCCCAGAACCTCTTTCGGCGCGGTCCAGGGGGCGTGGATCCAGCGATCCGAAAGCCTTGCCAGTTCAGGAATCCATCGTCGCACATAGGCTCCGTCCCCGTCGAATTTCTCGCCCTGGGTCACGGGATTGAAGATGCGGAAATAGGGGGCGGCGTCCGCACCCGATCCGGCGACCCATTGCCAGTTCTGAATGTTGTTGCCCATGTCCGCGTCCACAAGGGTGTCCCGGAACCAGGCCTCGCCCGCGCGCCAATCGATCAGCAGGTCCTTGATCAGGAAGGACGCCACGATCATCCGCACCCGGTTGTGCATCCAGCCGGTGGCCCACAGCTCGCGCATGCCGGCGTCGACGATGGGATAGCCGGTCATGCCGCGCTTCCACGCCTCCAGACCCTGGGCGTCGTCGCGCCACGCCATGGCCTCGAACTCCGGCCGGAAGGCGCGCACGGCCATGTGGGGAAACTGGTGCAGCAGATGGGCGGAGAATTCGCGCCAGCCGATCTCGCTGACGAATTTCTCCGCCTGTGCGGCGGGGACCCGGCCGTCCTCGGCCGCCTGACGCGCCGCCCGCACGGCCCGCCAGGGGCTGATCTCGCCGAAATGCAGGTGAGGGGACAGGCGGCTGGTTCCCTCATCGCCCGGAATGTCCCGGCCGTCGCCGTAGGCCTTGAGCGGGCCGGCCAGAAAGCGCGACAGGGCCTCACGGGCGCCGGCCTCGCCGGGAGTCCAGTCAAAGCCGCCGGACCAGTCAGGACGGGTCGGGTGCAGCGACCAGTCGTCCACCGCTTCGCTGGTCAGGGAGTCGACCCCGGCAAGCGTGCGCGGCCCCTCGCGGGGCGGCGGCGCCCCGGCGGCGTTCAGGAGCGCCTTGAGGAACGGCGTGAACACCTTGTACGGCGCGTCCTGCCCGGTGCGCACCGACCCCGGCCGGGCCAGCAGGGTCCCGTTGAAGCCGCGACAGGCCACGCCGTCGGCTTTCAGTCCCTCGGCGATTGCGGCGTCGCGCTCCCATGCGGCGGGCTCGAACATGCGGTTCATCAGGACGGCCTGCGCGCCTGTGGCCTCCACGACGGATCGCAGGACCGATTCGGACTCGCCCGAGCGCAGGCAGAGGGACGCGCCGCGGTCCTTCAGATCGGCGGCCAGGGCTCGCAGGGACTTGTCCAGCCACCATCTCGACGCCGCGCCCATGGGCCGGCCGTCCAGCAGGTCGTCATGGATGTACAGGCAGATGACCGGAGCGCCGGCGGCCGCCGCTTCGGTCAGGGCCGGATTGTCCGCCAGTCTCAGGTCGCGCCGGAACCAGACGATCACGGGCCGGGTCGAGGTGGAGGTCATGGTCTGTCTTGGCGGCCTTGCGTGGCGGATTGAGCCGACAGATACGGCAGTCCGGGCGCCTGGACGCAACCTCAGTGTGTGCTTTCCTCCCGCGGCCGGTCTGCCACAGGCCCGCCGAGCCGGGCGTCAGGTGTCCCGCGCCGACGGCAGGCGCCCGGTCTGCCTCAGGGCCTCGAACAGGGCGATGGCCGCCGAGGTGGCGAGGTTCAGCGAGCGCGTCTCAGGACGGATCGGGATGAACAGGCGCCTGTCCGCAGCCGCGTGCACCCGGTCCGGAACGCCGGCGGTCTCGCGGCCGAACAGCAGGCGGTCGTCCGCTTCGAAGGCGAAATCGGTCATGACCTCCGCCGCCTTTGTGGTGAACAGAATCAGCCGGCCGGGCTGCCCGGCGCCGCTGTAGGCCTCCCAGTCGTCGTGCAGGGTCATGTGCGACAACGGCCCGTAGTCCAGGGCGGCCCGCTTCATCGCGCGGTCGTCCAGGGCGAAGCCGGTGGGCCGGATTACGTCCAGCGGAACCCCGAAGCAGGCCGACAATCGGATGCAGGCGCCTACGTTCTGGGGAATGTCAGGTTGAAAAAGGGCGAGACGCATTCTAAGGCCCTCATACGCGCGGGGCGGGGCCTTGTCGCGGCCTTAATTGCGAACGTTTCTCATGAAGCGCCAGCGACTTGCGGCGAACCGCCGCAAACCGGGGCCGGGGCATGGACTGTATGGTCCCGCAGGGTTTACGCACCACATCGACGTTCCGTTCCGGACCGGCGCTGGGTTCTGCAGAGGTGAGACATTGGCCGAATCGGTCGTGCATCCTGAAGGCGAGGGGCAAGACGCCACCCGTCGAGATTTCATCCACATCGCCGCGGGCGCCGCTATGGCCGGGGCCGGCGTGGCCGCCGTCTGGCCGCTGATCAATTCCATGAACCCGGCGGCCGACACCCTGGCCCTGGCGTCCATCGAGTTCGACCTGAGCAAGGTTCAGGAAGGCCAGCAGGTGGTGATCAAGTGGCAGGGCAAGCCCGTGTTCGTGCGCTACCGCACCCCGGCGGAGATCGAGCGCGCCCGCGCCGACGACGCCGCCAGCCTGCCGGACCCGCAGACCGACGCCGAGCGCGTGGTTGAGGGTCACGAACAGTATCTGGTCCTGGTGGGCTCGTGCACCCACCTGGGCTGCGTGCCCACCTTCGGCACCGGCGATTTCGGCGGCTGGTTCTGCCCGTGCCACGGGTCGCACTACGACACCTCGGGTCGCATTCGCCGGGGGCCGGCGCCCGCCAATCTGGTGGTCCCGACCTATGAGTATCTGAACGACACCCGGATCCGGATCGGCTGAGCGCGGACGTAAGAGAGATCATGAGCGACCACGAATCCACCTACGTCCCCAAGACCGCCTTCGAGCGGTGGATGGACAGCCGCCTGCCGATCATTCGTTTCGGCGCGGACTACATGAGCCTGCCGACCCCGAGGAACCTCAACTACTGGTGGACCTTCGGCGGCATCCTGATGCTGTGCCTGGGCATCCAGATCGTGACCGGCATCCTGCTGGCCATGCACTATGTGCCCAACATCGAGATGGCCTTCGGCTCGGTCGAGCGCATCATGCGCGACGTGAACGGGGGCTGGCTGATCCGCTACGTCCACGCCAACGGCGCCTCGATGTTCTTCATCGCGGCCTATATCCACATGCTGCGCGGCCTGTACTACGGCTCGTACAAGGCGCCGCGCGAGATGATCTGGATCGTCGGCTGCCTGATCTTCTTCCTGCTGATCGGCACCGCCTTCCTGGGCTATGTGCTGCCCTGGGGCCAGATGTCGTTCCACGGCGCGGTGGTGATCACCAATCTGATCGGCTCCATTCCCGTGATCGGCGGTCCGATCCTGACCTGGCTGCAGGGCGGTCCGGCCATCGACAACGCGACCCTGAACCGCTTCTTCTCGCTGCACTACCTGCTGCCGTTCCTGATCGCCGGCTGCGTGGTGCTGCACCTGTGGGCCCTGCACCACGCGGGCCAGAACAACCCCGTCGGCATCCTGATCCCCAAGGATCGCCAGGCCAAGGACACCCTGCCGTTCCACCCGTACTACACGGTCAAGGACGGCTTTGCGGTGATCCTGTTCCTGCTGCTGTTCTCGTATTTCGTGTTCTTCAACCCGAACGCCCTGGGCCACGCCGACAACTACATCCCGGCCAACCCGCTGGTGACGCCCGCGCACATCGTGCCGGAGTGGTACCTGCTGCCGTTCTACGCGATCCTGCGCGCCATCCCCGACAAGTTCGGCGGCGTGGTGGCCATGTTCGCCTCCATCGGCATCCTGTTCGTGCTGCCGTGGCTGGATCGTTCGCGCATCCGCTCCATGCGCTACCGCCCGATCATGAAGGTGCTGTTCGTCCTGTTCGTGCTGAACGGCTTCATCCTGGGCTGGTGCGGCGCCGAGCTGCCGGACGCCCACGTGATCGGGAGCTTCTCGACCTTCACCGTCTATGACGGCGACCTCAACAGCTTCCTGTGGCTGGGCCGGTTCGCGACCCTGTTCTACTTCGGCTTCTTCCTGGCCATGCCGTTCGTGGCCCTGAAGGAGAAGCCCCTGCCGGTCCCCAGCTCCATTTCGGAGCCTGTCCTTTCGCCTGCCGTGCCGTCGCACGGCGAGGCCCACCCCGAGAAGAAGGGTTGAGCGCGATGACGCGTCCTGTCGCCAAAGCCCCCCGTCCGGCCGTGAAGGCCGTCCTCGTCGCCGCCGTCGCCGCCTTGGGCCTGACCGCCGCTTCCCCCGCGCTCGCCGCGGGCGAGGCCAAGCATCCGCGGTCCGGCGATTTCAGCTTCGAGGGGCCGTTCGGCACCTTCGACCAGGGCCAGCTGCAGCGGGGCTACAAGGTCTACCGCGAGGTCTGCGCCGCCTGTCACGGCATGGACCTGCTGTCCTTCCGCAACCTGGGCGAGGAAGGCGGCCCGTTCTGGGATCCGCATGCGGAAAACCCGAACACCAACCGCTTCGTGCGCGCCATCGCCGCCGAGTTCGAGATCCCGGACATCGATTCCGAGACCGGCGAGGAAATCCTGCGGCCGGGCACGCCCGCCGACGGCTTCCCGAACCCGTATCCGAACCCGACCGCGGCGGCCGCGGCCAACGGCGGCGCCATGCCGCCCGACCTTTCGGTCATGGCCAAGGCCCGTCACGACGGCGCCAACTACATCTACTCGCTGCTGTCCGGCTACCAGGAGGCTCCCGAGGGCCTGCGCATCGCCCAGGGCCAGTACTACAACCCGTACATGGCCGGGGACATGACCCCCTTCTGGACGGGCGATCCCGAGCATGTGCCCTACGGCGGCTTTATCGCCATGCCGCCGCCGCTGCGGGCCGGCCAGGTGACCTATGACGACGGCACCGAGGCGACCGTCGACCAGATGTCGCGCGACGTGGCCGCCTTCATCGCCTGGGCGTCCGACCCGCGCGCGGTGGAGCGCAAGCGCACCGGCCTGGCCGTGTTCATCTACCTGCTGCTGTTCGCCGGCCTGACCTACGCCAGCTACCGCCGCATCTGGCGCGGCGTCGCGCACTGATCCTCACGTGAATGCACGGTGACGGGGCCCGCAGGATGTCGCATCCTGCGGGCCTCTTTCGTTTCGGGGGTGCGTCCATGTCCGAGGTGAAACCGGCCCTGCTCGACCGTGATCAGGGCGCACGCAGGCTGGACGGCTTTGTGGACGCCGCCTTCGCCTTCGCCGTGACCCTGCTGGTGGTTTCCGGCGCGCCGCCGTCGACCCTGGCCGAACTGGGCGTCGCCCTGGGCCGGGCGCCCGGCGTCATCGCCAGCTTCGCCATCATCTGCGTCTTCTGGCTGGGGTATCGCGATGTCGGCCGCATGGCGCCGCGGCGGGACGCCCTGTCCACCATCCTGAGCCTCGCCATCGTGCTTCTGGTGCTGATCTACGTCTTTCCGCTTCGGCTCATGTTCGAGTCGGCGTTCCACATGATGTCGGGCGGGCGGCTGCCCGGTCGGGACCTGGCGACCGACGTCACGGACTTCCGCTTCCTCTTCACCGCCTACGGCGCCGGATTCGTCTTGCTGTCCGGCGCCTACGCCGCGCTGTACGGCCATCACCTGCGGCTCATCGGCGACGACGGCCTGTCGCTGGAGGCGAGGGAGGACGCCCGGGACTGGATCATCTGCTGGCTGATCCTGGTGGCGGTGGCCGTCCTGTCGATC
>JBALUZ010000070.1:0-13611 GCA_036963825.1 Brevundimonas sp.
TAGGCCGTCTTCTCGTTGGGACGCTCTCCGGTCCTGTCGGCCCAGCGCATGGCTTCCTGAAGCGCCACGTCGCCCCCCGGGAACACGTCCAGCCGCCCTTCGCAGAACATCAGATAGGTCTCGGCCGTCCACTTGCCGACGCCCTTGATGGCGGTCAGGGCGGCGACCGCCTCGTCATCATCCAGGGTCTGCATGTGCTCCAGGTCGATGCGGCCCTCGGCCTGGGCGCGCGCGATCTCCTGACCGTATTTCGCCTTCTGTCCCGACAGGCCGAAGGTGCGAAGCGTATCGATGTCCCGGGCCAGCACCGCCTCGGGCGTGATCTCGCCGAGTCCTTCGCCCACGCGTCGCCAGATGGAGGCGGCGGCGGCCACCGAAACCTGCTGCTCCACGATCATGCGGAACAGGCCCTCGAACCCGCCGGGCCGCAGGCGCCACTGGAATTCGGGCGTCATCGCATGGGCCCGCGCCAGCGCCGGGTCGGCCTGGGCCAGGGCGGCGCGCGCGGCGGCGACGGCGTCGGGATCAGGGGCGCGGATCATGGGTCCACTATGCCTGTCCTGCGCGCCGGGGAAAGGCGCAGCGTTTGATCGGGTCCGCAAACCGCGAGTCGGCTATGGTCGACCCATGACGTTCGTCACCCGTTTCGCCCCATCCCCCACCGGCCTGCTGCACCGGGGCCACGCCTTTTCGGCCCTGACCGCGCACCGGGCCGCGCAGGAGGCGGGCGGGCGCTTCCTCCTGCGCATCGAGGACATCGACCCCACCCGCTGCCGCCCCGAATATGAGGCCGCGATCCTTGAAGATCTGGCCTGGCTGGGGCTGGATTGGGAAAGGCCGGTGCGGCGCCAGTCCGATCATCTGGCCGAATACGCCGCCGTCGTGGACGAGCTGCAGGCCCGCGGCCTTCTGTACCGCTGCTTCCGCACCCGCCGCGAAATCCTGGAAGGGATCGGCCAGGCGCCCCACGGTCCGGCCGATGCGGCGCGGCCCGGTCCCCACCCCCCGGCCGAGGAGGCGCGGCGGCTGGCCGAGGGCCGGCCCTTCGCCTGGCGGTTGTCCCTCGACCGGGCCCGCGAGGCGCTGGGCGCGGCGTGGGACGAGCTGGCCTTCATGGAGGAGGGCGCCGGGCCGGAGGGCGAGACGGGCGTCATCCCCGCCCGCCCGGAGACTGCGGGCGACGTGGTGCTGGCGCGCAAGGACGCGGGCGTGGCCTACCATCTGGCGGCGACCCACGACGACGCGCTGCAGGGCGTCACCCACGTGATCCGGGGGCGCGACCTGTTCGAGGCCGCCCATATCCAGCGCCTGATCCAGACCCTGATGGGCTGGCCCGCGCCGGTCTACCGCCACCACCGCCTGCTGACCGGGCCGGACGGCAAACGCTACGCCAAGCGCGACCGGTCCCAGACCCTGGCCGAAGTGCGGGCGAGCGGGGTGACGGCGCAGGCGTTGAGGGCTGAACTGGGCTTCGACTAGGTGCGGATTTCTCGCTCCCTGTCCCGGGGAGGGAGATGTATGAGCCATCCATGATATCGCCCCGTCTCACGGCCGTTCTTCCGCTCATCGTTCTGGTCTGTTCGGCCGTGGTGCTGAGCCTGGCGCCGATCCTGGTGCGGCTGACCGAGACGGGTCCGGCGGCGGCGGGACTGTGGCGGTTCGTCTTCGCCCTGCCCCTGCTGGTCCTGTTGACCCACCGTCCGGGCGGCGAGGGCGTGGGGCGGCCCTCGAGATGGATGGCGCTGGCCGGGCTGTTCTTCTTCCTTGACCTGTCCTTCTGGCACTACGGCATCGTCATGACCTCGGTGGCCAACGCCACCGTGCTGTGCAACCTCACCCCGGTGGTCGTCACCCTGTTCGCCTGGGTTGTGCTCAAGCAGCGGCCGCGCGCGGTCTTCCTGCTGGCCCTGGCCTTCGCCATGGTCGGGGCCTTCGCCATGGCTGCGGGCGCGGACGGCGGGCAGGGGACCAATCCCCTGCTGGGCGATCTGCTCTCCCTGTCGGTGGCGCTCTGGTACGCGGGCTATTTCCTGGCGGTGAAGGCGGCGCGGAGCGCGGCGGGGGCGGTGCGGGTCATGCTGTGGAGCACCGCCATTCCCATTCCCCTCATGCTGGCCGCCTGTCTGGTGCTGGGAGAATCCATCATTCCCGCCACCCTGGCCGGCTGGGCCGCCTGCGTGGGTCTGGGCGTGATGCACGTGGCGGGGCAGGGCGGGGTGGCCTGGGCGCTGGGCCGGGTCTCGGCCGCCATGACCGCTGTGGTCATCCTGATCCAGCCCGTGGCGGCGGCCCTGCTGGGCTGGCTGATCTTCGGCGAGACCATGACGGCCATCCAGATGGGCGGCGGCGCCATGGTGCTGTGCGCCGTCCTTCTGGCGCAGTGGAGCGCGCGGGGGCGTCCGCCCGCCGCCCTTGAACGGCAAACGGGCGCGGAATCCCTGGATGCCGCGCCCGTCCTGTCTGCAAATCCGGGGCCTTCCGGCCGGAAGGATTAGAGAAGCTTGAGGTTCACCGCGGCGGTCTTGCCGCGCTGTTCTTCAAGTTCGTACTCGATGCGGGCGTTCTCATCGAGACCCTGCAACCCCGCCTTCTGAACGGCGGTGACGTGGACGAACACGTCATTGCCCCCGTTTTCAGGTTGAATGAAGCCGAAGCCCTTCGTGGGGTTGAACCACTTGACCGTGCCGGTCGCCATGTTGCGCACTCCGTAATGGCGCTTCTTCCAGTCATACGCCCCGACGGAGCGTACGGCGGTCCGATCATTAAAACCCGCTCGACAGAGACAGGCGACCGCGCCCGGATTTCCGCACGCAGTCCCGGACCACGCCAACTTTCTCACCCGTCTGTCCAAAACGGTCAACCGGGAAACGACTCGCCGATTTCAGCTGCACAGCCCGCGCATTGCGCCGTCCAGATGCAGATGGTCCTCGTGGGCGGCGTTGTACTCGGGGCCCAGCACCGTCGAGAACACCTGACAGGCGCCCCGGCCGATGCGGCGCAGGAACACGGAGCCTTCCCGCCCTGCCGGACCCTCGCCGTCCCAGTCCGCCGCCAGGCTGACCCGCCGCCCGTCCTCCAGCGTCACGCCCGCCACGTCCAGGGCGTTGGCGCGCGCGTGTTCGCTGGGCCGATCGCCGGGCCGCTCCGACCCGTAGATGCGGCGGCAGGAATAGGAGCCGTAATTGTCCACCCTGGCCACATCGGAGCCGAAGGTTTCACGCGCCGCCGGCCGCAGCACCTGCCGGTCCCAGATCACATAGCGCATGGCCAGCGGGCACTGCATCACCAGCCCGCCGGGCGCCAGGGGGGTCACGTCCCCGCCGGTGATCCGCACAGCCCCGCGCACGATGCAGAAGCCGCCGTCGTCGCGATCATCGGCCCGCTCGACCTCCACCCCCGCTTCGCGCAGCATGGCCATGCAGGCGTCGGTGACGGCGGTGACCTCCTCGGCGGCGGCCGTGCGGGACAGCTCGAAATCGGACACCTTGGCCGACGTCGCCCGTCCGATCGGGGCGCCGAGGTCCAGCGGCTTCCACGGCAGATCCTGGGGCGGGGCGAAGGCGTTCAACAGGAAAAAGCCCGCCGCCAGCCCCAGCGCCAACTCCCAAAGCAGATTCCAGAAGTCGGCCAGATCGCGATCCATGGCCCGAGACTAGCCCACGGCCGTGACGACGCCAAAACGGTTCCGGCGCGCCGGGGTCAGCTTTCCGGGCGGATCAGGCGGACAGCCAGGCCCTGCGTCGCCGGTCCGCCCCGGCCATGATCGTTGGAGGCGGCGACGGCCGCCAGACCCCGGGCGGGCGCAATGATGGTGGTGACATGCCACATGGTGTTTGAGCCCTCGTGGGCCAGCATCGGACCGCCGGTCATGGGGCTGTTCGCCGCCACGGCCCAGCCGAGGGCGTAGTCAGCGCCGTCTGGCGGCGTGGTCAGCCGGGCGAGGGTCTCCGGCGTCACGAACCCGCCGCCGTCGGTCAGGAACAGCACCAGGAACCGGCCATAGTCTTCCATCGTCATATGGGCGGTGCCCGCCGGCCCCAGAAACGGCGGATTGTCCGAGCCGGGCTGATCCGGCTCCACCGGCACGGGGCCGCCCAGATCCATGTGGCCGCGCGGCTGATCGCCCGCGGGCGGTCCGAACCCCCCGCTGGTGATTCCCAGAGGCTGGAACAACCGGGTCCGCATAGCCTCTTCCCAGGTCGTGCCCGTGATGCGCTCGATGGCGGCCCCCGACAGGATGTAGTTCAGATTGCCATAGGCGAAGACGCCCGGTTCGCCCGTGGGCGGCCGGGCCAGGGCGCGGCGGGCCAGGTCGGTGCGCTGTTCATCGACGGGGCGCGGATCGCTGAACCCGCCGGAGCGCGTCGCCAGGTCCAGCACGGCCTCGTCCAGCAGGCCTGCGCGATGGGTCATCAGGTCCTCGATCGTAGTGTCCGCCCAGGCGGCATCCACCTCCAGATCCGGGAACAGCTCAGGCAGGGGCGCGCTCCATCGGGCCAGGCCCTCTTCCACCAGCCGTCCGTACAGCATGGCCGTCATGGCCTTGGTGTTCGAGCCCAGGTGCCACAGGTCCTGAGCGGTGACCGCGTCCTCGCCCCCGGCGATCCGCACGCCGGCCGCCCCGCTCCAGATCAGGCCGTCGCGGCCGATGACCGCCCCGGCCAGCGCGGGCGCCCCGGAGCGCTCCAGCATCTCCGCCAGCGTTGCGTCGCGCGGTGAGGGAGTCGCCAGCGCCGGCGCTGCGGCGGAGGAGGCGGTCAGGGCGGCGACACTCAACACGAGGCGGCGGCGGTCAAGCATGGGGCTTCTCCTGTTGCAGAGGTCACTCTAGCCGGATCGCCCGGCCTGTCACCTCTGCGCCGCGCTTGCGCCTCCGCGCCGCCGGCCGCACTGTGGGGCATGACAAAAGGCGAAGGCTACAAGGCGACCCTGCATCGACTCCAGCTGGAGATGGTCCGCACCCAGGCCTGGCTGATCGCCAGGGGCCGCAGGGTGGTGGTGGTGCTGGAGGGCCGCGACACCGCCGGCAAGGACGGCGCCATCCGCCGCATGACCGCCCACATGGCGCCGCGGCACACCCGCGTGGTGGCCCTGCCCAAGCCTACCGAGCGCGAGACCACCCAGTGGTATTTCCAGCGCTACACGCCGCACTTTCCGGCGGAAGGCGAGTTCGTGGTGTTCAACCGCTCCTGGTACAATCGCGGCGGCGTCGAGCCGGTGATGGGTTTCTGCACCCCGGCCGAGCACGCGGCGTTTCTTGAGGATGCGCCCGAGTTCGAGGACATGCTGACCCGCCACGGCATCGTTCTGGTCAAGCTGTGGCTGGACATCAGCCGGGAGGAGCAGGCCGACCGGCTTGAGGCGCGGCGCGAGGATCCGCTCAAGAAGTTCAAGATCTCGGCCCTGGACGGCGAGGCCCAGGCCCGCTGGGACGACTACTCCACCGCGCGCGACCAGATGCTGTGGGCCACCCATACAAGCCACGCCCCCTGGACCGTCGTGGCCACCGACCGCAAGAAGGACGCCCGGCTCGGCATCATGAGCCACGTCCTGTCCCGGCTGGTGCGTCCCGATCGGGAAACCCCCGTCGTCCCTGACCCCGACATCGTCTTTCCGTTCCACGAAGCCGAAGGCCGCATGGCGCCCTGAGCCGTGGCCCGCTAAACCGGGGTCATGATCACATCGCCGCTTCCTGACGCCGCGCGCGCCAACTGGGTGGACCGCTTCGCGCCCGAGGGGCTGAAGCCGTGGCTGAAGCTGGGCCGGTTCGACCGGCCCATCGGCATCTGGCTGCTGCTGCTGCCGGGATGGCAGGGCGTCGCCCTGGCGTTCGCCCAGACCCGGACCGCGCCCGACGTGTACGGCTGGTGGCTGGTCGCCGGCTTCGCCATCGGGGCCTGCCTGATGCGGGCGGCGGGCTGCGCCTTCAACGACATCGTGGACCGTGACATCGACCGTCAGGTAGCCCGCACCGCCGCCCGGCCCGTGGCCTCGGGCCGCATCAGCGTGAAGGAGGCCTGGGCCTTCGTCATCGGCTGTTCGCTGGTCAGCCTGCTGATCCTGCTGACCTTCAACCTGACCGCCATCCTGCTGGGCGTCGGGTCGCTGGCGCTGGTGGCCGCCTATCCCTTCATGAAGCGCATCACCTGGTGGCCCCAGGCCTGGCTGGGCCTGACCTTCAACTGGGGCGCCCTGATGGGGTATGCGGCCGTGGGCGGACAGGTCCACGCGGCGGTGCTGCTCCTGTATGTGGGCGGCGTCTTCTGGACCCTGGGCTACGACACCCTCTACGCCCTCCAGGACATCGAGGACGACGCCATGGTCGGGGTGAAGTCCTCGGCCCGGCGGCTGGGCGGCAGGGTCAGGACCGGGGTCGCCGTGTTCTACGGCCTGGCCGTCCTGTGCGCGGCGGGGGCCGGAGTCGCGGCCGGTCTGGGCCCGCTTTTCGCCGTGGGGCTGCTGGCGTACGCCGGCCATCTGGCGCTGCAGGTCGCGCGGGTGCAATCCGACGACGGAGCGCTGGCCCTGCGCCTGTTTAAATCCAACCGCGAGGCGGGCCTGATCCTGCTGGCCGCCGTCGCGCTCGGCGCGATCCCGTTGTAGGGTCTTCGTTCCTTCCCCGAGGAGATGTCACTCATGAACACCGCTTCCCGCGCCCTGATCGTCACCGCCGCCGTGGCCCTGACGCTCGCCGCCTGTGACCGGCGCGAGCGCGAGGCCGCGCCCGACGCGTCGGCGCCCGCCACGGGCGAGGCCGCCGTTACGCCGGCCGAGGGAGCGGCGCCCATGACCTACGAGAGCGAGAACCGGTTCGCCCGGGTCGAGCTGGCCCTGCCTGACGCGGTGCGCGCCCAGCCGGATCTGCACGCTCGCCTCTACGCCGAGGGCGTGCGCGAACTGCGCACCTTCTCCGAGGGCGCCCAGGCGGACCGCACGGAGTACGAAGGCGACATGGACCTGCCGCCCTACGCCAAGCACATCGACTATGTGGCGGCGGGCGAGACCGGCAAGCTGATCAGCCTGCAGCGCAACAGCTACGAGAACACCGGCGGCGCCCACCCCAACCCCGCCTATGGCGCGGTGATATGGGACAAGGCCCTGAAGCGCTTCGTCCAGCCGGCCCAGTTGTTCCGGCGCGGCGCGGACCTGTCCTCGCTGGACCAGGCCCTGTGCGATGCGGTCAACGCCGCCCGCCGCACCCGCAACCCCGACGCGGAGCCCATCGGGCTGAACGAAACCCGGGGCGGCTGGTCGTGTCCCCGCGCGGCCGCCACGCCGTTCGTGCTGGCCCCGTCCACCACCCCGGGCAAGGCGGGCGGGCTGATCTTCCTGATCGGACCGTACCAGGTGGGACCGTACGCCGAGGGCGGCTACGAGATCGCCGTCTCCCAGACCGAGTTCCGCACGCTTCTGGCCCCCGCCTATGCGGACGAGTTCGCGGGCGCGCCGGTTCGCGAGGGCGACGTCACCGATCCCGCGTGAAGCCTTGCCTGCCGGTCAGGCGAAGCGGCGGCGGCGTTCGGCGCTTTGCAGCGTGTCCCGCACGAAGGCTGACGGCGTGTCCGCCTCGGCCAGAACCGCTTCCTTGATGGCCCGCGGCTCGCCGAACAGGTGGCCCTGGCCCATGGCGATGTCCAGCTCAAGCACGTCCACCACCTGGCGCTCGGTCTCCACCTTCTCGGCGATGACCTCCATGCCGTAGCGGCGCACCAGGCCGGCGAAATCGGCCGCCTGGATGTCCCGCAGGGACGGCAGGGCCGCGCCTGCGTCCTGATCCAGCAACTGCTCGATCAGCAGGTCGGCGGCGATCTTGATGAATTTGACGTCGGACCGCTGCAGGTCGGTGAAGTCCAGATCCAGGGTCTGGACCTTGTCGATGGAGAAGCGGAAGCCCAGGTCGGCCAGCTTGGCCATGTTGCGCGCCTCGATCGCGCCGCGCGCGTCGAACACCGCCTGGCCCAGTTCGAAGATCAGGGCGTCCTTCAGGTCCCGGTTCTCGCTGAGAAACTCCAGGAATTTGGGGAAGAAGGTCTCGTCGCCGAGGGAGGTCAGGGAGACGTTGCAGAACACCCCGACCTTGCGGTCCTGCGTCGCCAGCCGGCGGACGATCTGGGCGCAGCGGAACAGCAGCAGGTTGTCGATGGCGGGCACCAGCCCCTCGCCCTCGGCCACCGACAGATACTCGGCCGGCATCAGCACCCGGCCGGTGCCGTCGCGCAGGCGGGTGAAGCTCTCGTAGAAGGTGGTGCGGCGCTGGGGCAGGGTGACCACCGGCTGCAGGTACAGGTCCACCCGGTTGTCGGCCAGGGCGTCCTGGACCGTGCGCAGCAGGGCGTTGGACTGCTGGTAGATGCGCGCTTCCAGGCTGCCGGGCGGATAGCTGGGCGTGGCGGCCAGCTTGGCCTCGAGGCCCTCGCTGATCTGGGTGACGAGGCTTTCCAGCATGCGGACCTCGGTGGTCAGCTCCTCGGTGCGCGACAGGGCGCCGGTCTCGATGGCCTGGGCCAGTTCGGACAGGGCGTTCTGGGTGTTCTCCATGGCGTCGGCCAGCAGGCGATGGGCCTGGCGCACGGCCTCCACCTCCCGGCGGATGGCGCGCCGGTCCAGCGAACCGGTCACCAGGGCGTGCATGGCCATGCCGACGCCCAGCGCCCCGAAGAACGCCGCCGCCGCATTGCCCAGCCCGAAGCCCGCGCGCCAGATGAGCGCCGAGACCGTCAGGGCCAGAAACAGGTAGGATGCAAAAAGCAGCCCGGATGTGATCTTGCGCATGGGAACGGTTCGCCGCCTTCCCGGATGGAATCGCCTGAGTATCAGGGTATCAGAGCTTCGGCGCCAGCGCCGTATAGGGATGAAGAAGGTTAACGCATGAAACTGTTCGATCTGTCGGGGAAAACCGCCGTCATCACCGGGTCGTCCAAGGGCATCGGCAAGGCCATCGCCGAGCAGATGGCCGACCATGGCGCCCGGGTGGTGATCTCGTCGCGCAAGGCCGGGCCCTGCGAGGAGGTGGCCCAGGCCATCAACGCGAAACACGGCGAGGGCCGCGCCATCGCCATTCCGGCCAACATCGCGTCCAAGGAAGATCTGCAGCGTCTGGTGGACGAGACCAACGCCGCCTTCGGCCGGATCGACATTCTGGTGTGCAACGCCGCCACCAATCCCTACGCCGGGCCCATGGCGGGGATCACCGACGAGCAGTTTGAGAAGATCCTCCAGAACAATGTCATCTCCAACCACTGGCTGATCCAGATGGTCGCCCCCCAGATGCTGGAGCGGAAGGACGGCTCCATCATCCTGCTGTCGTCCATCGGCGGTCTGCGCGGCAACGCCCTGATCGGCGCCTACAACGTCTCCAAGGCCGCCGACATGCAGATGGCCCGCAATCTGGCGGTGGAGTGGGGCCCTTCAAACGTGCGCGTGAACTGCATCGCGCCCGGCCTGGTCCAGACCGATTTCGCCCGATACCTGTGGGAGAACCCCGAGCTGCTGAAGACGGTCACCGAGCCGGCGCCCCTGAAGCGCATCGGCCAGCCGGACGAGATCGCCGGAGCGGCGGTCTATCTGGCGGCGCCCGCCTCCGCCTACATGACCGGCCAGACCCTGGTCATCGACGGCGGGGTCACCATTGCCTGGTAGGCGCGCGGTTCACGGGCGGGACGACAATCCGTCGCCCGGAAAACGCCTGGGCTGGCTGGCCCAGGCGGCGGCCTTCGCGGCCTATTCCGGCCTGATGCGCGCCCTGCCGCTGGAGACGGCGTCCAACTTCGGCGCCTGGCTGGTGGCCCGCATCGGCCCCATGACCGGGACCGAGAAGACGGTTCAGAGAAACCTCCGCCTGGCCTTTCCCGACATGGATCCGGCCGACCGCGCCGCCCTGTCCCGCGCCCAGTGGGCGAGCACGGGCCGCACCTTCGCCGAGTTTCCGCTGATGGACCGCATCACGCCCGCGACCGGGCGGGTGGAGGTGGTGGGGGGCGAACGCCTGCAGGCCATCCGCGACAGCGGCCGGGCGGCGGTGCTGGTGTCCGGGCATTTCTCGAACTGGGAGGCCATGGCGGCGGCCATCGTGGCCACAGGGCTGAAGACGCAGATCACCTACCGCGCCGGCAACAATCCCTATGTGGACCGCATGATCATCCGCGGTCGCGCCCGCTACGGCGTGGAGCTGATGGCGGCCAAGGGCGGGGACGGCGCGCGCGAACTGCTGGACGGCATGAAGCGCGGCGAGTCGGTGGCCCTGCTGAACGACCAGAAATTCCGCGAGGGGCCGCAGGTGGCCTTTTTCGGTCATCCGGTGAACACCGCCACGGGGCCCAGCCGCCTGGCCCAGCGGTTTGACGCGCCCATCATTCCGGTGACCGTGGAGCGATCGGGTCCGGCCCGTCTCAAGGTGACCTTCCATCCCGAGATGAGGGTGCGCCCCGCCGCATCGCCCGCCGACCGGGCCAGGGCGGTGGAGGAGGCCACCCAGGCCATCACCCGCTTCATCGAGGATCAGGTGCGCGCCAGGCCCGAGGAATGGTTCTGGACCCACAAGCGCTGGCCCGATGAGGTTTACGCCACGTTGGAGGCCGCGCCTTCATCGGTGGAGCGGCGCCAGGGACCGGCGTAGTCCTCCATGGTCTTGCGGCGCCGGCAGGGACCGAAATAGTCGTCCGACTTCACGAACGGGCGCGGATTGAAGATCACCGCGTGGATCCGGTCCAGCATCGCCTTGGGCGTGACCGGCTTGACCACGAACTCGGTGACGCCCGCGTCGCGCGCCTGCTGCACCTTCGCCCGTTCCGAGTGACCGGTCATCATGATGATGGGCAGATAGGGATTGGCGCTGTCCGGGCTGTTGCGGACCAGGCGGGTGAACTCGACCCCGTCCAGCGGGAACATGTTGAAGTCCACGATGGCCAGATCGACCGGCAGGTGATTCATGGCCTTCAGCGCCTCGGCGCCGTCGTCGACCTCATGGATGCGCCGGATGCCTGCCGATTTCAGAATGGCGATGGCGATGGCGCGCATGTGCTGGTTGTCGTCCACCAGCAGGATCTCAAGCGCTTCCATGGCAGCCATGAACCGTTCCCTCTCCAAAACGGCCCCCGCCGATTCGGCGACGTTAGGCAGAAAGCCGCGGCGTGAAAATCCCCAGAAAGCGTGAGTCCCGGCGTGGCCGGACTCCTCCCCGCATGGCGGTCGTCACGCCGCCGCGGGAGCCTGGGCGCCGATCAGCAGGCTGGGGTCCAGGTTCCGGTCCCGCCATTTCAGCCGCCAGCAGAGGTGCGGCCCTGTGGCCCGGCCGGTGGTGCCCACCCTGCCGATGGGTTCGCCCTGAAGCACCTGCTGGCCCGCGCGCACGTCCAGGCGGGACTGGTGCAGATAGGCCGAGATCAGGCCCTGACCGTGGTCGATCAGCGTCAGCCCGCCCTCGAAATGCAGATCCGGCTCGGCCAGGGTGACCAGGCCGTCGGCAGGCGCCCGGATCACCGCGCCCGCAGGCGCGCCCAGGTCGATGCCGTAGTGGGGCCGTGCGGGCGTTCCGTTGAGGATGCGCTGGGCGCCCCATCGGCTGGTGACCCGCCAGGTCTCCAGAGGCCGGATGAAGCCGCCGTTGAAATGATCGGAATCTGCGCGGCTGGCGAAGCCCTCGGTCTTGAGCGCCACGCCGCGCTGGATGCGGGCCAGAACCTCGGGGTCGCTGGGGGTGACGGTCTGGGGCGGCAGGCCGTCAATGCGGGTGATCGGGAAATCGCCCGGCGCGATGGTCAGGTCGCGGCCTTCGCGCTGGACGCCCGACAACACCTCGATGCGGGTCGAGGCCGGGGCGTCGCGGTCGAAGCCGACGATGAACAGGCCCGCCGCGGAGGCGGTGGTCAGGGCCTCGCCGTCCACGAACACGATGGCGCGAGGCCAGGTGCGTCCCATGGCGAAGCCGCCCTGGACGAAGCGGCCGTTCAGCGCCAGACCCTGACGGGACCACGCCGGTCCGGCCAGCCCCAGGGCGCCCGCCCCCAGCAGGAAGGATCGGCGCCCCGCGCTCATGCGGCCGCGGCCCGTTCCATCAGCTCGGCCGGCCCCACGTAGGGTTCCTGCAGGTCGATGCTCCAGTAGCGCAGGGCGTCCAGCGGAATCTGCCGGGCCGTCACGGCGCAGACGACGAACCGTCCGGGCTTCAGCACCACATAGTCGCCGTCGCCGTAGTGAAGCTGGGCCAGGCCGTCGAGATTGGGATCATGGGCGTTCATGGGTTCTCTCTAGCGCCGCGAGAGCCGCGTGTCAGTCGCGGGCGGCCTCAAAATCCCGATACCAGTCCACGAAGCGGGCCAGGCCGTCCTCCAGCATCACCTTCGGGCGATAGCCGGTCAGGGCGTTCAGGCGGGATATGTCGGCATGGGTGGCGGTGACGTCGCCGGGCTGCATGGGCTGCATCACCTTGACCGCCTCGCGGCCCAGCAGCCGCTCCAGCGTGGCGATCATCTCCATCAGGCCCACAGGCCGGTCATCGCCGATGTTGAGGATGCGGTTCTCGCCGGGGGCGGGGGGCCGGTCCAGCGCGCCGATCACCCCGTCGACGATGTCGTCCACATAGGTGAAGTCGCGCGCCATCTGTCCGTTTCCGAACACCTGGATCGGTTCGCCCTTCAGGATGGCCCGGGTGAAGCCGTAGTAGGCCATGTCCGGTCGGCCCCACGGCCCGTAGACGGTGAAGAAGCGCAGCCCGGTGAGCGGCAGGTCATACAGCCCTGCGTAGGCGTGGCTCATCAGCTCCGCCGATCGCTTGGTGGCGGCGTAGAGCGACACCGGCGCGGCCGCCGCCTCGTCCTCGCCCAGCCCGCCGCCGCCCACCGGCCGGTCCCCGTAGACCGAGCTGGAGGAGGCGTAGACCAGGTGCTCCAGCCGCGGCGCGTGACGCGCCGCCTCCAGCACCGACAGCTGGCCGGCCAGGTTCGAGCGTTCGTAGGCGAAGGGGTTCTCGAGGCTGTAGCGCACCCCCGCCTGGGCGGCGAGGTGGATGATGCGGTCCGCGCCGCTGCCCCGGACCAGATCGCCGAAGGCCTCGTGATCCGCCACGTCGGCGCGCGCCATGCGAAAGCCGGGCAGGGCCTCCAGCCGCGCCGCCCGGGCGGCCTTGAGCGCCGGATCGTAGTAGTCGGTGAAGCTGTCGACCCCGATCACCCGCTCGCCCCGCGCCAGCAGCCGCTCGGCCACATGCATGCCGATGAAACCCGCCGCTCCGGTGACGATGATCGTCAAAATGCGCTCCTGAACCGTTGTGGCCACATGTGAAGCTATGATGCGCGCTCGTCCCGGCGCTTCCTAGAGGGCGGCGCATGGGGTAGGCAGACGGTCAGGAACCACAAGGGAAGTTTCTCGGATGCGCGTACTTGTTCTCGGCGGCGATGGATTCTGCGGCTGGCCCACCGCCCTGCATTTGTCGGCGCGGGGCTGGGACGTGACGGTGGTGGACAACCTGTCGCGCCGGAACATCGACAACGAGCTGGAAGTGGCCTCCCTGACCCCGATCCGGCCGATCGGCGAGCGCATCGCCGCCTGGAAGGAGGTCTCCGGACGGCAGATCGGCTTTCACAACCTGACCCTGGGCAAGGAGTTCGACCGCTT
>JBALUZ010000071.1:0-13425 GCA_036963825.1 Brevundimonas sp.
AGGGCTCCATCTCCGAACACCTGCAGATCGGCATCGAGGCGGTGGCCCTGCTGCGCCAGGAAGGCGTCGGCCTGCACTCCCGCAAGCTGCGCGCCTTCGACGAGCCGCCTTTCCGCTAGCGCTCCAGAACGATCGGGCGGTTCGGGGCGCGGTCGGTGGTCAGGGTCATGGCCGGCGCCCGCGCCAGGGTCTCGATGAGCCAGAGCGCCTGGCCGCAGGGGTCGGCGGCGTCGGTGAGGTCGCGTCCGTTCGCAACCAGAATTCGGTCGCCCAGACGCAGCCCGGCCCGGGATGCGGCCGACCCTTCCATCAGGCGGGAGATCACCGCCTCGCCGTCGATCCACTCGACCCCGAGCCCAAGGTCGGCGGGCTGCGGGTCAGGCCGGTCACGAGGTGCGAAGCTGACGACTCCCCGAGGCTGGTCCAGGGTCATCCGGTGCGTTCTCAGGACGTCGACGCCAATGAGGGTGGGAGCCACAGGACGGGTGTCGGCGAGGACCGGTCCGAGGTTGAAAGGGCCGATGGCGAGATCATGGATTCGCGCCCGCCTCAGAGCGAGTCGCCCGCCTCGACCGCCGGCCGATTCGCCCGCCATGGCTCGGCCAGTCCGGACGACCCCCGCCGCAAGATCGGCCTCCAGGGCGTCCATCGCGTCGTCGAACAGCGTGACCACGCCTGTTCCTCCCGTGTCGATCAGCGCGCGGTCGACGAGATCGCCGATCCGGTAGACGACGATCGGCGCAAACGGATAGCCGTAGGATTCCAGCGAAGCGGTCTGGCCCTCCGCAGGGTCCCGGGACAGGCTCAGGGTCTCCGCCTCCATGTCCAGGGTCCAGGCTCCGGCCGGCAGGACATCCGAACCGATGACACCCCCGTCCATGACGCAGGCGCCGATCTCCAGGGCGGAAAAATCGAAGATCAGCACAGGGAGATCACGGACCGTAAGGCCGCCGATCTCAAGACGATCCAGCCGGGCGATCTCCATGGAGACGGGCCGCCCGTTGGCGTCCTGCCCGACGTTGCGCCCGAGAACGGTCAGGCCGAGGTCCCGCGCCAGGTCGGCGGACAGGACCGTGGGCGAGCCGGTGTCGAAAATGAACGTCCTGGAGACGCCATTTGCGACGGCGTCCAGCGACAGCTTGCCCGCATGCCACCGCAAGGGCGCCGCCACCGGCGAGGATCGCTCGAAAACGGGCGGCTGGGACAGGATCGACCGCGGGTCGGACGGTTCCTGCACAGATGCAGCCCCCGTCGCGGTCGGCGAGGTCGCCGCCAGAACCACCGCCGTCGCCCATGCCGCGCGCATCATGACCGGTCACGCCGCTCACCGGGATCGACCCGCGGGTCGCGGATCTCGGCGCCCCAGTCCAGGGTTGAGCAGCCAGTCGCCGCCACACAGGCGAGAACGGCGAGGATTGAGATCATACGGCGGGCCGTCATGGATTGTGCTCCCGGCTCAGAACGGTGATACCTATCCTTTCACAGCATAAAATTATTGCAATTCGATAATTCTCATGGCCCTTCATCCCGATATCAGCGCACCGCCCCGTCTTCGCCTGGCCGGAAGGCTGCTTGCGGCGTTCGCGCTGGGCCTGACCCTGGCGCTTCCCGTTTTCGCCGCCGGCTACTGGGGGCTCGCTTCCCCCGAGACCTTGACCGGTGCAGCCGGCCTGCTCGTTGCGGGCGGCGATCCCTGGCCCGCGTGGGCCCGCGCCACGGGGCTGGTGATCACCGCCGCACCCCTGGCGGCGCTGATCTGGGCCATTCTCGGCGCGCGGCGGTGTTTCCGCGAGATGGCGGCGGGCCGTCTGGTGTCCCCGGCCATGACGCGAGGCCTGAAAGCGATGGCCGGCGGGATGGCGCTCTCCGCCCTGCTTCGCCCCCTGGCGGGAATTGCGGCCAGCGCGCTGGCGTCGTGGAGCCATCCGCCTGGCGCGCGCTCGGTGACCTTGAACCTGTCTTCTGACCTTCTGGTGCTGCTGGTTTTCGCCGCCGCAGTCTGGGTCGTGGCTCACGGCATGGACCGCGCCGCGGCCGTGGCGGACGACCACGCCCGGTTTGTCTGAGGCCGCATGGCCGTTCGCGTGACTCTGGCGGTGATGATGGCGAAACGGGGGGTTCGCTCCAGAGAGCTGGCCCAGGCCCTTGGCATCACCGAAGCCAACATGTCGCTGCTGAAGACCGGCAAGGTGCGGGGCGTGCGGCTCGACACGCTGGACGCCCTGTGCCGGTTTCTGGAGTGTCAGCCCGCCGACCTCCTGGCGCATGAGCCGGACGATGGCGCCGTCGATCAGGCCGCCAGCAAGTAAAGCCCGAAGCCGAAGACGCGGAAGCCTTCGGTTTCGAACATGGCCTTCTGCATGTCCGCGCGGGCGATCAGGCGCGGGCTCTCCGGCGCCTCGGGGTGGGCGGCGGCCCAGGCGCGGACGGCGGCGTCCATGGTGTCCACGTAGGTGCGCCATTCCCCGTCGGTGCTGTGGCGCACGTGGACGACCCGCCAGCCGGCCTCCCGCGCCGCCGCCTGCCACCCCGCGTCGGTCTGGTAGCTGTTGGTGATCTCGACGATCTGGCGCAGGGGCGCGCCGGGCTCGGCCTTCCAGAACGGTTCGCCCCAGAGCAGGAACCCGCCGGGAGCCACGGCGTCCTTCAGCCGGGCGAACACCGCCACCGGATCGCGCAGGCCCGGCGCCGCGGCGTCGGTGGCGCCCAGCACCGTCAGCAGGTCCGGCAGGGGCGGCTGGCCCAGAACCTCGGTCGAGTCCCGCACCAGCAGCTCGACCCGCTCTCCGTGGCCCGAGGCGGCGATGCGCCTGGCGGCCAGGTCGGCCATCACCGGGTCCCGCTCCACCGCCCTCACCGCCAGGCCCAGATCGCGCGCCATGCCGATGGCGACGGCGGCGTTGCCGGCGCCCAGATCCAGAGCCGACGCCCCCGGCGCCAGCCCCGCCGCCGCGATCGCGTCCCGGACAGCCTCCCACGACACGGCGTTGCACACGTCCAGCGCCTCATAGGCGATGTGGTTGAAATTCAGGGCCATGACCCGGCCTTGCACCGAAGGACGACATGGAGCCAGATAAAAGCACTTTACATATTAAAGTTCGGTGGTACTGTGCGGCCATGCAAGGGAGAGCGCCATGACCGACGACCAGAGCAAATCCATCCACGACGACATCGCCTACATGCGCGGCCTCGCCGACGAGGGGCGCCGCGCGCCCCTGCTCAGCGGCCCCATCATGGTGGCGGCGGCCCTCATCTTCGGCCTCGCCAGCCTGGGTCAGTGGGCCATCGTGACCGGGGTGCTGGTGGTCGACCCCATGGCCCAGCTATGGCTATGGCTCGCGTCGGGCGGCGTCTTCGCCGTGGCCCTGACCGTTCTGATCCGGCGCCAGCAGACCAAGCCCGGCTTCTATTCACCCGGCAACAAGGCGGTGGGCGCCGCCTGGTCGGCCGTGGGCTTCGGCATCTTCGCCATGTGGGTCGCCTTCATGGCCGTCGGCTTCAGCTCCGGCGACTGGACCCTCATGCGCGCCATGCCCATCGTGGTGTTCGCCGCCTACGGCTCGGCCTGGATGGTGGCGGGCGCCATGTCGGGGGCCGGCTGGATGAAGGGCGTGGCCCTGATCGCCTACGGCGGCGCGGTGCTGCTGGGCGTCTTCGCCGACAGCGCCTGGGCCTATCTGATCTTCGTCGGCCTGATGGCCTTCGTCGCCCTGCTCCCCGGCCTGGCGCTGATGCGCCAGGAACCCACGGACGTGGTCTGAGCCATGGCCGACGATTTCCAGATCGCCGACATCGACGAGGTCATCCACGGGCGGGTGCGGCTGGGCGTCATGGCCTATCTGTCCGGCGCGGACACGGCCGACTTCAACGAGTTGAAGACCCGGCTCCAGGTCACCGACGGCAATCTGTCGGTGCACCTTCGAAAGCTGGAGGACGCCGGCTTCGTGGAGGTGATCAAGAGCTTCCAGGGCCGCCGCCCCCTGACCCGCGCCCGCCTGACCGACGCCGGACGCAAGGCCTTCGTCGCGTATCTGGACGCCATGGGCCGACTGGTGGAGCAGCGATAGGGCGCCTATAGACGGAGGCATGACCTCCTCGCGCCTGCACCGCTTCGACGCCGTCGAGAATTTCCGCGACTACGGCGACTACGCCACCGCCGCCGGGCGGCGGGTCCGGGGCGGCGTCCTGTTCCGCTCCGGCCACCATGCCCGGGCGTCCGACGCCGACGTGGCGCGCATGGCGGCGCTGGGCCTCGCCACGGTGGTGGATCTGCGCCGGGTGTCGGAGCGCCGGGCGCAGCCGTCGAAGCGGCCCGCCGGCTTCTCGGGGCGGGTGATCGAGTGGGCCCGGGCCGACGACGGCGAGGCGCCCCACATCACCTTCCTCAAGACCTCGCCCCTGACCGAGGAAGGCGGCCGCGACTTCATGATGCGGACCTATCGCCGCCTGCCGTTCGAGGCCGCGCATCTGGATCTGTTCCGCCGCTATTTCCACGCCCTCGGCGAGGGAGACGGGCCGGTGCTGATCCACTGTGCGGCGGGCAAGGACCGCACGGGCCTGCTGGCCGCCCTGACCCATCATCTGCTCGGCGTCGACCACGACGCCATGATGGAGGACTATCTGCTGACCAACCAGGCGGTGGACCTCGAGGGCCGCGCCCCGGCGGTGGCGAAACAGCTCGAGACCTGGACCGGACGCCCGGCCTCCCACGCGGCGGTGGTGGCCTTCCTCGGCGTCGAGCCCGGCTATCTGGACGCCGCCATCGCCGCCATGACCGAGGCCCACGGCTCCATCGACAGCTATCTGGAACAGGCCCTCGGCGTGGATACGGCCCTGCGCGACCGCATCGGCGAGCGGCTGTCGGCCTGAGTCATGGCGGCTCCTTCGCTGGTCCTGATCGAGCGGGAATGGCTTGAGCCGCTGCACGTGGCGGCGGGGCTGGACGGCGTCGCGGGCCGGCTGGTGCTGTTGTCGGACGGCGGCCCGGGCGCGCGCTGGTCCTATGTGGCGGCTGAGCCGGCGGGGGTCGAGCGAGCGTCAAGGGCGGAGCCGGATCCGTTTGATCGCATCACGGCGCTGCTCGGCGAGCGGGCGGCGTTTTCGCCGGATGCGCCGCCGTTCACCGGCGGCGTCGTGGGACTGGCCAGCTACGATCTGGGCTCGCCCGGGGCGGCGCTGGCCGGCGACGATCAGGACTGGCCCGGCCTGACCCTGGCCCGCCATGACGCGGTCCTCGCCTTCGATCATCACCGCCGGCGGGTGATCGCCGCGGGGCGGGGCGAAGACGCGGAGCGCGCATCCCGCGCCGCAGGCAGGGCCTTGCGCTGGCTGGCCGGGGCCCGCGCGCCGGACGCGGCGCCCGGCCCGCTGGCGGACAGCTTCGCCCCGGAGCGCTCCGGCGACGCCTACCGGGCCGCCGTGGCCGACGTGGTCCGGCGCATCGCCGCCGGCGAGATCTTCCAGGCCAACATCGCCCGAGCGTGGGCCGGGATGCTGGCCGGGGGCGCGGCGCCCTTCGACCTGTTCGTCCGGCTGGCCGGCGCCAGCCCGGCCCCCTACGCCGCCTTCTGGGAGCTGGGCGACCATGTGCTGGCGTCCAACTCGCCGGAGTCCTTCCTCAGCGTGCGGGCGGACCGGATCACGGCGCGGCCCATCAAGGGCACGCGGCCGCGCGGGTCCACGCCCCGGGAGGATGCGGCCCTGAAGGCCGAGCTGCTCGCCAGCGCCAAGGACCGGGCCGAGAACCTGATGATCGTGGACCTGATGCGCAACGACCTGTCCCGGGTGTGCGCGCCGGGCAGCGTGACCGCCCCGGACCTCTTCCGCCTCGAGACCTTCCCCAATGTCCACCATCTGGTGTCCACGGTGCAGGGTCGCCTGGCCCCGCACGTGGGCCCGGCCGGGGTCCTGGCGGCGACCTTCCCGGCAGGCTCCATCACCGGCGCGCCCAAGCATCAGGCCATGCGGGTCATCGCCGGCCACGAGACCCCGCGCGGACCCTGGTGCGGCAGCCTCTTCCTGGCGGGATATGACGGAGGGCTGGACGCCTCGGTGCTGATCCGCACCGTGGCCCTGCATCGCCGCGACGGCCGCTGGCGCTTCCGCACCCTGGCGGGGGCGGGCATCGTGGCCGACAGCGACCCTGAGGCGGAGCTGGCCGAGACCGAGGCCAAGATCGCCGGAATTCGCGCGGCGCTCACGGGTTCGTGATCACAGAACAGCACGCCCGTGATAGTCTGTTCAGGCCCAGGGGGGTCGTCAGGATCAAAGGGAGACCTTCATGCGCATCGCCATTCTCACAGCCGGAGTCCTGTGCCTCGCCGCCGCCTGCGCGCCCGCGCCTGCGGTCGGGACGGCCGGGACCCAGACACGGCAGTGCTTCTTCACCAACCAGGTTCAGTCGTTCAGCGGCGAGGGCCGGGACTCCGTCGTGGTTCACACCGGACGGGCCGCCTACGAGCTGACGACGGTGGGTTTCTGCCCGGACATCGACTGGGCCCATCAGCTGGGCATCGACACCCTCGGCGGCTCGAGCCTGTGTGTGGGCGACCAGGCGGATCTCATCGTGCGCTCGGCGGGCGGCGGACCCGACCGCTGCCGCGTGCGGGTGGCGCGGGTCCTGACCGAGGCGGAGGCGGAGGCGCTCTGACCGCGCCGACGCCTCGCGCAAACCGTGACCCGCGGGTCATGGCGGCGTCATCGAATCAGGGCTAGAGTCAAGATGTTCCGAGTGTGAAGGAGGGCGTGTCTTCAGTCCCGTCGCCTCGAACCTCTCCGTGATCCGCGCGGGAGGGGCCTGATGCAGGTCCTCTCCCGCCCGCCGTCCGGCTTTCCGGCCCTGGTGCTGAACGCCGACTTCCGGCCGCTGTCCTATTACCCCCTGTCCGTCTGGCCCTGGCAGGAGGTGGTCAAGGCGGTGTTCCAGGAACGGGTGGACGTGGTCTCCACCTATGACAAGGTGGTGCGCAGCCCCTCGCTGGAGTTCCGGCTCCCCAGCGTCGTCTCGCTGAAAAGCTACATCGACCAGGACCGCCAGCCCGCCTTCACCCGCTTCAACGTCTTCCTGCGCGACGGCTTCGTCTGCCAGTACTGCGGCTCCGGCTCGGACCTGACCTTCGACCACGTGCTGCCGCGCTCCCAGGGCGGGACCACCAGCTGGGAGAACATCGTCGCCGCCTGCGCCCCGTGCAATCTGCGCAAGGGCGGCCGCACCCCGCGGCAGGCCGACATGCCGATCCGCCGCAGTCCGTTCCGGCCCAACAGCTGGCAGCTGCAGGACCTGGGGCGGCGCTTCCCCCCCAACTATCTGCACCAGAGCTGGCTCGACTACCTGTACTGGGACATCGAGCTGGAGCCTTGACCGGCCTTGCATCGGGCCCGCCCCGCCCCGATGATGACGGCATGTCGGAATTCCAGTCCCTTGCGGGCAAGCTGCTGGTCGCCATGCCCGGCATCGGCGATCCGCGCTTCGAGCACGCGGTCATCCTGATCTGCGCGCATCAGGCGGACCACGCCATGGGCCTGCGGCTGGACCGGCCCGCGCCGGGCGTGCGCCTGAAGACCATTCTCGAGAAGCTGGACATGCCCGGGGCCGAAACGGCGCCGGACCAGGCGGTCCTGATGGGCGGACCGGTGGACCGCGAACGGGGCTTCGTGCTGCACACAGACGACTGGACCGCCGAGAACGCCTCCCTGCCCGCAGGCGAGGGCCTGGCCGTCACCGCCACCCGCGAGGCCCTGGTCGCCATGACCGACCCCGAGGCGCGGCCCGGGCGGTCGGTGCTTGTGCTCGGCTACGCCGGATGGGGCGAGGGGCAGCTGGAGGACGAACTGGCGGATAACATCTGGCTCACGGCCGATCCCGGCGAAGACCTGCTGTTCGACTCCGACCACGGGACGAAATGGAGCCGGGCGCTGGCCAGCATCGGCGTCGACGCCGCCATGCTGTCGGCCCAGGGCGGGCGGGCCTGACGTCAGGCCGGCCCGCCTGAACCCAGACGACCCAGCCGCTGTGCGTGCCGGCCCGCCACGGCCAGGGCCCAGCGCGTCGGGGTGATCCGCGCCGCGACGGACATGAAACGGTTGAAGGCGCCGGGGATCGACACCGGACGATTGGCCTCGCAGGCGTCATAGCCGGCGCGGATGACGGGCCCGGCCTCCATCCACATCCAGCGGGGATAGGCTGTGCTGACCGCAGCCCGCGAGCCGTTGGCGTCGTGGAATTCGGTCAGGGTGTAGCCGGGACACAGGGCGGTGACGTGCACGCCCGTGCCCTTCAGCTCCAGATGCAGCCCCTGGGAGGCCTTGACCAGGAAACTCTTGAGCGGGCCGTACAGGGTGTCGCCGCCGGTGGCGGGCAGGAAGCCGGCGAGGGAGGCCACATTGAGAATGCGGCCGAACCCGCGCTGCGCCATTCCGGGGGCCACGCGACGCGACAGGGCCACCGGCGCGGCGGCCATCACAGCCAGCATGCCCGCGTGCTGTTCCGGCGTCAGGCTCAGGAAACCGCCCGTCAGGCTGTAGCCGGCATTGTTGACCAGGCCGTCCACGCGGCGCCCCTCGCCCTCCACCGCGTCCACCAGCCGGTCAGCGGCGCCGGCCTCCGCCAGATCGAGGGCCACGGTGATCACCTGGCAGCCGTGGCGGGCGCGCAGCTCGCCGGCCAGGGTCTCCAGCCGGTCGCCGCGGCGGGCGGTCAGGGCCAGGTCCCAGCCGTGCGCGGCGTAGAGCCGGGCGAAGCCTTCGCCCAGGCCCGCCGAAGCGCCGGTGATCAACATCAGCGGGCGGGGCGGTCCTGTGCTCACGCGGCGGGCAGCCGGACGGCCGCCAGCGAGGCGGGATTGTCAGCCAGGAGGTCAGCGATGGTGATGCGGGACAGGGCGTGGGCGGCCGCGTCCTCGGCCGCCGTCAGGGCCTTGGCCACCTGTCGGGGGATGTGCTGGCCCACCGGACAGCCCTTGGCCCCGGCGGGCGGCGATCCAAGGTGGGCGCAGCCGTTCACAGCCTTGAGCACCTCGTCCAGGGTGATGGTGTCGGGTTGACGCGTCAGCCAGGCGCCGCCGTTGGCCCCCGGGCGGGTGGCGATCAGGCCGGCGCGCGACAGCAGGGCCGTGACCCGCCGGATGACCACCGGATTGGTGGGGATGGAGGCGGCCAGCACCGACGACGGCGCGGCGGCGGCCGCATCGAAGGCCCCCTTGTGGGCCAGATAGGCCAGGGTGTGGGCGGCGACGGGAAATCTCTGGCTGTCTGACATGGTCCGGCTCCGACTCCGACAGATAGGACGCGGAGCCGGGTTTCACAAACCCGCGGGCTTGTGCGATGCAACAAATAATGGGGGCCCGCGATTGAACCCCTCATGGAAAGGGCGTAAAGCCCCGCCGCTTTGATGGCTGTCGCCGCCGCGACGCCGGAGGATCAGGAATGGCTGGGACTGCTCCCGGCGAAAACGGCGCTTCGCCCGCCGCTTCGCCCACGCCAGATGGCGCTTCCGAACAGACGAATCCCGGATCCGGCCATGGCCGGGGCCCGCTGCTGGGCCTGACCATCGGGGCCATCGGCGTGGTGTTCGGCGACATCGGCACCAGCCCGCTCTACGCCATGCGCGAGGCCCTGGCCCATTCGCGCAGCGGCGGCACGGCCGAGCTGGCGGTGCTGGGCGTGCTGTCGCTGATCTTCTGGGCGCTGATCCTGGTGGTCACGATCAAGTACGTGGTCTTCCTGATGCGGGTGGACAACAAGGGCGAGGGCGGCACCCTGGCCCTGATGGCCCTGGCCCAGCGCGCCATCGGGCGACGACTTCAGCTGGTGTTCTTCCTCGGCCTCTGCGGCGCGGCCCTGTTCTATGCGGACGGGGTGCTGACGCCCGCCATCTCGGTGCTGTCGGCGGTGGAGGGCCTGCGCGAGGCGCCGGGCGTCGGCCGCGCCCTGACTCCCTTCGTCCTGCCCGTCACCGCCGGCATCCTGATCGCCCTGTTCATGGTCCAGTCGCGCGGCACCGCCGGCCTGGCCCGGGCTTTCGGCCCCATCACCGCCGTGTGGTTCCTGATCCTCGGCGCCCTGGGCGTCATGCACATCTTTGACGATGTCTCGATCCTGCGCGGCCTGTCGCCGCACTACGGCATCCTGTTCCTGATCGACAACGGCTTCCTGGGTTTCGTGGTGCTGGGCAGCGTCTTCCTGGCCGTCACCGGGGCCGAGGCGCTCTATACGGACATGGGGCATTTCGGAAAGGCGCCGATCCGCCTGGGCTGGATGGCCTTCGTCCTGCCCTGCCTGATGCTGAACTATCTGGGCCAGGGCGCCCTGGCCCTGTCGCGGCCCGCCGCCCTGGAGAACCTGTTCTGGGAAATGGCGCCCCAGGCCCTCTACTGGCCCGTCCTGATCATGGCCACCCTGGCCACCATCATCGCCAGCCAGGCGGTGATCACCGGCGCCTTCTCCCTGACCCAGCAGGCGGTGCAGCTGGGTCTGCTGCCGCGCATGACCATCCGCCGCACCTCCGAGACCCAGGCCGGCCAGATCTTCGTGCCGTCGGTGAACATGATGCTGCTGGCCGGCGTGCTGCTGCTTCTGGCCCTGTTCCCCACCTCGTCGCAGCTGGCGGGGGCCTACGGCGTCGCCGTCACCGGGGCCATGCTGGTGGACAGCCTGCTGGCCTTCTTCGTCCTGCGGTTCATGTGGAAGCGCAGCCTGCCGGTGAGCATCCTGGCGCTCATCCCCTTCCTGATCATCGACGTCAGCTTCTTCGGCTCCAACCTGCTCAAGATTCCGCAGGGCGCCTGGGCGCCGCTGGTGATCGGCGCGGTCATCGTCATGGTCATGTGGACCTGGACGCGCGGCACCCGCCTGCTGACCGAAAAGGCGCGCAAGGACAGCCTGCCCATGGCGGACCTGATCGAGATGCTGCGCGCCCGCCCGCCGCACCGCGCCCCCGGCACCGCCATCTTCCTGACCTCCGATCCGGACGTCGCCCCGGTCGCCCTGATGCACAACCTCAAGCACAACAAGGTGCTGCACGAGAAGAACATCATCCTGACCGTGCGCACCCAGGACCGCCCGCGCGTGTCCCCGGACAAGCGGGTCGAGATCGAGGTCATCAATGACGACTTCAAGCGCCTGACCATCCACTACGGCTTCATGGAAAGCCCCAATGTGCCCAAGGCGCTGGGCGTCTGCCGCAAGCAGGGGCTGAAGTTCGACATCATGTCCACCAGCTTCTTCCTGGGCCGCCGCTCCGTGGCGCCGGCGCCGGGCAAGAACATGCCCAACTGGCAGGACAAGCTGTACGTCTTCCTCATGCGCAACGCCGCCAATCCCACGGACTTCTTCCATATTCCCGCAGGCCGCGTGGTCGAGATGGGCACGCAGGTGACGGTTTGAACGACACGAACGAGGCCGGGATCGAGGCCCGCATCGCCGCCGGGGTGCTGCTGAACGCGGCGCTGGAACGGCGCGGCGGCATGGACGAGGCGCTGAACTTCCGCGAGCTGAAGGGCCTGTCGCCCCAGGACCGCGCCTTCGCCCGCGCCGCGGCCATGGCGGCCCTGCGCCGTCTGGGCGAGATCGACGCCATCCTGGACCGCCGCCTCAAGAAGGGGCCGCCGCTGGCGGTGCGCACCATCCTGCGGGTCGCCCTGGCCCAGATCATGGTCCTGAACACCCCCGCCTTCGCCGCCGTCTCCTCGGCGGTGAAGCTGGCCGAGCGGGACGCGAAGACCCGGCCCTACAAGGGTCTGGTCAACGCCGTGCTCCGGGGCATCGGCCGCGACGGCCCCGACAGCACCGCCGCCGAGGCCAATCTGCCCGACTGGATCGCCGCGCGCTGGCGGGCGGCCTACGGGGCGGACGCCCTGACCGCCCTGGCCGAAGCCGGACGGGTCGAGCCCCCCACGGATCTGAGCCTCAAACCCGGCGCCGACGCGGCGGCCCTGGCCGAGGCGCTCGAGGGCGCGGTTCTGCCCGGCGGGTCGGTGCGCACCACCCGCCGCGGGGACATCGCCGAGTGGCCGGGCTTCGCCGACGGAAGCTGGTGGATCCAGGACGCCGCCGCCGCCGTACCGGCGCGCCTGCTGGACGTGAAGCCGGGCGAAAGCGCGCTGGACATGTGCGCGGCGCCGGGCGGCAAGACCCTGCAGCTGGCGGCCGCGGGCGCCGCGGTCACGGCCCTGGACCGGTCGGAGTCCCGCCTGCGCCGCCTGACTCAGAATCTGGAGCGCACCGGACTGGCCGCCGAAACGGTCGCGGTTCCGGCCGAGGACTGGGATGATGCGCGGACCTTCGACGCCGTGCTGCTGGACGCGCCCTGCACCGCCACGGGCACCTATCGCCGCAATCCGGAAGCCCTGCGCCGCACGCGGCCGGCCGATGTGGCCGACCTGGCGGACGTGCAGCACCGCCTGCTGGACGCCGCCGCCGCGCGGGTGAAGCCCGGCGGGCGGCTGGTCTATTGCGTCTGCTCGTTGGAGCGCGAGGAGGGCGAGAGCCAGATCATCGCCTTCCTGCGCCGTCACCCGGATTTCCGGGTGGCCCCCGCCGACCCCGCCGCCGCGGGCGCCCCGGCCGAGGCCCTGGCTGCCGAGGGCTGGCTGCGCATCCTGCCGTCCATGTGGGACGGCCGCGGCGGCCTGGACGGTTTCTTCGCCGCCCGGCTGGAGCGGGCCTGAACCGGGCCTAGGCCTCCGCGCCCTCCGCGCGCTTCTTCATCAGGGCGTCGAACGAATCCCACACGCCTTCGGCGCCGTGCCAGGCGCCCTTGGTGGCGGCCTTGGAGTATTCCGTGGCGCGGGCCTCGAAGAAATTGGCGTGCTCCACGCCCGACAGCAGGCTCTGCAGCCACGGCAGGGGGTTCTCGGTCACCCCGTAGACCTCGGGCAGCTTCAGCTGGCGCAGGCGCCAGTCGGCGATGAAGCGGATGTACTTCTTGATGTCGTCCGGCGTCATGCCCTGCACCGGACCGGTCTCGAAGGCCAGGTCGATGAACTTGTCCTCCATGGTAACCACGGTCTTGCAGCAGTCGACGATGTCGTCGGCCACGGCCCGGGTCACCGCCCCGGTCTCATGGTTGAAGGCGTGGTACAGCTTGATGATGCCTTCACAGTGCAGGCTCTCGTCGCGCACCGACCAGCTGACGATCTGGCCCATGCCCTTCATCTTGTTGAAGCGCGGGAAGTTCATCAGCATGGCGAAGCTGGCGAACAGCTGCAGCCCCTCCGAGAAGCCGCCGAACATGGCCAGGGTGCGCGCCACGTCGGCGTCGGTGTCCACCCCGAACTGGCCCATGTAGTCGTGCTTGTCCTTCATGGCCTCGTATTCCATGAAGGCGCCGAACTCGCTCTCGGGCATGCCGATGGTCTCGAGCAGCAGGGCGTAGGCCGCGATGTGGATGGTCTCCATATTGGCGAAGGAGGCCAGCATCATCTTCAC
>JBALUZ010000072.1:0-13361 GCA_036963825.1 Brevundimonas sp.
CTTTTCCTTGGCGGTGTCGGGGATGATGATCCCGCCCTTGGTCTTGGATTCTTCTTCCACGCGCTTGACCAGCACGCGGTCGCCGAGAGGACGAAACGCCATCTGTATGATCTCCCTAAAGGATCGAGTTCCTGCCCGGGCAATGACCGTTAGCAGCCACTATGCCCGAGTGCTAATGCAGTCGGCAGATAAGCCCGGCGCCTATGGCGGTCAAGGGTTGGGGGCGGGGGAATTTTTCCTGACCCGGCGGGTGATCCGGCGCGGGCGCGTCGTCACGGGCCTCCGCGCCGGATCACCCGGCCTGAATGGCGGATGAACGGAGGCCTCCGGGGACATTCAGGCCCGCCGGTCACAATGGGGGGCCTGAACACACCCGCCGGTCCGACGGATGCGACCGAGAAGGAGCCGATCATGCTGAATTTCCGAACCCTCGCCGCAGGCGCCGCGGGCGCCCTGGCCCTCACCGCCGCCTCCGCCGCCCCCGTGTCGGCGGACGACCGGGAGCGCGACGCCCTGATCGGCGCCGGCATCGGCGCGCTCGCCGGCGCCTGGCTCGGCAATGGTGATGGAACATATATCGCCGGCGGCGCGGTGGCCGGCGCGGCCCTGGGCTACGCCAGCGCCGATGACGACGATGACCGCCGCCACTATCGGAACGGGCGCTACTATCGGGACGGCCGCTATTACCGGGACGCCGACGACTGGCGGCGCCACAACCATCGGTACGACCGTCGCCATGATCGCCGCGCCGATCGCCGGGACTGGCGCCATGACCGCCGGGAGGACCGTCGCGACTGGCGTCACGACCGCCGGGAGGATCGGCGCGACTGGCGCCGGGACCGCCGCGACGACCGTCGCTGGTAGGCCGCAGGACGACGCCAGATCGTCTCTCTCCGAGGGGCGGGTCCGCGAGGGTCCGCCCCTTTCGCTTGTGGTCAGCCGGACAGGCGCGCGATCAGGGCCGTGGTCGAGGGATCGTGCGGGCGGGTCTCGCCCCCTTTCACTTCGCCCAGGATGGTGCGGGCCATGACCTTGCCCAGCTCCACGCCCCACTGGTCGAAGCTGTTGATGCGCCAGATGATCCCCTCCACGAACACCTTGTGCTCATAGAGGGCCAGCAGGGCGCCCAGGGTCTCCGGCGTCAGCCGCTCCATCAGGATGGCGGTGGACGGCCGGTTGCCGGGGAAGGTCTTGTGCGGCGCCAGGCGGTCGGCCTCGGCGGGGCTGTGGCCGGCGGAAACCAGCTCGTCCCGCGCAGCCTTCAGCGACTTGCCCACCATCAGCGCCTCGGCCTGGGCCAGGGCGTTGGACCACAGGGCCGGCTGGGGCCGGTCTTCCTCATCCCGGGCGACAATCACGAAGTCGGCGGGCACCGTCTCGGGGCCCTGGTGCAACTGCTGGAAGAAGGCGTGCTGGCCGTTGGTGCCGGGTTCGCCGAACACCACCGGACAGGTCTGGCGCGGGACCGGCGAGCCGTCGTCGCGGATGCGCTTGCCGTTGGACTCCATCTCCAGTTGCTGCAGGAAGGCGGCCAGCCGGCGCAGGCGATGGGCGTAGGGCGCCACCGTACGGGCGCCGCGCCCCAGTCCGTTGACGTTCCAGATTTCCGCCGCGGCCATCAGAACCGGGGCGTTGGCCTCCAGCGGCGCGTCCCGGAAGTGGGCGTCCATGTCCGCCGCGCCGTCCAGCATGCGCTGGAACAGGTCCGGCCCCAGGCCGATGGCGCACGACAGACCCACCGCCGACCAAAGGGAATAGCGTCCGCCCACCCAGTCGCGGAAGGCGAAGGTGCGGCCGCAGCCGAACCGCTCGGCCAGCCCGGGCGCCGCGGTGACGCCGATGAAATGCCGCTCCAGACCGTCCGCAGGCAGGGCGGCGGCCAGCCACCGGCGCGCCAGCTCGGCGTTGGCCAGGGTCTCCTGGGTGGTGAAGGTCTTGGAGACCACGATGACCAGGGTCGTCTCCGGATCCAGTCCGGTGAGGGTCTGGTCCATCTCGGCGCGGTCGATGTTGGCCACGAAGCGGACCTCGATCTCCGGAGCGCGCGGCGACAGGGCGTCCCAGACCAGACGGGGGCCCAGGTCCGAGCCGCCGATGCCCACGTGGACGACGGCCTTGAACGGCTTGCCCGTGGCGCCCGCCTCCTCGCCTGACCGCACGGCGTCCGCGTAGTCGGCCATGGCTTTCCGCACCGCCTCCACTTCCCGGGACACCGGCTCGCCCAGGGCGCGGTAGTCGCCGCCGGGACGGGCCCGCAAGGCCGCGTGCAGCACGGCGCGCCCCTCGGTGAAGTTGACCGCCTCGCCGCCGAACAGCCGCGCCCTGGCCGCCTCGATCCCGGCGCCGCGGGCCAGCCCCAGGGCGGCTTCCGCGCCCTCGCGGGTCCAGCTCTGTTTCGACAGGTCGACGGTAAGGCCGGCGGCCTCCACCGTCAGCCGCGAGAGACGGTCCGGATCGGCGGCGAACTGGTCGACGATGCGCGCGCCGCGGTCCCGGGCGGCGACGGAGTCAAAGGCGGTCCAGGCGGCGTCGAGGTCCAAGGCAGGCTCCTTCGCGATCAGGCGCGGTCGAACAGGGTCAACACATCATTTACGGGGCAGGCGTAAGCCGGGGCAACCGGCATTCCGTCGAATCGCCGCCGAAGGAGCCCGCCATGTCCTGCGGACTGATGATCGCCGCCGCCCTCATGATGACCGACCCCGCCGTGACGGGGACGACGGCGACCCCGCCGCCGGCCGGGACGCCGGTGGCGGCCGAGCCCCTGTTCGTGGACATCGTGTCCCGCTCCCAGACCCTCAAGGGGATCGTCGACGGCTGGATCGAGACCGGCTTCGACGCCGCCGCCTTCGCCGGTTTCCGCCGGGACGCCGAGGCCCTGGCCGCCCTGGACATGCAGGGTCACGTCACCCTGCGCGAACGGGATGTGGACGGCGACCTGAAATGCATCCTGCGGGGCATTTCCGAAGACATGCCCGGCCGTCTCGACGCGGTCCAGAATGCGTCTGACGAGCGCGAGCGGGGCGTGGCGCTCAGCGAACTGTCGCACCTGCTGGACGACAACGCCGCCGTCATCCTCGCTCCGCCGCAACCGGCCTCCTGAGGGCTCAGGCGGCGTCGGATTCCGCCGCCAGTTCATCCGCGTACTTGATCGAACAGCCGTAAGGCTGGGCGAAGGGCGTCGCCACAGGCCGGCCCGCTGCGTGATCCTCCAGCGCCGCGCGCACATAGCTGGTCGCGCCCTCCAGCGTCGCCACATCCGAACTGGGCCGGTCGTCGATACCGCCGGTGAAGAGGATGCGGCCTTCCTCGTCGATGACGCGCATGTCCGGCGTGGTGACCGCGCCGTAGGCCCGCCCTGTCTCGCCGGTGGGGTCGGCCAGCAGATGGGTGAAGCTCGCGTCGTATTCGTCCCGCCAGCCGCGCGCGTCCTCGCCCTCCACATAGCCCTGGGTCCCGGGGGCGGACGAGATGATGGTCAGCCAGACCACGCCGTCCGCGGTGGCCTCCCGCTGAAGCTGCTGCATGGCGCCGGTGTAGTGCTTGCGCACATAGGGGCAGTCCTCATTGGTCCATTCCAGAACCACCACCCGGCCGCGGAAGTCGGACAGGCTGACCGGCTCGCCCTCGGCGTTGGCCAGGGTGAAGTCGGGCGCCGTCCGGCCGTCCGTCTGGACGTCGGCGGTTGCGGCGGTTTCGGACGCCTCGGCCGGAGCCTCGCCGGGTTGGCTGCAGGCGGCGAGAACGACGGCGGAGACGGCGGCCAGGGCCAGGATGCGGATCGTCACGGGATGAACTCCCTGGTTGGTTGGAACAGTCAGGCGGCGTCGTTAAGGGCCTCCGCCACCAGACCCGGCGTCAGAAGCTGAGGCAGGACGCGGGGCGCATCCGCACCCGGCGCATAGACCAGATACAACGGAACGCCCGAGCGGCCGTGCCGCTCCAGCTCGCGGGCGATGGCGTCGTCGCGGCGGGTCCAGTCCGCGACCATGTAGACCGCGCCCGTGGTCTCCACCGCCTCGCGCACGCGGTCCGAGGCCAGGGCGGCGCGCTCATTCACCTTGCAGGTCACGCACCAGTCTGCGGTGAAGTTCACGAACACGACCCGCCCTTCGGCCCGCGCGGCCTCCACCGCCTGCGGCGACCAGGGGGCGGCGGCCAGGGCCGCGCCTTCGCCCGTCGCCGCACCGGCGGCGTCCGGCGCCCGGGCGAGCGAAGCGGCGGCGCCCGCAAGGCCCACGGCGGCGGCGATCGACAGGACGGCGGCCACGGTGCTGGCCGCCCCGCCCCGTCCCGCGGCGCGCGCCGTCTGGCGCCAGCCCCACAGGAACAGGCCAAGGGCCAGCATCAGGGCGCCGGCCATCAGCAGGGCCAGGGACTCCGCCCCGGTCTGGCGGGCGAACACCCACACCAGCCACAGCGCCGCCCCGTACATGGGAAAGGCCAGCACGCCCTTGAGGCGATCCATCCACGGGCCGGGGCGCGGAAACCGCTTCAACAGGCCGGGCGACAGGCTCACCGCCACATAGGGCAGGGCCAGACCCAGCCCCAGCATCAGGAACACCACGATGGCCATGGGGGCGGGCATCACCAGCGCGGCCCCCAGGGCGAAGGCCATGAAGGGCGCGGTGCACGGGGCGGCCACCACCACCGCCAGCACGCCGGTGAAGAAGGCGCCGGCGCCGCCCGGCAGGCGCGACAGCCGTCCGCCCGCGCCGCCCTCGGCCAGGCCCTGCGCCGCCAGGCCCGCATGGAACACGCCCGACAGGTTCAGCCCCACCGCCAGCATCAGCAGGGCCAGCCCGGCGATCACCCCCGGCGACTGCAGCTGGAAGCCCCAGCCCACCGCCTGCCCTGCGGCGCGCAGGGCGATCAGGGCGACCGCCAGGATCAGGAAGGTGGTCAGCACCCCGGCCAGGAACGCCAGCCCGTCGCGCCGCGCCTCGCCCGGCGCATGGGCCGAAGCCGACAGGGACGCCGCCTTCATGGCCAGGATCGGGAACACGCACGGCATGAGATTCAGGATCAGCCCGCCGATCAGGGCGAACAGCGCCGCCTGCAGGAATACGCCCGCGCCGGTCGGCGCGGCGCCCTCGGCCAGGGCACCCTCGCCTGTCGTGCCCGCGAGCGGCTCGCCCACCTCAGCGGCGATCTCCCACGCGCCCGCCGACGTGGACAGCACCCCCGCCATCGGCCCGGTCAGCCCGCCCGTCTGGATCGCCCGCCCCGGCGTCAGGGTCAGGGACAGGCCCGCGGGCCCCCGCTCGCCGGGCTGGTCAGCCGGGTGAGCGATCACCCCGCCCTCGAAGGGAAAGAAGTAGACGTCGGACAGGTCCTCGTTCCTCAGGGCGTCGCCCGTCACGGTCAGCCGCACGGTCTCGCCCTCACGGGTCACCCGCGCAGTCAGATCGCCGGGGCGCGGCGCGGTCTCGAGGATGCGGGAGATGGCGGTCCCGTGCGCCCGGTCCAGCGGCGCCTCGCCATTGTCGACCCGCAGATCCAGCGTCAGGGTCAGCTCGTCCGGCACGCACATCTCGTCGCTGCACACCATGAACAGGGCGTCCACCGACAGCGGCAGGACCGAGCCCGGCGCCGCATCGGCGGGAATGTCGACGGGGACCGGCAGGTAAACCTGGCCGGAATAGCCGTAGTTCATCAGGCCCTGCAGCCGCTGGCGCTCGGGCAGGGGCCAGACGATGTCCCCCGCCTCCACCCCGGCGGGCAGGGTCCAGTCCAGCTCGGTGGGGCCGCCGGAATCACCGGGATTGCGCCAGTAGGTGTGCCATCCGGGCTCGATGTCCTGGCGCACGGCCACGATGGCGGTGGAGCCCGGCGCGGCCCACCGGCTCATGGGGACCAGTTCGGCGGCGATGCGCTCGGTGCGCTGCACCTGCGCCCCGGCGGGCAAGGCCGCCAGCCACAGGGACAGACCGATCAGGACAGCCGACAGCAGGCGCATTCTGTCTCCACGGGTGTTGCGGTTCAGACGCCGAACCCTACCCGTCCGCGGCGTGGGCGCAACCCGAACCGGCGCCGCAGGCCTATTGATCCGCGGGCATGGTCCCGGCGTTCACGGCGATGCGCCCGATCAGACCCTTGACGATCAGGTCCAGCGGCGAGGCCTCGCGGTAGTCGGCGGCGGCCACGAAATTCACCCGGTCCTCCGAGATCAGCGAATAGATCTTGGCCTGGTCCCGCTCCGAATTGCGCGGATCATAGACGGCGATGGAGAAGCCGCCCTTGGTGTGCATCATCTTCATGGTGGGCACGTCGGTGTCCCCGTCGCCCAGAAAGATCATGCGGTCGAACGGGATCGGCCGCTCGTCGTCCGGGATGAATTTGTTGATCCGCTCGTGCTCGTAGTGGTTCAGCACGCCCTTGTTGATGCGGAACAGATACTGGGTCTTGGTGGTGTAGTTCACCCCCACCGCCGGCCAGATGGCCACCCCGTGATCGTCATAGACGAATTTCGACGCGAACACGTGGCGGAAAGCCTCGCGGATCGGGCAGCCGTCGATCATCTCCTCCAGCCCGGCCGAGATGATGTAGTGCTCGATGTCGAGGCCGTAACGCGCCCCGAAGGCGTCGATGCGCTCGAACCATCCCGCGCCGGTCAGGTCGGTCTTCAGCCCGTCGAACAGCTTCACGTCGTGGCCGTGCTCGCGCAGCACCTGCCGGGTGATGGGCTGGCCGTTCTCGCGGGCCCGGGCCAGCATCAGCTGCATGTACATCAGGATGCCGTCGCCGTCGGCCCGCTCGGTCAGGCTCTGGGCCTCGGCCCAGAAGTCGCCGATGTCCATGCCCACCGACGGAATGAAGCTGACCTCCTGCATGTTGCCCCGCGCCAGGGTGCCGTCGAAATCATAGATCAGCGCGGTCTTGAGCCGTTGCGTCATGCCCGGTCTTCCTGGAGTTCGAGGCCCAGCTCGGGATGGGCGGCCGCCGGCTGCGCGTCGTGGGGCAGGTGCAGGATGAAGCTGGCGCCCTTGCCCGGCTCGCTCTGCACCTCGGCCCAGCCGCCATGCAGTTCGATCAGGGCCTTGACCAGGGCCAGGGCCACGCCCGGCCCGCCCCGCTCGCGCTGGATGTAGCGGTCGAACACATGGGCCTGCAGGTGATAGGGAATGCCGTGGCCGGTGTCGGTGACCCGGAACCGTGTTTCGCTCACCCCCTGCGCGGCCTCGAGGGTCACGCAGCCGCCCTCGCCGACGGAGCGGGCGGCGTTGTCCAGCAGGTGATCCAGCGCCTGGACCAGCCGCTTCTGGTCCGCGCGCACCGCGCCGACGCCGTCGGGGCAGACCACCTCGATCCGGGCCCCGCGCCCCTCGACCCGCGCCCGCACCCGTTCGGCGCACTGACCCAGCACGTCACAGACCCGCACGTCGCCCAGGCTCAGATCCATCTCGCCCGCATCGATCTGGGCCATGTCCAGCACGTCGTCGATGGAGCGGGCCAGCTGGCTGGCGGCCACGCGGATGGCGCCCGCGTGCTGACGCGACCGCTCGTCCAGCGCCGCCTGGGCCTCGAGCAGCTCCGAATAGCCGACGATCGTCGTCAGGGGCGTGCGCAGTTCATAGGAGACGCTGCCGACGAACTGCCGCTTCAGCTCCTGGCTCTCCCTCAGGGCCGCCTCCCGCTCGCCCAGGGCCTGCTCCAGCTCACGGCGGGCGGTGACGTCGGCGAAAGCCACCAGGGTGGCGCCGTCCGGCAGCGGGCGGGTCTGCCACGCCGCCAGGCGTCCGTCCTGGGTGCGGGTCTCGCCCGACACCGCCACCCGGCTCTCTGGATCCGGATCGGCCACCCGCGCCTTCAGTCCCAGCCAGAGCGCGGGATCGGGGGCCGTGCGCTTGCACAGCTCGGCCAGGGACTCGAAATCCCCCGCCTCGGACAGGTGCTCCGGAGTGAGGCTCCAGAACCGCTCGAAGGCCTCGTTGTGCAGCCGCAGCCCGCCGTCGGAGCCGAACACCGCCACCGCGTCGTTCAGCTTGTCCAGGGTCGCCCGCTGCACCTGGATCTGGGCGTTGTAGCGGCTGCGCAGGTCCAGCTCCCCGGTGATGTCGGAGAACAGCAGCAGCACGCCGCCGAGGGGATGAGGCTGGCGGACCACCCGCAGGGTGCGGCCGTCCGGCAGGGACCAGCTGTCGTCCGGCGCGGCCTCGGTGGCCCCGTAGAACTCCAGCTCCCGCGCCTTCCAGGCCGGATAGTCGTCCCGCTCGGGCAGCTGGCGGCGCTGGCGCAGGCGGTCCAGCAGCTCGGCGTGGGTGGGCCGGTCGTCCAGCCAGGCCGGATCGATGCCGAACAACTGCTGGAAGGCGGTGTTGTGATAGGCCAGCCGCTTGGACGGGCCGAAGATGGCCACGGCGTCAGCCAGATGGTTCAGGGTCTCGTCGTGACCCTCCACATGCCGCCGCAAGGTGTCGCGGGTCTCTTCCGCCTCGGTCACGTCCAGCGCGAAGGCGGCGGCGCCGAGCGGCTCCCCGGTCTCGGTCTGGCCCAGCGGTTCGGCGATGATGCGCCAGGCGCGGCGCCGTCCGCCGCCGGAGGTCCAGCGGAACCCTTCCTGGCGCATGCCCAGCCGGGCGGCCTCGGCCATCAGGGCGTCGGCGCCCCGGTCGAATCCGATGCTGCGCTCCACGGCGTCGGCCACGCTGTCGGCCTTCACCTCGTCCAGCCACGCACGGTTGGCCCACACCAGCCGCCCCGTTCCATCCACGCGCCAGGCCGGAACGGGCGACAACTCGGTCAGGGGCTCGGCCGCGCCGCCGCCGTCCTGGATCTGCGGCGCCTCGCCAGACAGCTTCAGCCAGGCCGCCCCCGCCGAGGCGCGGCCCTGGACCCGCAATGTTCCCCGCGGCGTGCGGGCCAGAAAATCACACGGCGCGCCTTGCAGACGCAGCCGCTCCAGCCGATCGGCGTTCTCGGGGGCGGTGGCGGCCAGGGCGGCCACAGGGTCGGCCGCCGCGGCTTCATCAGCCGGGGGCTCGCCGAACAGCACGGCGCGCACCCGCTCGATGTCGGCCGACTCGCCCTGCAGCGCCGCAACCGCGCCGCCGCCGTCCGGGGTGAGGGCCAGATACACTTCACCGAAGGCCCCAAGGCCCGCGTCACGGTCGGCGAGGCGGGCCTCCAGCGCGATCTGACGCAGGTCCGCCGCCGCCGCGCGCGCCAGCATGCGGTTTCTCAGCCGCCAGGCCCAGGCGCTGACCGACAGGGCCAGCCCTGCCGCCCCGGCGGCGGCCACAAAAGCGATGTCGGCCTCAGCCATGGTCCTCACCCGCCGATTCGGTGTTCACCATAACCCGTAACGGGCGAAATCCATCACGGCCGGACACGCCGCGTTGCCTCTGCGTCTCCCGCGTCCGATATCAGCATTCATGACCGACGCAGACCCCGCCTGGACCGACCAGACCGCCCCGTCCCTGGACGATTTCGCCCGCCTTGCCGAAGCCGCCTTCGCCGACCTGCCCCCGGCGTTCCGCGCCCACGCCGGCGAGGTGGAGTTCCGCGTCCTGGATTTCGCCGACGCCGAAACCCTCTCGGAAATGGGCATCGAGGACCCTTTCGAGCTGACTGGCCTCTATCATGGGGTCGACCTGTCCCAGCGCAGCGTGTCCGACCCGTCGCCCCAGCCGTCGCGCATCTATCTGTATCGCCGCCCGATCCTGGATGAATGGTGCGAACGCGGCGACGTGGGGCTGGCCGAGATCGTCGCCCATGTGCTGATCCACGAGATCGGCCACCACTTCGGCCTGTCCGACGACGACATCGACGCCCTCGAGGCGGGGATGCGCTAGGCGGTCCGGATGACGCCGCCCGAGGCCGCCACCGGCCACGGCGTCAGCCGCCCTCCGGCGCACGGTCCGCCCACGCATTCGCCGGTCAGGGGCTGGAACACCGCCCCGTGCCAGCCGCACAGGATCAGATCCCCGTCGCGGGTCAGGTACCGGTCCAGCTCCACGGCCAGCGGAAAGCCCTGGTGCGGACAGCGATCCACCCAGCCCGCCACCTGCCCGTGCTTGCGCACCACGAAGCCGTGAAAATACGCCTCGCCGATCTGCAGCACGAAGGCGCGCGAGCCGGGATCGGCGATGTCGCTTTCGGCGCACAGGGCCACGCCGGGCGGCGTCTTCCAGACCCGCTTGCGCTCGGCGGGCGGCGCCTCCGGCTCCGCCATCAGTCCGACTCGAGCCGGATGGGCCGCGTCAGCAGGGCGTCGATGGCCTCGTCCACGGTCCAGCGTCCGGCCAGCACCTCGGCGGTGGCGGTGCAGATGGGCGCATCCACCGCCAGCTTCTCGCACAGGTCGCGCACGGCCGGGGCGCTCTCATAGCCCTCGGCCACGGAGCGCTTGCCGGCCAGGGCCTCCTCCACCGTCCGGCCGCGGCCCAGCGCCAGGCCCAGGCTCATGTTGCGCGACTGGGGGCTGGAGCAGGTCAGCACCAGATCGCCGAGACCGCAGAGGCCGCGCACGGTCTCGGGCCGGCCGCCCAGCGCCTCGGCGATGCGGGTGACCTCGGCGAACCCCCGGGTGATCAGGGCGGCGTGGGCGCTGCGGCCCAGCTCGCGGCCCTCAACGATGCCGCAGGCGATGGCCAGCACGTTCTTGATGGCCCCGCCGATCTCGGCCCCGATCAGGTCGTCGGCCAGGTAGGGCCTGAAGGCCGGGGTGGCGATGGCCGCGGCGAGGGCCTTGCCCAGCGCCTCGTCCTCGCAGGCCAGGGTCACCGCGGTGGGCAGGCCCCGCGCCACCTCGCCGGCGAAACTGGGCCCCGACAGCACCGCCGTCGGCGTGTCGGGCAGCACCTCGGCCAGCACCTCGGTCATCAGCTTCAGCGAACCGCGCTCGATGCCCTTGGAGCACAGCACCACCGGGGCGCCCCCGCCGGTCCGGTCCCGGAACGCCTCCAGCGTGGCGCGCAGATGCTGGGCCGGCGGCACGGCCAGGATCAGGTCGCAGCCCTTCAGGTCGGCCATGTCGGCGGTGGCGGCGACGCCGTCCTCCAGGGTGACGCCGGGCAGGAACAGATCGTTGCTGCGCCGCTGGCGGATGCTCTCGACCACCTCGGGCTCGCGGGCCTGCAGCGTGGTCTTCAGCCCGGCCCGCGCGCAGACCTGGGCCAGGGCGGTGCCCCAGGCGCCCGCGCCGATCACCCCCGCCGTTCTGAACTCGGCCATGCCTTCTCCCTTACGCCTTCGCGCCTTTACGGCCTGTCTTGTAGAGCGGGTCGGCCAGGGCCGTCGCCTCGTCCAGCGGCCAGCGCGGCCGCGCCGCCACGTCGATGTCCGAGACCAGCCCCAGGGCCAGCCGCTCGGCCCCGGCCAGGGCGATCATCGCCGCATTGTCCGTGCAGTAGGCCAGCGGCGGGGCCAGGAAATCAAAACCGCGCGCGGTCGCCGCCCGTTCCAGCTCGGCCCGCACGGTGCGGTTGGCGGCCACCCCGCCGGCCGCCACCAGCAGGCGGTGGTCGTGGCGCGTCGCATAATCGTCCATGGCCCGGGCCGAGCGGTCCGTCAGCTGGCGCGCGATGGCCTTCTGCACCGCGTCGGCCAGATCCGCCCGGTCCTGTTCCGTGTCACAGGTCGCCGCCAGCTTCGCCGCCGCGGTCTTCAGACCCGAGAACGAGAAATCACAGCCCTTCCGCCCCAGCAGGGCCCGCGGCAGCTCGAACCGGGCTCCGTCGCCGGTCGCGGCCAGGGCCTCCAGCGCCGGCCCGCCGGGATAGCCCAGGCCCAGGGTCTTGGCGATCTTGTCGAAGGCCTCGCCCGCCGCGTCGTCGATGGTGGCCCCCAGCCGGGTCATCTGACCGATGCCGCGCACCTCCATCAGCTGGCAGTGCCCGCCGGACACCAGCAGCAGCAGAAACGGATAGGGCGCCGGCGCCGCCAGCCGGGCCGAGACCGCGTGCCCCTCCAGATGGTTCACCGCGATCAGGGGCAGGCCGCGCGCCAGGGCCACCGCCTTGCCGAAGCTGAGGCCCACCATGACCCCGCCCACCAGGCCGGGGCCGGCGGTCGCCGCCACGGCGTCCAGGCCGTCGAAACCCACGCCGGACTCCGCGATCGCCCTGCGCGCCGCGCCCGCGATGGCCTCCACGTGGCTGCGGGCGGCGATCTCGGGCACCACCCCGCCGAAGGGGGCGTGATCCGCGATCTGGCTGTGCACCACGGACGAGAGCACCGTCACGGCGCCGTCCGGCGTCCGCCGCACCACCGCCGCCGCCGTCTCGTCGCAGCTGGTCTCCAGCCCAAGCACGGTGAGGGCGCGCGGTTCCGCCGCCGTTGCCGCCGCCGTCTCGCTGCTATAGTCCGCGCCCATGCTCATCGGGTCGAGGTAGCCCCCCGCCCCCTCCCGCGCAACAAGGAAGCCCGCCGCCTTGCCCACGCCCCTTCGCCTCGGAACCCGCCGCTCGGCCCTGGCCATGGCCCAGTCCGGCATGATGCAGCGCGCCGTGGCCCGGGCGCTGGGCGCCGCCGACGACAGCGTCGAGGACGCGGTGATCCTGGTCCCCATCGTCACCACCGGCGACCGCATCCAGAACCGCCGCCTGATGGACCTGGGCGGCAAGGCCCTCTTCACCAAGGAGATCGAGCAGGCCCTGATCGACGGCCGCATCGATCTGGCGGTCCATTCTCTCAAGGACGTGCCCGCCGACATGCCGCCGGGCCTCGTCCTCGCCGCCATTCCCGAGCGGGAGGACCACCGCGACGCCTTCGTCAGCGTGAACCATTCCGGACTGGACGAGCTGCCCCGCGGCGCCCTGGTGGGCACCGCCTCCCTGCGGCGTCAGGCCCAGCTGCTCGCCGCGCGGCCGGACCTGCGCATCGAGATGCTGCGCGGCAATGTGGACACCCGCCTGAACCGCCTCGCCGCCGGGGATTTCGACGCCATCCTGCTGGCCGCCTCGGGCCTCAACCGCCTCGGCCGGTCCGAGGTGATCACCACTTGCCTGGACGTGGAGCGCTTCGTCCCCGCCCCGGGCCAGGGCGCCCTGGCCATCCAGACCCGCTCTGCGGACGCTCTCGCCCCCTGGGCCGCCGCGCTCAACCACCGCCCCACCGCCGTGGCCGTGACCGCGGAGCGCGGGGCCATGCTGGCGCTGGAAGGGTCGTGCCGCACCGCCGTGGGCGCCTACGCTTTCATCGAGGGGGACCGCCTGTCGCTCACGGCCGAAATCCTCGCCCCCGACGGCTCGGCCCGCTGGCGTCGTTCGGGCTCCATTGAGGCCCCGACCACCGAGACCGCCCATGCCCTGGGCGTGCGCCTCGGCGAGGCGGTCCACGCCGAGGCCGGCGACCAGGAGCTGCCCGCCTGATGGGCGGCCCCGTCCGCGCGGCCCTGCGCCTGTGGGTCACCCGCGCCCGGC
>JBALUZ010000073.1:0-13349 GCA_036963825.1 Brevundimonas sp.
GGCGGCGGCGGCTCGGTCCGCGGCTACTCCTATCAGGGCGTGGGGCCCCGCCTCACCGACAACACGCCGCGCGGCGGCCTGTCCCTGTTCGAGGCCTCGCTCGAGGTCCGCCGCGACATCGGCGAGAACTTCGGCGCGGTCGTCTTCGTGGACGGCGGCGCAGTGGGCTTCCAGGAAACCCCGGACCTCAGCAACATGCGCTACGGCGCCGGCTTCGGCGTCCGCTACAAGCTGCCCTTCGGCCCGATCCGCGCCGACGTCGCCTTCCCGCTGGACAGGCGCGAGGGCGATTCCGACTTCCAGCTCTACATCAGCATCGGACAGGCGTTTTGACCGACACGCCCCCCGACCCTGACACGCGGCCCGAAGCGGCGCCCGAAACGCCGAAGGAGGCGAAGGCGCGCCGCACGCGCCGCCAGTGGGCCGCCCTGATCGCGGGCATGGCCGCCGGCGGCCTGATCGCCCTGGTGGTTCTCGTGCTGATCGGCGGGCGCCTCGTGGTCCTTTCCCCCGCCGGGCGCGACCTGGTGACGGGCTTCGTCTCCGGCAAGCAGCTGGGCGACTACGGCGCCATCAATGTGGAGGGCCTGTCGGGCGACCTCTGGGACGATTTCACCATCGACCGCGTCACGGTCACGGACGCCGAGGGCGTCTGGCTCGAGGCCACCGACGTGCGCGTGGACTGGTCCTACCTGCCGCTCGTCACCCGGCGTTTCCACGCCAGCGAGATCGAGGCCGGCCGCATTCGCCTGATCCGTCGTCCGATCGTTGAGCCCTCCGACGACCCGCCCGGCGGCCCCCTGCCCCTGAGCATCGACATCGACCGGTTCTCCGCCGACGTCCACCTGGAGGAAGGCTTCAGCCAGGAATACGGCCGCTGGACCGTCGCCGGGGAGACCGACATCCGTCGTGTGGGTCCGAAGTCCGCCGAGATCATGGCGTTCAGCCTCTCGCGGCGCGGCGACTTTCTCTACGGCGACGTGCAGTGGGGCGACGACATCGCGGACCTGCGGGTGAACGCCCTGGCGCAGGAGGCCGGCGGCGGTCCGCTGGCCGGGGCCCTGGGGTATTCGCCCCACGAACCGTTCCGCGCCCGGGCCCGTGTCAACGGCGAAGGGATCGACGCCCTGGTGCGCACCGGGGATTTCACGCCCCTGACCATCGAGGGCCGCTTCCGGCAGGGCGGCGGCACCCGCATCTCGGGGCTCGCGGATTTCTCGGGCTCGGACCTGCTGGAGCCCTTCGTGCGCCGCATCGGCCGCACCGCCCGCTTCGGCCTCGCCACCGTGGCCGACCCGACCCGGCCGGGCTTCGAGGCCATGGCCTGGGACCTGCGCGCCGAGAATTTCACCTCGACCGCCCGGGGCTTCGTCCGCTCCGGGGATCGCGCCGTGCCCGACGGCGTCCGTCTCAACGTCGCCACCCCCTCCCTCAGCCGCCTGACGGGAACGACCCTGGCCGGACCGACCGCCTGGGCGGGCGTGTTCCAGGGAGACGCCGCGGCCTGGTCCCTGGACGGCGCGGTCAGCGTCCGCAATCTGGAGGCCGCCAGCTACAGCGCCGACCGCCTGGCCGGCCCTCTCAACGTGCAGGTCCGCGACGGCCGCATGGCCCTGGACGGCGACCTGGCGGTGCAGGGCGGGTCGCGCGCCGGAATCGTCGGGGGCCTTCTGGGCGCCACGCCCCATCTGGCCTTCGAGAGCGCCCGCACGCCCGACGGCGCCTTTCTGTTGCAGGACATCGACCTCCGTGGACAGGGACTCATCGTCGAAGGGTCCGGCGCGCGCGGCATGAACGGCGCGCTGCGCTTCTCCGGACGGGCCGAGGTCACCGACGCCGATCTGATCCGCCCCGGCGCCGCCGGCGCCTTCGGCGGACCCATCCGCGCCGGCCAGGCCGAACCCGGCGCCCCCTGGCGCGTGACTTTCGACGGACGCGGCCGCCGCCTCGCCACGGGCATGGACGAGCTGGACCGGCTGCTGGGCCCCGCGCCGCGCCTGGCCGTGACCGCCGCCTATGACGAGGGCCGCATCGCCGTCGACGCCGCCCGCCTGACCGGCGCGGCCGGCCGGGCCTCGGCCCGGGGCCTGATCGGCGGCGACGGCGCCCTGCGGCTCGCCCTGGACTGGAACGCCGAGGGGCCGTTCGGGGTCGGCCCGGTGGCCATCGACGGCGCCATGACCGGCGAGGGCGCCCTGACGGGCACCCTGTCGCGGCCGCGCGCCGACCTGACCGCCCAATTCGCCGAGGTGGCCGCCGGCCCCCTGACCCTGACCGGGGCCGATCTGATCCTCAGCTTCCGGCGCGGCGCCGACGCGTCGGACGGGCGGGTCGCCGTCACCGCCGACAGCAACTACGGCCCCGCCAGCGCCTCGGGCGACTTCTTCCTGACCGACGGCGGCATCCGCCTCAGCGGCGTGGACGTCAACGCCGGCGGCGTCGAGGCCGAGGGCGACATCGCCCTGGTGAACGGCGCCCCCGCCAGCGCGGACCTGACGTTCACCGCCCGCCAGGGCGCCTTCCTCGCCTCCGGCCAGGCGGACGGACGCGTGCGCCTGACCGAGGGTGCGGGTGCCGATACCGCCATCGTCGACGTCACCGGCCGCAACGTCCGCTTTGCCGGGTCCGGCTATCTGATCCGCACCCTGGACCTGAACGGCCGGGGCACGCTGAACCGCCTGCCCTTCACCCTGAGCGCCGACGTGGCCGGCGACACGCCGGTGTCGTTCGACGGCTCGGGCGTCTACGCCCGCACCGGCGAGGCCCAGACGGTCACCCTCTCGGGCGACGGCCGCGTGCGCGAGATCGCCTTCAACACCCGCAGTCCGGCCGTCATCGCCCTGGCCGGCGACGGACGGGTCGTCCGGGTCGATCTGGGCGTGGGCGGCGGCGCCCTGGTGGGCGAATTGCGCCAGGACAGCACCGCCTCCCTGATCGAGGCCAATCTGACCAGCGTCAATCTGGGCTCCCTGTCGCCGGACCTGCGCGGCCGCGTCACCGGGCGGGTGTCGCTGCGCGGCGCGGGCGACGACCTGTCCGGCTCGGCCAACCTCACCATGACCGAGCTGCGCAGCGTCGACGCCGCCGAGGGTCTGGCGGTCAACGGCGCCCTGGACGCGCGTCTGGCCGGGGACACCCTGCGCCTCACCGCCCGCGCCGTGGATGACGGCGGCGTCCAGGCCAGCGCCGAGATGACCCTGCCGGTTGAAACCTCCGCCGCCCCCCTGCGTCTGGCCGTCAACCGCACCCGTCCCATGTCCGGCGAGGTGTCCCTCAGCGGCCAGATCCAGCCCATCTGGGACATCTTCCTGGGCGGCGAACAGCGTCTGGCGGGCCAGGTCGACGGCCAGGCGTCGATCGCCGGCTCCATCAACGATCCGCGCATCACCGGCAGCCTGGATGTGCGCGACGGCATGTTCCGCGACACCATCACCGGGGTGCGCCTGGAGGACCTGGCGCTCGCCGCCCGTTTCGACGGCGAATCCGCCGTGGTGCGGACCTTCAGCGCGAATGACGGGTCGGGCGGCACGGTGGCCGGCTCCGGCCGCATGAACCTGCAGCAGGGGTCCGCATCCAGCTTCACCCTGGACCTGTCCAGCTTCCGCCTGATCGACAACGAGATCGCCACCGCCGACGCCTCGGGGCCGATCACGGTGACCCGCGCCGGGGACGGCAACATCGAACTGCGCGGCCGCCTGAACATCGACGAGGCGGAGATCGCGGCCAACCCTGTGGGCGGCAACGGCATCGTGCGCATGGACGTGATCGAGGTGAACCGTCCCGGCGGCGATCCCGAGCCGGAGCCGGAAGACGCCGAAGCCGAGCGGCGCGGCCCGACCATCGGCCTCGACGTCGTCCTGCGCTCGCCCAACGGCCAGGTCTGGGTGCGCGGGCGCGGGCTGAATGTGGAGATGAACGTCAACGCCCGGGTGCGCGGGACCCTGTCGAACCCGGAGCTGACCGGCACGGCGCGGGTGGTGCGCGGCGACTATGACTTCGCCGGCAAGCGGTTCGTGTTCGACGAGCGCGGCACGGTCACCCTGTCCACCGATCTCGACCGCATCCGCCTCGATCTGCGGGCGGTGCGCGACGATCCCGCCCTGACGGCGGAGGTGCGGGTCACCGGCACGGCCGCCTCGCCCGAGATCGCCCTGACCTCCACCCCGCAGCTGCCCCAGGACGAGATCCTGTCCCAGGTGCTGTTCGGACGCTCGGCGTCCCAGCTGTCGGCCTTCGAGGCGGCCCAGCTGGCGTCGGGCGTCGCCTCCCTGGCGGGCGGCGGCGGCTTCGACGTCCTGGGCAATCTGCGCGAGTTCGCCGGTCTGGACCGCCTGTCCTTCGGCGGCGACGCCTCGGCCCTGACGGTAGCCGGCGGCCGCTACCTCACCGATGACGTCTATTTCGAGGTCATCGGCGGCGGCGAGTCCGGCGGAGCCCTGCAGGTGGAGTGGCAGGTCCGGCGCAACATCGCCGTCACCTCGCGCGTCGACGGCGAGGGCGATGCGCGCCTGGCCATCCGCTGGCGCAACCAGACCCGCCAGCCGGGAACGGGGCGGCTGGACCGGCGCCCGAATCGCACGGAATAGCGGGTCCAGACGCACAAACGCCGCCCGGCTTGGCTTTTGTCGCGCCGGGCGCGTAGGGTCCGCGCCCATGGAGATTCACCCTCACGATCAGGCGGTGCTGGACCGGGTCGCCGCCGCCGGCGCGCACATCCTGTCCCGCGCCGTCGCCTGGAGCGAGATCAACTCGGGCAGCCGCAACGACGCCGGTCTGGCGCGCATGCTGGACGTGCTGGAGGCCGAGGCCCGATCCCTGCCCGCCGACATCGCGCGTATCCCCACGGCCCCCTCGTCCATCGTCGGCGACGACGGCCGGGTGATCGAGCAGGTCCACGCCGACTGCCTCAAGATCACCGCCCGCCCCGACGCGCCGGTCCAGGTGGTCCTGACCGGCCACTACGACACCGTCTTTCCCGCCGACAGCCCGTTCCAGACCGTGACGAAGCGCGCCGACGGCGCCCTGAACGGCCCCGGCCTGGCCGACATGAAGGGCGGCATCTCCGTCCTGCTGGGCGCCCTGGAGGCGTTCGAGGCCCATCCGGACAAGGACCGCGTCGGCTGGACCGTGCTGCTGTCGCCGGACGAGGAGATCGGCTCCCCCGCCTCCGCGCCCCTGCTGGCCGAGCTGGGCGCCCGCGGCCATCTGGGCCTGACCTATGAGCCGGCCCTGGCCGACGGCACCCTGGCCGGCGCCCGCAAGGGCAGCGGCAACTGGCACCTGATCGTCACCGGCAAGGCCGCTCACGCGGGCCGCGCCTTCGACGAGGGCCGCAACGCCGTGGCCGGCGCCGCCATCCTCGCCGCGGCCCTCCACGGCCTGAACGGCCAGCGCGAAGGGGTCAGCGTCAATGTGGCGAAGATCTCCGGCGGCGGCGCCCTCAACGTGGTGGCCGACAACGCCGTGGTGCGCTTCAACGTCCGCGTCCCCGACGCCCAGTCCGCCGCATGGATCGAGCACGCGGTGACGGAGATCGCCGCGACCCCGCCGTTCGAGGGCCTGACGCTGCACCTTCACGGCGGCTTCACCCGCCCCCCCAAGCCCATGGACGCGGCCCAGACCGAGCTGTTCGAGGCCGTGCGCCGGACCGGCGCCCTGCTGGGCCAGACCATCGCCTGGAAATCCTCAGGCGGCGTGTGCGAGGGCAACAACCTGCACGCGGCGGGCCTGCCCAATATCGACACCCTGGGCGTGCTGGGCGGCGACATCCATTCCGCGGACGAGTTCGCCTGGCCCGACAGCTTCGTGGAGCGCGCGCAGCTGTCCGCCCTGATCCTGTGCAAGACCGCCTCGGGCGAGATCGACGCCCACCGCCTCAAATCCCTTCGACTGGAGACCCTGTAACCGCATGCTCGTCGTCCGCCCCGCCGGGCCCTCCGACCTGGATTCCCTGCTCGAACTGGCCATCCTGTCCGGCCCCGGCTTCACCAGCCTGCCCGAGGACCCCGACGTCCTGTCCGAACGGCTGGACATCAGCCGCGACAGCTTCACCGGCAAGCTGGCGCCGCAGGAGCGCTGGTACACCCTGATGCTCGAGGACTCGGCCACCGGCGACGTGGACGGGGTCGGCAGCGTCAAGGCGGCGGTGGGGCTGAAGCGACCGTTCTTCTCGTTCCGCATCGTCAACAACACCCAGTCCTCGCCGTCCCTGAACCTGAGGCTGGATCACCAGACCCTGGTGCTGGTCAATGAGTGCACCGGCTGGACCGAGGTGGGCTCCCTGTTCCTCAAGGCTGACCGGCGCAAGGGCGGCGCGGGGCGCCTGCTGGCCCAGTCCCGCTACATGCTGATCGGCGCCGAGCCCGAGCTGTTCTCCGACAATGTCCTGGCCGAGCTGCGCGGCGTCTTCACCCCCGACGGCGCCTGTCCCTTCTGGGACCACGTGGCGCACAAATTCTTCCCCATGGAGTTCGATGACGCGGACCGCATGACCGGCTCCACCGACAAGCAGTTCATCGTCGATCTGGCGCCGCGCCACCCCATCTACATCGGCCTGCTGCCCGAGCCCGCCCGCGCCGTCATCGGCAAGGTGCACCCGCAAGGGGTGCCCGCCATGGCCCTGCTGGAGTCCGAGGGCTTCCGCCCCAACGGCCTGGTGGACATCTTCGACGGCGGCCCCACCGTGGCCTGCCAGCGCGACAACATCCGCACCGTCCGCGACGCCCGCACCCTGACCCTGTCCGTCGCCGACGAGGTGGACGCCGAGCTGGTCTCCCTCGCCTCCACCGACAGCGTCTCCGCCTTCCGCGCCGTGCGCACGAAGGTGGCCATCGAGGGGGACACGGCCCATATGAGCAAGGAAGCCGCCGACGCCCTGAAACTCAAGCCCGGCGCGGTCGTTCGGATCAAGAGCTGACCTTCTCCTCCCCACGGCGTGGGGAGGGGGACCCCGCCCGACAGGGCGGGGTGGAGGGGGCGCCCCGGTGCATGCGGAACCCGTCGCAATCTCTCACCGCCCGCGCCGCCTCTCCATGGCTTGGGGAGGAGACTCCGCGCCTTCACCCGCCGTCGCCGAAGCACTAGGTAGAGCCCATGACCCACTTCATCGCTGACCAATGGACCGCCGGCGAAGGCGCCGCCTTCACCTCCACCGACCCGGCCACGGGCGCGACCGTCTGGACGGGGGCCGAGGCCTCCCCCGCCCAGGCCGCCGCCGCCGTGGACGCCGCCCGCGCCGCCTTCCCCGACTGGGCCGACCGCCCGCGCCAGGACCGCATCGAGGCGGTGAAGCGCTACCAGGCCGTGCTCAAGGATCGCGCAGGCGAGATGGCCGAGGCCATCAGCCGCGAAACCGGCAAGGCCCTGTGGGAGACCAGGGCCGAGCTGGGCTCCATGGCCGGCAAGGTGGACATCTCCATCCGCGCCTATGAGGAGCGCACCGGCGAGCGCGAGGCCGAGACCGCCTTCGGCCGCGCCGTGCTGCGCCACCGTCCCCACGGCGTGGCGGCGGTGCTGGGCCCGTACAACTTCCCCGGCCACCTGCCCAACGGCCACATCGTCCCGGCCCTGCTGGCGGGCGACACCATCGTCTTCAAACCGTCCGAGGAGACGCCCCTCACCGGTCAGCTGATGGCCGAGGCGCTGCAGGCCGCCGATCTGCCCACGGGCGTGTTCAACCTGATCCAGGGCGGCCGCGACACGGGCGCCGCCCTGCTGGACCAGAAAATCGACGCCCTGATGTTCACCGGCTCGGGCGCCGCGGGCGCGCACTTCCGGCGCAAGTTCGCCGACGACCCCCACGTGATCCTCGCCCTGGAGCTGGGCGGCAACAATCCGCTGGTGGTGTGGGACGCGGCCGACGCGCAGGCCGTGGCCGGCATCGTCATCCAGTCCGCCTTCATCACCACCGGCCAGCGCTGCTCCTGCGCCCGCCGCCTGATCGTGCCCGAGGGTCCGGCGGGCGACGCCGTCATCGAGGCGGTCCGCGCCATGGCCGACCGCCTGACCTTCGCTCCGTGGACCAGCGACGGCGAGGTCTACGGCGGCCCCCTGATTTCCGCCCGCGCCGCCGACGGCGCGCTGAAGGCCGTGGACGCCCTGATCGCGAACGGCGCCCGCGTCATCCGTCCCTTCGGCCGCATCGACGGCCTGTCCGACGCCTTCGTCACGCCGGGCATCCTCGACATGGCCGAAGCTCGGGACATCCCCGACGAGGAGATCTTCGCGCCCGTGCTGCAGGTCTATCGCGCCGCCGACTTCGACGCCGCCGTCGCCCGCGCCAACGCCACCCGCTACGGCCTGTCCGCCGGTCTGGTCAGCGACGATCCGGCCCACTGGGAGCGCTTCCAGCGCCGCATCCGCGCGGGCGTGGTCAACTTCAACCGACCCACCACGGGCGCGGCCGGCGACATGCCCTTCGGCGGCCTCGGCGCCAGCGGCAACCACCGGCCGAGCGCCTACTATGCGGCCGACTACTGCGCCTACCCCATGGCCAGCTTCGAGGCCGATGCGGTTGCCGATATAGCGCCTGAAATCAAGGGGTTGAAGACGTGACCTCAGCCTTCGAAGCCAACGCCGACGGCCTGATCGGCCCCACCCACTCCTATGCGGGCCTGTCCCCCGGCAACCTGGCCAGCGCCCTCAACAAGGGCGAGGCGTCCAACCCCCGCGCCGCCGTGCTGCAGGGCCTGCAGAAGATGAAGCTGCTGGCGGATCTGGGCGTGCCCCAGTTCGTCCTGCCGCCCCACGAGCGCCCGCACATCCCGTTCCTGCGGTCCCTGGGCTTCTCGGGCCCGGACAAGGCGGTGCTCGAACAGGCCTGGCGCGCCGCCCCGTCCTTCGCCGCCGCCGCCTGTTCGGCCAGCTCCATGTGGGCCGCCAACGCCGCCACGGTGAACCCCAGCGCCGACACCGAGGACCGCCGCGTCCACTTCACCCCGGCCAATCTGGTCACCAATCTGCACCGGGGTCTGGAGGCGGAACAGACCACCCGCGCCCTGCGCGCCCTCTTCCCCGACCCCGACATCTTCAAGGTCCACGACCCCCTGCCCGCCGCCCCGCACCTGTCCGACGAGGGCGCGGCCAATCATGTCCGGCTTTGCGCCGACCACGGCGAGCCGGGCGTCAACCTGCTGGTCTGGGGCCGCGAGGCCTGGGAGGCCTGGGACGGCCCCTTCCCCGCCCGCCAGACCCGAGAGGCGTCCGAAGCCATCGTCCGCCGCCACGCCGCCGGCCGCCCGGTCCTGGCCCGCCAGAGCCGCGCCGCCATCGCCGGCGGGACCTTCCACAACGACGTGGTCTGCGTCGGGACGCGCGAGGCCCTGCTGTTCCACCAGCTGGCCTTCGAGGACACGGCGGGCGTGAAGGACGCGATCCGCCGCATGGCCGACGGCCTGTTCGAGCCGGTGTTCATCGAGATCAGCGACCGGGACCTGCCCCTGGCCGACGCCATCTCCAGCTATCTGTTCAACTCCATGCTGGTGACCCTGCCGGGCCGGGATCGCCTGACCCTGATCTGCCCCACCGAGACGCGCGACAACGACCGCGCGCGCGCCGCAGCCGAGACGCTGACCTCGGGCAACGGCCCCATCGGGGCGGTGGAGTACGTGGACGTGCGCCAGTCCATGCGAAACGGCGGCGGCCCCGCCTGCCTGCGTCTGCGCGTGGTGCTGACCGACGAGGAACTGGACGCCGCCAACCCGGCCCAGCGCCTCAACGACGAGCTCTACGCCCGCCTCTCCATCTGGGCCGCCACCTGGTACCGCGACACGCTCACACCCGCCGACCTGGCCGACCCGGCCCTGCTGGACGAGTCCCGCGGCGCCCTGGACGAGCTCACCGAGATCCTCGACCTGGGCGGCGACTTCTATCCGTTTCAGAGAAGCTGAACCTTCTCCCAATGGGAGAAGGGGGAACCCGCGCACCGGAGCGTAGCGGAGGTCCTGCGCGCGGGGGGGATGAGGGTTCGGTGGCTCAGCAACCAACCACCCGACCCTCACCCTGCGCGCACAGGACGGATGCTGACGCATCCGTGCGCGCAGCCCTCTCCCATCGGGAGAGGGATCAGCTGATCAGGGACCATAGCTCCCGCCCCGCCAGGGCGCAGAACAGCACCGCCGCCGCCGCCAGCATGCTGTTCGACAGCCAGCCGCTGCGCCATTCCTTCGGCGTCCGTCCGCTGTTCAGCAGCCAGATCAGGGTCAGGGCCAGGAACGGCATGAACAGCGCCCCCAGCACTCCGTAGGCAACGATCAGCCCGAACGGCCGGTCCATGAACAGCAGCATCATGGGCGGGAAGGTCAGCCACAGCAGATAGCCCCGGAACGCCGGGCTCTTCTCGCCGCGCACCGCCTCGTCACCCTGACGCTTCGTCACATGGGCGAAGAAGTCCGCGAACATCAGGCTGACCCCGTGCCAGACCCCGATCAGCGACGAGAAGGTCGTGGCGAAGAACCCCACAAGGAACAGCGTGCCCACCACATCCCCGAAGCGCTCGCGCAGCACCGCGTCCAGGTCCAGCAGGCCCCGGTCGCCCCCCGCCAGGGCGATGCCCGCGGCGTACATCAGCTCGGCCCCCACGATCATCATGGCGATCACGAACACGCCCGTGACGATATAGCCGACCCGGTTGTCCAGCCGCATGACCCGCATCCACGCCGGACCCTTCCAGCCCTTGGCCATGATCCAGTAGCCATAGGCCGCCATGGTGATGGTGCCCCCCACCCCGCCGATCAGGCCGAGGGTGTAGTAGGCCGCGCCCTCCGGCAGCATGGGGATCAGCCCCCGCGCCATGGCGGGAAGGTCCGGCGTCACGATCACCGCCAGCCCCACCACGGTGACGAACATCACCGCCACCAGGCCCGTCATGACCTTCTCGAACACCGGATAGGAGTTGAACCAGACCATCCCCAGCCCCACCAGGCCCGCCAGGATCGCCCAGACCTTGAGGTCCAGAACCGGGAACAGCGCCGCCAGCGGCAGGGCCGTGGCCGTCATCGCCGTGGCCCCGTAGACGAAGCCCCAGATCACCACATAGATTCCGAAATAGACGCTGGCCCAGTTGAAGCCCCGCGGTCCCAGACTGGCCCAGCCGTCGAAGATGGTGCGGCCGGTGGCCAGGCTCCACCGCCCCACGCCCTCGGCCAGGGCGATCTTCAGCACCGTGCCGATCACCGCCGCCCACAGCAGGGCGTAGCCGAAGCGGGACCCTGCGATCAGGGTCGCCACCAGATCGCCGGCCCCGACTCCCGTGGCCGCCACCACGATGCCCGGGCCCAGCAGCTTCCAGCGGTTCTTCGGCGTGACGTCCTGATCCATCGTCGATCCTCCACCGCCCGAACCTGCGCCGCTTCGCACATCCGCGCAATCGACGCGGCTTGACTTCACGAACCGACCTGTTCACGCAAAAGCCACGGGCCGCCATGGCCGCAGACTTCCCTGGCCGTCGATGCCCCTGTCCTTCCTGATGCGTCGCAAGTCGCCCGGTCCCCGCGCGGCCGTCCCGCCCATGACGGCGGAGCAGGCGATGTGCATCAAGCTGCCGACCCAGGCCGAGCGGACGCGCCATCAGGTGCAGCAGCAGGAAGCCCGCGGCTGGCAGCCGCGCCCGGACCGACCCTCCGTGCCTTTCGTCCTGCCCTTCGACTGGGCGATGGACCCCTTTGACGACGCCAACTGGCGGTTCCAGCTCAACGCCTGGCGTCCCCTGGACGTCTACATCGGCCTGCACTGCCGGGGCGGCGACCCGACGGCGTACCGGTTCCTGATCGACGCCATGCTGGACTGGGCGCGAGCCGAGGGTCGCGGGCGGCGCAGGATCGCCTTCTGGGGCGACATGGCCGCCGGCATCCGCGCCGCCAAGCTCGCCTATGTCCTCAGTCAGCCGGCGTTCGGCCGCGAGAGCCGGTCCCGGCAGGACGGCGTCATACGCCTGGCCCGGCGCCATCTGGCCCGCCTGCGCGATCCGGACTTCATCGCCGCCTCCAACCACGCCCTGGCCCAGATCCACGGCGCGGCCGCCCTGTGTCACGTGGCGCCCCACTGGCCGGAGGCCGAAGGCGGCAAGGCGTACGTGTCGGACCTGCTGTCGCGCCTGCTGCTGAGCCAGTTCGGCCGTCAGGGCGTGCACCTGGAGCACTCGCCCGGCTATCATTTCTTCGCGCTGCGGGAATTCCGCCGCATGGCCGCGACCGGCTGGTTCGACAATCCGGACCTGGACCGGATCATCGGGGCTGCGGCCGAGGCGGCGCCCTGGTTCCTCTTTCCGGACGGGACCTCGTCGGCCGCGGGAGATTCCTCGCCCATACGCCGCCCCTATCCCGTCCCGGCAGGCGGAGACGACGCCGTCGGGCGGCTGTTCGACGAGGCAGGCTACGCCGTCGTGCGGAGCCCATGGGGACGGCCGGCCCGGGAGTCGTCCATGCTGATGGTCACCTGCGGCCACCACAGCAATGTGCACAAGCATGCCGACGAGCTGTCTTTCGAACTCTTCGAGCGGGGGAGCCGGCTGTTTGTGGACACCGGAAAGTACAGCTATTCCGCCGGCCCCGTGCGCGACTATTCGGTCAGCGCGCGGGCGCACAGCACCATCGACCTCCTGTCAGAACGGGACGACAACGGACTCGGCGCCGCTGCGCCGGCCGGGGGCGGCCTCACCGGCCTGACCCGCACCTTCTGGGGGTGGGTCATCGCCGGGCGGGTCGAGAGGCCGGCGTTCGGCGTGGCTCACCGGCGCCGCTTTCTCTACCGCCCGGGCCAGTGGCTGGTTCTTCTGGATCACGTGACGGCCGACGGGCCGCGCGAGCTCACGGCCTGGCTGCACCTGCACCCGAACCTCCGGGTGGAGGCCACGCCCGATGGATGGCGCTGGAGACGGACCGTCGCCATTCGCCACGTGGCGGATCATCCCCTGACCCTGCGACGCGTGCGCGGCCAGGACGACCCGCGGCAGGGGTGGATGGCGCCCGACTATCACAAGCTGGTCGAGAACGACGCCCTGGCGGCGCACTGGCGGGGACAGGGCGGGCGGCTGGCCACCGTCATCACGCTCGGCCGCGACCCGGCCCCGCCCGAGGTGCGCCTGACCGGGAACGACTTCGAGGTGATCTGGCGCGGCGCGCCGCTCTCCATGCCGCAGGACTAGCCGCGGCGGTTCAATCCGAGGTTTCCGGCGTCTCGGCGGCGGAAGGCTTCATCAGGTCCTCGGCGGCGTCGTTCTCGCTGGCGCCGCTCGGCGGCTTGGTCGTCCTGGGCTTGCGCGGCGCCGGCTTCGGCCGCGGCGCCTTGCCCGTGGTCATCACCTCCAGGGCGTCGTCGCCCTCGCGGCCGAACAGGCTGCGGATGCGCAGGTC
>JBALUZ010000074.1:0-13006 GCA_036963825.1 Brevundimonas sp.
GCGGCGGCTGAACGCCCTACGGCTGAGGCGGGCTGCGGGAAGCCAGACTCCCGTAGACGGCGTCCCTCAACGCCTTGAGCCGGCCGTTCAGCTCGCCCAGTTCGGCCCCTGTCTGACCCGAAGCGGCGAGCAGCGTCTCTCCGAGACAACCGGCGCGCTCCCGCAAGGTCCGGCCTTGCGGCGTCAGGGTGACGAGCACCTGGCGCTCGTTCGCCGGATTGCGCGCCCGGTGGACGAGACCGGCGCTCTCCAGGCGTTTCAGCAAGGGGGTGACGGTGCTGGGCTCCAGCGCCAGCTCCTCGGCGATGTCGCCGACCGTCTGGCCGTCATCACGCCATAGCACATTCATGACCAGATACTGGGGATAGGTGATCCCCATGGCGTCCAGCAGCGGCTTGTAGGCGCGCTGGATCGCCATGCTGGTCGAATACACGGTGAAGCAGAGTTGGTCGTCCATCGGGACGGGGCCTTTGTGGGCGGTCACCAGGGTCTCCTAATTCGCAGCGAGGGGGACATATATCGCGATAATTATTCTCTTGACAACACCGGAGCCCCGAACCATACCATTAGTTATCGCGATAACAGTTATCGCGGCGTTCACAGTCCCCGCCTCCTGAGACGGCCCCGTCCGTCGAACCCGCCCGAAAGGACCCGACCATGATCAAGCTCCGCAACATTCTCCTCGCCGCCGTCGGCGCCGCCAGCATCGGCGGAATCGCCCATGCCCAGTCGCCCCGGACGATCCCGTCGGACCAGACCGTCCGCAATGTGGTTCTCGTCCACGGCGCCTTCGCCGACGGTTCCGGCTGGCGCGCCGTCCATGACGACCTGACCGCACGCGGCTATCGCGTCACCATCGTCCAGAATCCCCTGACTTCCCTCGCCGACGACGTGGCCGCCACGCGCCGCGCCCTGGCCAGGCAAGACGGCGGAACCATCCTGGTCGGTCACTCGTGGGGCGGCGTGGTGATCACGGAGGCCGGCGTCGACGACAAGGTCAGGGGCCTGGTCTATGTCTCCGCCCTGACGCCCGATGTGGGCGAGACGGCCGGCGACCAGTACGAGGGCTTCGGCATTCCCTCGACCTTTGTCATTGAAGAACAGGCCGACGGCTTCGGCTACATCAGTCACGAGCGCTTCCAGGAAGGCTTCGCCGCCGACGTCAGCGATGCAGACGCGGCCTTCATGCGGGACTCGCAGGTGCCCATCGCCATGTCGGCCTTCGCCACGCCGGTCACCCAGGCCGCCTGGAGAAGCCGTCCGAGCTGGTTCATCGTCGCCACCGAGGACGCCGCCATCGCCCCGGCCATGCTGCGCCACCAGGCCGCCAGGATCGGCGCCGTCACGGTGGAGATCCGCGCGAGCCATGTTCCGATGATTTCCCGACCCGAAGCGGTCGCCGACGTGATCGACCAGGCCGCCCGCAGCGCCGGTGCGCCGTCGGACTGACCCGGACCCGACCCCCGGCACGCAGCGGCGGACGGCGCTCCCGCCCCGCCTGCATGCATCTCTCGAACGGACTCGTGGCCGCCAGAAATCGGCCGCCGCGCCTTGATGCCCCCAACCAGAAACTGAAAGGACACCACCATGCCTCGCCTGACCCTCTCCGACGGAACCGGCCTCTTCTACAAGGACTGGGGCCCGAAGGACGCCCGGCCGATCGTCTTCCACCACGGCTGGCCGCTCAGCGCCGACGACTGGGACAACCAGATGCTGTTTTTCCTGGACAAGGGATTTCGCGTCATCGCCCATGACCGGCGCGGCCACGGCCGATCGGACCAGACCGACACCGGCAACGACATGGACACCTACGCTGCGGATGTCGCGGAGCTGGCCGAGGCGCTCGACCTGAAGAACGCCGTGCACATCGGCCACTCCACGGGCGGAGGCGAGGTGATCCGCTACGTCGCCCGGAGCCGGCCCGGCCGTGTCGCCAGGGCCGTGCTGATCGGCGCCGTCCCGCCCATCATGCTGGCCACCCGGGACTATCCCGGCGGACTCCCCATGTCGGTGTTCGACGGGTTCCGCGACGCGTTCAGGCGCAACCGGGCCCAGTTCTTCCTCGATGTGCCCTCCGGTCCGTTCTACGGCTTCAACCGCGACGGTGCGAATGTGAGCGAAGGGTTGATCCGCAACTGGTGGCGCCAGGGCATGGCGGGCGGCGCGAAGGCCCAGTACGACTGCATCACCGCCTTCTCCGAAACCGACTTCACCGAAGACCTGAAGGCGGTGTCGCTGCCGGTGCTCCTGCTGCACGGCGAGGATGATCAGATCGTCCCGATCGACGCGTCCGCGCACCAGGCCATCAGGCTTCTTCCGAACGGGACGCTGAAGACATACCCCGGCCTGTCCCATGGGCTGTTCGCCACCCATCCGGACCTCATCAACGCCGATCTGCTGGCCTTCATCGCCGGCTGAACCTGGTCCGCCGGGACACAGAGGCGCGACGGGGCGGCCCGGGATTCATCTGATCCCGGGCCGCCGACGGCGTCTTCAGACCTGCGGGGCCGCGCGCCTGGAGACCACCGTGGTCCGCCACGCGCTTTCAGACATCAGCTGGCTGACCCGCCAGGCGTCACTCGCCGGGCGCGGACGGCGCTCCCATGCGCCGGGCGGCCAGCACGCCGATCAGCGCCGCAGCCGAAGCGATCAGGGCGGCCGTCGCCCAGGGATGCTCCTGGACTTCCTCCCGGGTGCGCCGGGCCAGGTCCGCGCCGGTTTCGCGCGCCTCGTCGGTGAGATGGCGCGCCGCCCGCGTCAGGGCCGCTGACGCGTTCTGCAGCGCTTCCTGCGCCTCGTCGCCGGTCTTCTCGGTTGCGTCCCGAAGATTGTCGGCGACTTCGGCCACGAGGTCCCGAACGGTCTTGTTCAGCTTCTCTATCGATGTCTTGGGCATGTCAGCCTCCTGCTTGGGGCCCCATTCATGCTCCAGCGCCGCACCCTTCTCCGTGATCTGAATCAAGGCGCGCGCCTGGCCGACATGCGATCCATCGCCGATCCCGCCATTGGGGCGTTCTTGGAGAAGGAACAGTGCGATGGACGACAAGGTTCTGAAAAGACTGGTGGAAACGGAGCTGGAGTGGGAACCCAGCATTGACGCGACGGACATCGGCGTGTCGGTCGAGAAAGGCGTGGTGACCCTCTCCGGCTTTGTCCGGAGCTACGCTGAAAAGGTTCAGGCCGAGCGGACCACCCAGAAGGTCCGGGACGTCAGGGGCGTGGCCATCCAGCTCGAGGTCCGGCGGCCCGGCGACGCCAGCACGACCGACGACCAGATCGCCCGGCGCTGCCTCGACAGCCTGGACTGGAACTCCAGCCTGCCCAGGGGAGCGGTCAAGGTGAAGGTCGAGGACGGGCGCGTCACCCTGTCCGGCGAACTGGACTGGCAGTATCAGCGCGACGCCGCGGAAAGCACTGTCCGCCGGCTGCATGGCGTCATCGCGGTGGCGAACCAGATCACCCTGCGTCGCCGGGTCGCGCCGTCTGACGTCAAGAGCCGCATCGAGGCGGCGCTTGAGCGACAGGCCAGAATCGACGCCGGCAACGTGCGAGTGAGCGTGGACGGCGGCAAGGTGCGGCTTGAGGGCAAGGTCAACGCCTGGGCGGATCGCGCCATCATCGAGCGCGCCGCATGGAATGCGCCGGGCGTGATCGCGGTCGAGGATCGCATCGCCGTCGCCTGAACAGACGCCGGGCGGCCCCGGCCGCCCGGCCAAGTCCGCCCTGGGATTGCATCATGAGTTACAAGCACATCGTCACCCTGGCCGTTGGAGAGCCTTTCGACCGGCAGGCGCTGATGTTCGCCGCATGGCTGGCGATCGAGCATGAGGCCAGGGTCACGGTCGTCCCCGCCTACCCCGACGCCGCCGCGAGCGTGGCGGCCTTCGGCGTCTCGGCCGGCGGCGCCTATCCCCAGGAAGTCTTCGACGCCCTGTCCGAAGCCATGAAAACGACCCAGGCCCAGATCGAACAGGTCTGCCGGGACGTGTGCGAGGAGACAGACCTGACCTTCGGGCCCGGCGACGGGGCGCCGCGCCTGCTCCTGGCGGACTATGATCGCCCGCCCACCTTCGCGCTGTCGCGACATCTGGCCCTGGCCGACCTGGTCGTGGTCGCGCACGGCCTGCTGACGGGCTCGGACCGCCAGCTCATCGGTCAGATCCTGTTCGCCGAGCGTGCGCCGCTGCTGATCGCGCGGGGCGACCCCGAGAGCCTGAGGGGGGTCACCGCCATCGCCTGGGACGGCAGCGCCCACGCAGGGCGAGCCGTGCGGCAGGCGCTGCCCCTGATCGGGTCGTCAAGGGAGCTCCTCATCCTGCAGGCGCCCGAGGGACGGCGTCTGGATGCGGACGCGGACCCGGAAACGCTGAACGCCTATTTGCGCGCCCATGATCTGGGCGCGGGGCGGGTCGTCGTGGCCGAAGGATCTCCCGAAGGCGACGCCCTGATCCGGGCGGCCAGGGCCAACGACGTCGGCGTGCTGATCGCCGGGGCTTTTGGACGCCCGCAGTTCGCCGAGTATCTGTTCGGCGGGGCGACACGCAGCTTCATGAAGGCGAAGGACGGCCCCTCGCTGCTGATGATGCATTGACCGTGGTTGCGCCCCCCTCCCCGGCCCCGGTCCGGGCCGCTCTCCAGTTCCTTGGCGCGGCCGAATGCGTGACCGGATCCTGCACCATGGTCACCTGCGGGCCGACGCGGGTCCTGGTCGATTGCGGAATGTTCCAGGGCCCAAAGACGCTGAAGGCCCTCAACTACGAACCTTTTCCGTTCGACCCGGCGACCATCGACGCCGTCATTCTGACCCACGCCCACATCGACCATTCCGGGCTTCTGCCCAAGCTGGTGCGCGGCGGCTTCAGCGGACCCGTCTTCGCCACCGCGGCGACCCGGGATCTTTGCGCCGTCATGCTCGCCGACGCCGCCGATCTGCAGGCCATGGACGTCGAGAACCTGAACCGGCGCAATGAACGTCGCGGCCTGCCGGCGGTCACGCCGATCTACGGCCCCGCAGATGTGGCGCCCACGCTGAGGCTGTTCGAGACAGCGAAGCTGCGTCAGCCGGTCACGGTGGCGCCCGGCGTGGAGGCGTGCTTCTGGCCGGCCGGTCATCTGCTTGGAGCGGCGTCCGTGGAGCTGGTGCTCTCATCGACGCCCCAGGCGACACGGGTGATGTTCTCGGGCGACGTGGGCGCGCTCGGCCAGCATCTTCTGCCGGCGCCCGACGGACCCGCGACGACGCAGCATGTGGTGCTGGAGTCCACGTACGGAGACCGGGAAAGACCCGCGCTCGAGCCAGGGCGTCGCCGCGACGTTCTGACGGAGGAGCTGCGGCGGGCCCGCGCGGCCGGCGGCCCCCTGCTGTTGCCGGTCTTCGCCATTGGCCGGGCGCAGGAGCTTCTCCTGGACCTGCTCCTTGTCATGGAAGCGAATCCCGACCTGGCCGGCGAGGTCTTTCTGGATTCCCCCCTGGCTGTCGAGGCCACCGAGGTCTTCCTGAAGCGCGGCTGGAATCCGGACATCCATTCCAACCCCTATCTGCCGCTTCTCTATGCCGAACGCATCCATGAGCTCCTGCGGCCGCAGGAGAGCGACACCCTTGACCGGCTGCGGGGCTGGCACGTCATCCTCGCCGGAAGCGGCATGTGCGACGGCGGGCGCGTCCGCCGGCACCTGAAGCGCCTGCTGTGGCGCAAGGAGGCCACCGTCCTGATGACCGGCCACCAAGCCGTGGGCACGCTGGGCCGCGTGCTCCTGGAGGGTCAGAACCTCGTGAGAATCCAGGGCCAGGATGTCCGGGTGCGGGCGACCATCCGCTCCATCGACGCCTATTCCGGTCATGCGGACGCGTCCGGCCTGGTCCAGTGGTTGCTGAACAGGGCGCCCACCGGAACGGTTTTTCTGAACCACGGCGAGCCCGACGGGCTCGCGGGGCTGGCGCGGCGACTCGAGGCGGCCGCCGTGCCGCCGAACCGCATCCTCACGCCCGTGCTCGACCAGAGCTATGATCTCGCCGCCGGCGAGGTCCAGGCCGAGACTGCGTCCCGCCCCCGACTGCCCCCGGGCGCCGCAGGGCGTCAGGACTGGCACAACAGGCGCGCGAGCTTCCTCGGACTTCTGAATGACGTGCTGCAGGAGATCGGCGACAACGAGGCGCGCGCCCGGCTGCTGGCCGAGCTGACCCGGCAGGTCAAGGCGGCGCGGGGTCAGGCGAACGGCGAAAGCGCCGGGGCGACGCCCTCTCCCCCGCCCTGAGCGGTCGCGCCCGATGGGCCGGGGACGCGCTGCGGCTGCCCCCGGCCCGTCCCCGCCGCCTCAGGCCGCCGGCTGTTCGACGGGAGCGGCTTTCATCACCCGGAAGGTGTGGGGGGCGCCGTCCGCGGCCTGGACCGAGATGTACTCGCCCGGCACGAAACGTTCGTCGTCCAGGCGGAAGCCGAATTCGTCGTCAGCCTCGCCGGGATCGAAATCAAAGAACCAGCGGCCGTCGTCGGCCCTGGCGAGGCGGCCGACGGCTTCTGTGGCGCCGTTGCGGAAGCGGCGGACCCGACAGTGATGGGCCTGTGCGTCGCACGCGGCCTTGTCCAGCTTGTGATCGGCGTTCAGAGGCGCGACCAGGTCATAGCCGAAACGGGGATCGCCGGTGGGATGCTCGGGTTCGCGGGCCAGCTCCAGCCGCACGTGGTGAAACCCGACGGGAACGGTCATCGGGGGGCTCCTGCAGCGCGCGGCTTGAGGTTGGACCAGATGGCGACCCCGCCGACCGTGACGATGAATGCGGCGAAAGCGGCCGACACGGCGGCGAGAATGATGACAGACTGAACAGGCATGGCAAATCTCCTCCACGGCCATCCTCCGCACGGCCGCGCCCGGGGTCATTGATCCGGATCAAGGACATGACTGTCTCCGTGTCCATGATTGGGAATGAGCAAGTTTTCGGAAACCCCGACAGCGACCGGCGCAACGCCGGTCAGCCAGGCCGCGCGCAAGACGCATGTCATCATCGCGGCTCACCCCCGGCAGCGCAGCTTCACCCTGTCCATGGCCAGGGGCTATGCAGAGGCGGTCGAGGCGAAAGGCGGGCGCGTCATCATGCGGGATCTCTACCGCATGCGGTTCGACCCCTTGCTGCATGCGCGGGAAATGCCTGACCACCCCGGCTTCGGCCCGCGGCCGGACGTGGAGGCCGAACGCGAGCTCATCGCCGACGCTGACGTCTACGCGTTCTTCTATCCGCTCTGGTTCAACAGCGCGCCCGCCATGATCAAGGGCTATGTGGAGCGCGTGTTCGGCATGGGGTTCGCCTATTCGCCGTTCGGGCTCAGCGGCAACCGCCCGCTTCTGACCGACCGCGCCATGGTCACCTTCACCTCCACCGGCGCGCCGCAGGACTGGGTCGAGGAGTCCGGCGCCTGGGACGCCATGCGGGCCCACTTCGACGACCATCTGTCCGCGGTCACCGGGCTGCAGAACCTGGGCCACCACAATTTCGGCCGCGTTCGCGCCGGCATGGGCGAGGCCGCAGTGCGGGACCGGCTGACGGAATTGCAGGCCATGGCCGACATCATCCTGAGCGGCGGCAGACTCGCCACGGCCCCGGCCTGACGGACGCGCCGCAGATCTCGCGAAGAGCGCCCTGCGCAGCCCGGCGCGACGGCGGCGAACACGGGAGCGGTCGAAAGGCGGGCGCGCGCCTCAGGACACAGCCGCGCCGGGCCCGGCCGCCCTCTGGGCGTCCAGCCAGACCCGACGCAGGCGCTCTGGCAGGCTGCCGGCGATCTTGTCGGACTGGCCCGGAGCCAGCCTTTGTCCAAGGACGCTGAACACGGCCTCGACGGCCGCTGCGGGTTCGCGGGGAAAGAACGGCGGGAGCTGTTGTTCAACCGCCTTCGCGAAGGTCTGGAGATCACGAGCGTCCGACGGATCCTGCCCGGGGCGCCAGCCTTCAAGGAAGAAGCCCCGCATCAGCATGGGCAGTTGCGCCGACAGACCCATGACCACCGCCAGGGGAAGCCGGTCGCGCAGCGTATGCAGCACCGCACGGGTGGCTGCATACGCCTGCTGCTGGTCACAGGGCGGAAGCTGCGCCCTGACCAGGTTCAGGAACGTATTCGTTTCCTGGATGGTCGTGTCGAACACTGCGAGTCCGGCGGTCATGGCGCGTCCTCCGAGGCAGGGTGAGCGGAGCTTTTCGCCGTCCGGCGAGGGCCCCGGTCACTTGATGGCGATGTTGACCTTCCGGCTGTCGCCGTTCGCGGGCTTGCGGGCGGAGACCTTCAGAAGCCCGTCCTTCATCTCCGCCTTGATGCTGTCGGCGTCGATCCCGTGCGGCAGGGCGATCGCGCGGGAGAAGGCGCCGTATCGACGCTCGACGAAGCGGTAGTCCTTCCCCTCGTCCTTCTTCTCGGCGCGCTTTTCTCCAGACAGGGTGAGGACGTCGTCCTCCACGGTGATCTTCACGTCATCGCGGGTCAGGCCCGGCAGTTCGGCGGTGATCTCTATGCCGTCGGCCGTTTCCGCGTAGTCCATGTTGGGGACCGGGGCGAAGATATCCAGCTTCTCGAGGCCGCGTCCGAAATCCGAGAAAGCCCGGTCGATCTCCCGCTGCAGCGGCGCGAAGAAATGCGACGCCTGGCTGGAGAAGGCCTGGATCGGCGAGGTCGGGGCGGGCTGGCGGTCTTGGGGTTCAGTGGGCATGACTGTCTCCATCAAAGGGCGGACCGTGGGGCATCCTGATCCGGTCGCGGCCCCGCCGCCTTGATGTCGATCAATCGCCGGCCTGCGGGACCGGATCGCGCGCCTCAGCGGCGGCGCGTCAAAGGGCGTCGAGGGCCGCCCGCAACTTCTCTCTGACCGAGCGGGCGTGCTGCAGCAGCTCCGGATTGTCGATGGCCGCCATGGAGGCGGCCGGATCGACGGCGAAGACCTCCGTCCGGCCGTTCATCGCCTGAACCACCACATTGCAGGGCAGCATCACGCCCACGTGGGGCTCCATCTCCAGAGCCTCGAGCGCCATGCGGGGGCTGCACGCGCCCAGGATGCGATACGGACGGAAGTCCTCGCCGATCTTCTCCTTGAGGGTCGCGGCCACGTCGATCTCGGTGAGAACGCCGAACCCCTGCGCCTTGAGGGCCTCGCGGGTGCGGGCGATCATCGCATCGAAATCGGCGTCGAAGGTCCGGGCATAGTAGTAGCTCATGTCTCTCCTCCTTCAGTGGCGCTCCGGGACAGGTCGCACACGGACATGATGATCCGGAGCCCCTTTGGTTCCGCGAGGCGATAATAGACGGTCTGATGGTCGCGACGGGCGAGGATCAGGCCTTCCTCACGCAGGCGGGCCAGATGCTGGGAGCACGACGACGGCGACAGGCCGACGAGGCGCGCCAGATCTCCCACCGAATGGTCGCCGCCGGCCAGGCGGCACATCAACCTGAGGCGATGCTCGTTGGCCAGCAGCCGCAGCACCCGCGCCGCCGCCCCGGCGCCCGCCTCGAGACCGGCCGTCTCCATCGGGTCGGCGGCCGTCGCGCCCTCAGCCATGGACCGCGCTCCCGTCGTCATCGCTTGCCGGGCGGCGGTCATCCTTCAGCGCCACGTAGATGGCGGGGATGACGAGAACCGTCAGCAGCGTCGAGGACATCAGCCCGAACAGCAGCGAGATCGCCAGTCCCTGGAAGATCGGGTCAAACAGGATCACCGCCGCGCCGATCATCGCCGCCAGGGCCGTCAGCAGGATGGGCTTGAACCGGATCGCGCCGGCCTCCAGCAGCACATCCCGCAAGGGCCGCCCCGGCGTCCGGGCATGGCGGATGAAGTCCACCAGAAGGATCGAATTCCGCACAATGATTCCGGCCAGGGCGATGAACCCGATCATGGAAGTGGCCGTGAACGGGGCGCCGAACAGCAAGTGGCCGATGACGATGCCGATCAGCGTCAACGGGATCGGCGTCAGGATCACCAGCGGCAGACGGAAGTCCCGGAACTGGGCCACCACCAGCACATAGATGCCCAGCAGCGCCACGCCGAACGCCGCGCCCATGTCGCGAAAGGTGACCCAGGTGATTTCCCACTCCCCGTCCCAGAGGATCGTGGCCGTCTCCTCGTCATCAGGCTGGCCGTTCAGGCGCACCCGCGGACGCGGCAGGTCGCCCCAGTCATGGGCCTCGACGGCGTCCCCGATGGCGAGAATGCCGTAGATGGGCGCCTCGAACTGGCCGGCGAGCTCGGCCGTGACCATTTCAGCCGCCCGCCCGTCCCGTCGATAGACCGGCCAGCTGGACAGCTCCCGGCGGGCCTCGACCACCTCGCCCAGCTCGACCAGGCGGGGCGCGCCGTCGATCGTGGTGACCGCCACGGGCATGACCGCCAGCTGCTCGGTCCAGACGCGGGCCTGCTGCGGCAGGCGCACGGCGATCTCCGGCGGAAGACGTTCGTCGTCGCGGGCGGCGTAGCCAAGGACCTGTCCGCCCATGACCGCGGCGACGGAGTCCAGCACCTCGCGCTCGGACAGGCCGAACCGTTCGATGCGCTCGCGGTCCGGAACCAGCCTCAACACAGGCCGCCGTTCGCCCCGGCTGTTGTCCACGTCCACGATGGACGCCTCAGCCCGGAACAGGGTCTCCAGCTCTTCGGCCACCGCGCGGCGGGTCGCCGCGTCGGGACCATAGACCTCGGCCAGCAGCGTCGCCAGGACAGGCGGTCCCGGCGGGGCCTCCACCACCTTGATCACCGCGCCGGGCGGCAAGGGCAGCGCGGCCAGCCGCTGTCGAAGATCCAGGGCCACGGCGTGGCTGCTGCGGCGACGCTCATCCTTGGGCGCCAGCATGACCGCCACATCGCCCTGCTCCGGGCGGTCGCGAAGGAAATAGTGCCGGACAAGGCCATTGAAATTGAACGGCGCCGACGTCCCAGCATAGGTCTCCATCGATAGCGCCTCGGGCAGGGTCTGAATGACGGCGGCGGCCGAGGCCAGGGCCCGTTCGGTCGCTTCCAGGCTGGTCCCCTCCGGCATGTCCAGAAGCACCTGGAGCTCGGACTTGTTGTCGAAGGGCAGCAGCTTCACCGACACGGCCCGCAGGCCGAACATGGACATGGAGAGGAGCGTGGCGAGCCCGACCGCGATCAGGAATATCCAGGCCGACCGCCTCGTCCGGATCACCGGGGCGGCGATCCTGCGATAGAGCCGGCCCAGCCTGTCCTCGCCCTGGGGGTGACCGCCGTCCAGGGCCCGCCGGGCCAGCCGGATCATCAGCCACGGCGCCAGCACGACGGCGACGAAAAAGGAAAAGACCATGGCCGCCGAAGCGTTGATGGGGATCGGCGCCATGTACGGCCCCATCAGGCCGGACACGAAAAGCATGGGCAAAAGGGCGGCGACGACCGTCAGCGTGGCCACGATGGTCGGATTGCCGACCTCCGCCACGGCCTCCACCGTCGCCTGCTGACGGCTGCGGCCGTCATTCATGGCCCAGTGCCGCGCGATGTTCTCGATCATGACGATGGCGTCATCCACCAGAATGCCGATGGAGAAGATCAGGGCGAACAGGCTGACCCGGTTGATGGTGTAGCCCATCAGGTTGGAAGCGAAGAGGGTCAGCAGAATCGTGGTCGGGATGACCACGGCGGTGACGGCCGCCTCGCGCCAGCCGATGGCGAAGCCGATCAGAACGACGATGGAGACCGTCGCAAGGCCCAGGTGCATCAGCAGTTCGTTGGCCTTTTCGTTGGCGGTCTCCCCATAATCGCGGGTCACGACCACCTCCAGGCCCTCGGGAATCAGCGTGCCCTGGAGGGCCTCGACGCGGGCGAGCACGGCATGGGAGACCACCACAGCGTTGGCCCCCCTGCGCTTGGCGATGGCCAGGCTGACCGCCGGAGTCCGGGTCCATCTGTCCTGCCCGCGCGCATGATGCGCCACACGCGCCTGGTCCTCCCGCGGCGTCTGCACGACATCGGCGACATCGCTCAGATAGACGGGGTCGCCGCTCAACGACCGAACGGTCAGCAAGGCCGCGTCCTGCGGCGTCGACAGACGGCCGCCGACGCGAAGGGCCAGGGCCTGCCCCTGATCGCGCACGACGCCCGCGGGCACGGTGCGGTTGGCCTGACGGACGGTGTCGAGAATGGAGGACAGCGGCACGCCCCGGGCGGACATGCGGGCCGGGTCGGGCTCCACCCGGATTTCGGCCGGGCGGCCGCCCTCGATGAACGTCAGCCCCACGTCGTCGACCTTGGTGATCTCGGTCCTCAGCCTTGCGGCGACATCATGAAGCGCCTGATCGCTCCAGCGGGCCGCCGCCTCCGGACGGGGCGTCAGCGTCAACACCAGGGCCGGCACGTCGTTGATGCCCCGCGTCACGATCTGCGGTTCGGAGACCCCGGCGGGGATGGCGTCATAGTTGGCGCGAAGCCGTTCGTGAACGCGCACGGCCGCATCCTCGGGGTCGGATCCCACCTCGAACCGCGCCGTGACCATCACCCGGTCGTCCTCGACCTGGGTGTAGACGTGCTCCACCCCGTCCAGACTGCGGACGATGGCTTCCAGAGGCTTGGCCGCCCGTTCAACAGCGTCCGAGGCGTCCAGCCCCGGGGCGGCGACCAGAATGTCGACCATGGGCACGCTGATCTGGGGCTCCTCCTCGCGCGGAATGGAAAGGAGCGCCATCAGCCCGACCGCGATCGCCGCCAGCAGCATCAGCGGCGTCAGCGGCGAGTTGAGAGTCAGTCGGGTCAGCCGGCCCGAGAGCCCCAGGTTCATCGTCCCGGCTCCGGCGCCACGAGCGTGTCGCCCTCGCTGACGCCAGAGAGGATCCGGACCGTGTCGGGGTCATCGGATTCGCCCAGCTGGACCGGCGCCTCGCTGACCCGCCCGCCCGCGTCGATGGTGCGCACATACGCCAGCCCGTGACGCATCGCCACGAAGCGGCGCGGCGCCAGCAAGGCCTCCTGCTGACCCAGAGGAACCTGCACCAGCACCCGCTGACCGACCCGGTCGCTCGCCAGGCCC
>JBALUZ010000075.1:0-12932 GCA_036963825.1 Brevundimonas sp.
GTCAGGGCCTCCAGCTCGGCCACCAGGCCGGCCGAACGCGCCTCATCCACCGGCGCCCCCGCGCCGCGCGCGGCGCTCACATGGTCGTTCAGCACGTCGGAGGCGCGCAGCAGGGTCTTGATGGTGGCGTCGTCGCACGGCTTGCGGCCGGCGCGCAGTTCGTCGAGCAGGGTTTCGAAGACGTGGGCGAAGCGCACCAGGTCATCCATGCCGAAGGCCCCGGCGCCGCCCTTGACCGAGTGCACCGCGCGGAACACCGCGTTGATGGTTTCCTCGTCGCCTTCGCCGTTTTCCAGCGCCAGCAGGCCGGCTTCCAGATCGGCGAGCAGCTCCTCGCACTCCTGGAAGAAGGTGGCCTTGATCGCCTCAAAGGGGTCTTCGCTCATCTTGCGCTCCTGCTCAGGCCGCGACCCGGCGAACCGCGTCCACCAGCTTGACCGGATCGAACGGCTTGACGATCCAGCCGGTCGCCCCGGCGTCACGGGCGCGCTGCTTCTTGGCGGCGTCGCTCTCGGTGGTCAGCACCAGAACCGGCGTGCCCCGGTAGGCGGGATCGGCCCGCATGCCCTCGATGAAGCCGAAGCCGTCCATCCGGGGCATGTTGATGTCGGTGATGACCACGTCGGCGCCGTGCGCCTTCAGGGTCTCCAGCCCATGCACGCCGTCCTCGGCCTGAATGACGTTGTAGCCAGCGTCCTTCAGGGCCATCAGCAGCATGTCGCGCATGGTGCGCGAGTCATCGACGGTCAGTACGGTCTTCATCCTGTCGCCCCGGTTAGATCGATATTCAGGTCCGCGCAGCCATAGGCCGCCAGTTGTTCAGTCAGGGCGGCGGAGGCCGGCGCAAGGGTCAGCGCCTTTCCGTCCAGGGCCCAGGTCTTCCGGGCGCTGATCAGCACCTGCAGACACAGGCCCCCGATCCGCTCCACCTCGCCGCCGTCCAGGGTGACGTCCGAGCCGCGCACGGCCAGAAGGTCATCCCGGAGCGTCGCGGCGGCCCCGATGTCCAGCACCGCCGGCAGACGCATCGCCGTCATCAGAACTCCTCCCAGCCGTCTTCGGCGGCCACGGTCTCAAGCTTGCGGGCCGCGCCGCCGGCGCCCATGGCCTTCAGGGCCGTGACGGTGCGCTGCACGGGCGAGGCCTTGGCGGCGGGCTTCGCCGCGGCGGGCGCCGGGGTCGAAGCCGACCGGCTGCGCTGGCCGATCTCGAAGCGCGACACCGACTGGTTCAGGGCGTCCGCCTCCTGGGCCAGCGAATGGCTGGCGGCGGTGGATTGCTCGACCATGGCGGCGTTCTGCTGGGTCACCTGGTCCATCTGGTTGACCGCGGTGTTCACCTCCTGGAGGCCGGTGGCCTGCTCCTGGGCGGAAGCGGCGATCTCGGACACCAGGCCGTCGATTTCGGCCACCCGCTCCACGATCCGGTTCAGGGCCTCGCCGGTCTGGCCGACCAGGCTGACGCCCGCGCCCACCTGGGTGCCCGACGAGGAGATCAGGGTCTTGATCTCCTTGGCCGCGTCGGCCGAGCGCTGGGCCAGGGCCCGCACTTCGGACGCCACCACCGCGAAGCCGCGGCCGGCGTCCCCGGCCCGGGCCGCCTCGACCCCGGCGTTCAGGGCCAGCAGGTTGGTCTGGAAGGCGATCTCGTCGATCACGCCGATGATCTGGCTGATCTGGGTGGAGGACTGTTCGATGGCGCTCATGGCGCCCACGGCGTCGCGGACGATCTCGCCGCTCTTCTCGGCGTCGCCGCGCGCGGCCAGCACCACGTCGGAGCACTGCTTGGCGCCCGAGGCGGTCTTGCGGACCGTGGCGGTGATCTCGTCCAGGGCGGCCGCGGTTTCCTCGAGGCTGGCGGCCTGCTGCTCGGTGCGGCGCGACAGGTCGTCGGCGGCCTGGCTGATTTCCCCGGCGCCCGAGCGGATCGCGGCCACATTGCTGACCACCGTGCTCATGGCGTCCTTCAGCTGGGTCATGGCGGCGTTGAAGTCGCTCTGCAGCTTCAGATACTCCTCGGGGAAGGTCTGGGTCAGGCGGTAGGTCAGGTTGCCCTTGCTCAGTTGCTCCAGGCCTTCGCCCAGGGCCTCGACCACGGCGGCCTGCTGGCGGGCGGCCTCGGCGCGTTCGGCCTCGGCGCGGGCCCGCTCGGCGTCGGTCATGCGGCGCTGGTCGGCGGCTTCGCCCTCCAGACGGTCGTTGGCGATGGCGGCGTCCTTGAAGGCCAGGACGGCGGCGGACATGTCGCCGATCTCGTCCTTGCGGCCGGCGCCCGGGACGTCGACGGTCTTGTCGCCGCTGGCCAGCTTGCGCATCACGGTGGTCATGCTGATCACCGGCGAGGCGATGGTCCGCGACAGAAGGAAGCCCAGGCCGATCGAGATGAGCGTGGCCAGACCGATGCCGGCGGCCAGCACGATCACGGCCGTGGCGCCGGCGCGCTGCTGGGCGGCGTGGGCGGCGGCCAGAGCCGCCTCTTCCGCAACCATCAGTTCGTCCATGCCGTCTTCGGCCGGCGCGATGTAGGTGTCGGCGATGCCTTCGCGCCCGACCATCTGCGTGGCCTGGCTGTGGGTGGCGGGATCCGCGGCCAGGGCGGAGCCCACTTCCACCACGTTCACATACCACTCGTCAGCAGCCGCCTCGACGGCGGTGGCGATCGCGGCGGTCTCCCCGAGGTTCAGCTCACGGATGCCTTCCAGCCGCAGCTTGAAGTTCTCGCGGTGGGCGTCGAGGCGCTCGATATAATAGATGTCGCCCGCCAGCAGATAACCGCGGAAGGCGTTTTCCTGGCGCGCCAGGTAGAACTGCGCTTCCTTGGTCAGCTGAATGGCGTCGTTGGCCTTCTCATTCGCCAGACGGGCTTTCTCCACCGCGCTTACATTCATGTAGACGGCGACGCCCATGGCCACGATGGTGACCACCACCGCCGCAAAAGCCATGGCCAGCTTTTGACCGATCTTGAGATTGTTCAGGTTCACGGGAACTGCCTTTCAAAGGGTCTTGAGCGGGTGCGCCGCCGTATCTCGGGTGTCAGAAGGATGCGGTCAGGGCGGCCACCAGGCGGCCGTCGTAGCGTTCGCCGCGGAAGTGGGCGTCGGTGTCGTACCAGCGCACGTCCAGCGCCAGGTTCTCCGCCAGGTCGTGGTTCACGCCCAGGTTCCAGGCGTTGTAGTCGGCGCCGCCTTCGGAGGCGCGGTTGGCGAATGCGGCGCTGACGGTGGTGCCGTCAGTGACGTTCACCGAACCATTCAGCTCGACCCACCAGGCTTCCTCGCTCCCGCCGAAGCCGTCAGGGGTGTAATTCACGCGCAGGCGGGTGTTCACCGGCCCGAGCCGGCGCGACACGTCGCCCTGGAATTCGAAATAGTTGCTGTCCAGCGTGCCCGGCGCGCCGGACAGCTCGCGGTTCACAACCGACAGGTTCAGGCCGTTGCCCGCCCAGCGGGTCTTGTAGCCGAGCGAGGACACGATCTCGCCGTCGATGCCCTGGGGCAGGTCGGCGGTCGAGGCCCAGACCTTGGCGTAGAAGCCGCCGCGAGTGGCCTGGACGCCGGCGAAGACGCTGGGGTCGCCGTCGCTTTTGCCCAGGCCTTTGCCGACATATTCCGTCGCGACGCCGAATTCGCCCGACCACTGGATGGCCGGAGAAGACGTCTGGGCTTCAGCGGTATTGGGGGAAACCGCCGAAGCAGCGACTGCCGATACTGCCGCAATAATGGCGGCACTGAAATACGTATTGGTCAAAATTGCCCTCATTTGAATGTATACTTTGAATGTGGGATTGATTGGAAATACATCGGTTTTACAGTCTGCAGATAACGCGACCAGTCCTTACCAAATTCGAAATAGCAGCGCTTGGCGGCTGGCGCGGTGACCCAAAATGGGTCGTTGAGAATGACTTTCGACACCGGTGTCACCGGTTATGACGTGGGAAAACGCCGTTATGCAGTCTAGAGCTCTTCAATGAACGCGCATCCGGCGACGCGCCGCGACGGGACGGCGAGGCCCCCAGCACGATGATTGAACAGTATATTCTGCCGCAGGAACTCATCTCGGTCCTGAATGCATCGCCGGACTTACAGCTCTTGCTTTCCGGCGACCAGACCATCCTGTTCGCCAACGCCGCCTTCCACGCGACCAATCCGGACGAGGCGGGCCCCCTGACCGGCCAGTCCCTGGCCGCCAGCCTGCTGGGCCGCGACGCCCGTCGCGCCGCCAGCCGCCGGATCATCCTCGACACGGTGCGATCCGCCCTGGCCACAGGCGGGATCGTCCGGCCGCCCATCTTCCGCTACGACATCCAGAAGCGCCTCGACGACCCGCCGCGCGAGGCCTGGTGGAGCCTGTCCGCCTCGCCCTTCGACCTGAACGGCCGCCCCTGCGTGCTGCTGACCTCGCGCGAGGTCACGGCCGCCGTTCGGGACGCCCGCGGCGAGGGCGACACGGCCGGCGTCCCGGACAGCGGCTCTCTCGTCTGGGCCGAGCGCCGCCGCCTGGCCCAGATGTTCGAGCAGACCACCGACATGATGGCCCTCGTGGTCGGCCGCGACCATGTCTTCGAACTGGTCAATCCGGCGGGAACAGCCGCCTGCGGCGACACCCAGCTGCTGGGTCGGTCCGTCCGCGACCTGGTCCGGTCCCCCCAGGGGCTCGAGGTGCTGCGCCTGCTCGACAACGTGCGCGAGACCGGGCGGCCCTTCACGGCTCGCGCGCTGCCGCTGCAGATGACCCGCGACGCGGCTCATGATCACTTCATCGACCTGACGCTTCAGCCCCTGACCAGCGACGACGGCCAGGTCGAGGCCATCTTCTGCCGCGGTCAGGATGTGACCGAGTCGGTGCGCGCCCTGGCCACCCAGAGCTTCCTCCGGGACGAACTGGCGCACCGCGAGGGCAATATCCTGGCCGTGGTCCTGGCCCTGGCGGAGCAAAGCGCCAGCCACGCCCCTTCCCTGGACCAGTTCCGGGCCAGCTTCGCGGGCAGACTGTCCGCCCTTGCGGCGGTAAACGCGGCGCTGAACGCCCAGGGGCCCGCGGTGTCCGTGGCCGCCCTGCTCCAGGCCGTCGCCCATCGCGGCGGCGCGGCGCCCCGGTTGAGCGGGACCGGCGGCGGCGCCACACTCAGGCCGAAAGCCGCCATCACCCTCGGCCTGATGTTCCACGAGCTTCTTCGGATGTCACAGACTGACGGCGCTCCGGACTCGACACAGCCGCGAATCCGGGCACACCAGCACGCTGGTCGGCTGTATCTGATCTGGATGTCGACCCTGTCGCGCGATTATGACGAGGGCGACGACGGCTTCGGGCGGCGCCTCGTCGATCACGCGGTGCGGCGCGATTTTGGCGGGGACTGGCGTATCGTCCGCCGCAGGAACGCGGTTGTGTTTCGTTTCGAGTTTCCGCTTGGCCATTCCGCCTGGGCCCATGCCGGCGCGGCCGTATGAAATGAGGGATTCCATGCGCATTCTTGTGGTCGAAGATGAAACCCTGGTGCTGTTCACCCTGGAAGCCGAGCTGACGCGGGCCGGCTATGAGGTGGTGATGGCCAGTGATCCGGCGAGCGCCCGGGCGCGGCTCGACGAGGAAGGGCCCGCCCTCAGCGCCGTAATCGTCGATCTCAACCTGTCAGCCGAAGAGACCGGCTTCGACGTCGCCCGCCACGCCCGCAGCATCAATCCGCACGTGATCGTCATCTACATCTCGGGCAACGCCCGCAGCCAGTGGGAAGCCCAGGGCGTGGAAGACAGCCTGTTCTTCGCCAAGCCGGTCCTCTCCTCCGTGGTGGCCGACGCGCTCAAGAGCCGGATCGGCTAGATCCGCTCAGTCCGCTTCCGCCGGCATTCTCTCGATGGTGATGTGGCTGACCGCGGCCAGGCGGATGAATTTGTCCACCACGAAGCGGCTTTCCGAAAAAGCCTGGGGCGTGATGGTCAGCAACTGGCCCGAGCGCTTCACCAGACCCGCCTCGATGAGATCATTGACCTTGCGCCGGACCGTCTCGCGAGGAATGCCGGTGGAATCGGCGATGGAGCGAATGTTGGTCCACAGGGTCGGCAGGGCGTCCAGCTCCCCGGACAGCACCTTTTCGGACGGCAGATCGGCGAAGCCGCGCGCCATGGCGCTGCGAAGCATTATGACTAGCAACACGAGCTGGCGATCCAGGTCATTCGCCTGCCGCCTCGAAACAATGAGATAGTCTGTTAACGCCGATAACAAAGCCGGTGCGACCCGGCTGTAGTTGTTGCGGATGCGTGCTTCCGTCGACGCAGGCATTCCTCACCCTGAACAGTTTCCCCGGCGACAGCAATGCACACTCTGCGTGCATTTGCACCCTGCTAAACTTCATTATTGCGTGACCGCAGTTCTATCATCGGGGAAGTTGCCTGCCGGCCGGGAAGGTAACCGGTGGACAACGTCCGTGGAGCGCAGGGGTTGGCGCCGCGCCCGGCGAGGCTTTATGCCAGGGCGCAAATGATCGTCCGCCGCGGCGCGGGCGCGATGGGAGACCGACGCTCATGACCCACGCCCTTTCCGGCGCGCCCGAAGGCTACATGCCCGGCTTCGGCAACCATGTGGCCACCGAGGCGATCGCGGGCGCCCTGCCCCAGGGCCGCAACTCGCCGCAGACGACGCCCTTCGGCCTCTACGCCGAACAGCTGTCCGGCACGGCCTTCACCGCCCCGCGCCACGCCAACCGCCGCTCATGGCTGTACCGCCTGCGGCCCAGCGCCAACCACGGCGCCTATGCGCCCTGGGACGGCGGCAAGCTGATCCGCACCGGCCCCTTCACCGAACAGCCGCCGACGCCCAATCGCCTGCGCTGGGATCCCCTGCCCCTGCCGGACGCCCCCACCGACTGGGTGGACGGTCTGGTGACCTGTGTGGGCAACGGCGACGCGGCGGCCACCGCCGGCATCGGCGTGCACCTGTACGCCGCCAACGCCTCCATGACGGACCGCGTCTTCTACAACGCCGACGGCGAGCTGCTGATCGTGCCCCAGGCCGGGGCCCTGGACCTGTTCACCGAGATGGGCCGCATCCACGCCGCCCCCGGCGAGATCGTGGTCATCCCCCGCGGCGTGCGCTTCCGCGTGGACCTGCCGGACGGGCACGCCCGCGGCTATGTCTGCGAGAACTACGGCGAGCCGTTCCGCCTGCCGGACCTGGGCCCCATCGGCGCCAACGGCCTGGCCAATCCCCGCGACTTCCTCACCCCCGTGGCCTGGTTCGAGGACGTGGATCGCCCGGTGCAGATGATCCAGAAATTCCTCGGCGGCCTGTGGGCGACGCAGCTGGACCACTCGCCGCTGGACGTGGTGGCCTGGCACGGCAATCACGCGCCGTACAAATACGACCTGGCCCACTTCAACACCATCAACACGGTCAGCTTCGACCACCCCGATCCGTCCATCTTCACGGTGCTGACCAGCCCGTCGGACACGCCGGGCACAGCCAACTGCGACTTCGTCATCTTCCCGCCCCGCTGGATGGTGGCCGAAGACACCTTCCGCCCGCCGTGGTTCCACAGGAACGTCATGAGCGAGTTCATGGGCCTGATCCACGGCGCCTACGACGCCAAGGAAGGCGGCGGCTTCGCCCCCGGCGGCGCGTCCCTGCACAACTGCATGAGCGGCCACGGCCCGGACCAGGCCGCCTATGACAAGGCGATCAAGGCGGACCTGAAGCCCCACAAGATCGACAACACCCTGGCCTTCATGTTCGAGAGCCGCTGGGTCTTCCGCCCGACGAAATGGGCCGTCGAAACCCCCGCCATGCAGCTGGACTACGACGACGTCTGGACGGGCTTCGAGAAGGGCAAGGTGGAGCAGGGCTGACCGAACGCGCCGCGCCCTGCGTTCAGCCTTGCCGCCGGCCTCGGCGGGCGTTCGGGCGGTTCGACGGGTCTGGCCGTGCCGGACGCCGCCCTGGAGGTCAGGGCAGGGCCGCGAACTGCTCGACCTTGCTCGTGGGCCCCGAAATGATCAGAAGATCGCCCTCGATGACCAGCGTGTCCGGCTTTGCATAGGTGAAGTCCTGGCGCGGACGCTTCACGCCCACCACGGTGATCCCGTAACGGGTCCGCAGGGCCGACTCTCCCAGGGTCTTGCCCACCGCCTCGCGGGGCGGCCGGGTCTTCACGATGGCGAAGTCATCGTCGAACTCGATGAAGTCGATCATCTTGCCCGTCACCAGATGCGCGACCCGTTCGCCCATGGCCGCCTCCGGGAAGACGACGTGATGGGCGCCGGTTTTCTCGAGGATCTTGCCGTGGTTGGCGCTGACCGCCTTGGCCCAGATGTCGGGCACGCCCAGTTCGCTCAGGGCCAGCACCGTCAGCACGCTGGCCTCGATGTCCGAGCCGATGGCCACGACCGCGTGCAGGAAGTCGGGCGCGCCCAGCTTGCGCAGGGCTTCGATGTTGCGGCTGTCCGCCTGCACCACATGGGTCAGTTGCTCGGACCAGCCCTGGACCAGAGACAGGTCCTCGTCGATGGCGAGGATGTCGTGTCCCATGTGGGTCAGGCTCTGGGCCACAGCGCCGCCAAACCGGCCAAGGCCGATGACGAGGACGCTGTTCCCCCGGGTCTTTCTTGATCTAGCCAACGATTGGGCGCTCCTGAGGATAACGATAGGGGACATAGCGGGTCCGCAGCGCCAGGGCCGCGGCCACGGTGATGGTGCCGACCCGGCCCACGAACATGAGGGCGATGAGGATCGATTGCGCCGCCGGCGGCAGATCGGCGGTGATGCCGGTGCTCAGTCCGACGGTGGCGAAGGCGGAGACCACCTCGAACAGGACCCGGTCCAGGGGGAAGGTCGTCATCGAGAGGATGGCGAGGGTGGACAGGCCGACGAGTCCCACGGCCATCAGCACCACCGCCAGGGCCTGGCGCTGCACGTCGGGGCAGATGCGGCGCTTGAAGACAGTGACGTCCGACCGGCCGCGGATTTCCGCCCAGACCACCACGCCCAGCAGCAGGAACGTGGTCACCTTGATGCCGCCTGCGGTGCCCGCGCTGCCCCCGCCGATCAGCATCAGCCCGTCGGTGAAAAGCAGGGTCTCGGGCCGCATCCGCCCCACGTCCACGGCGTTGAACCCCGCCGTCCGGCTCATCACCGAATGGGTGAAGGCGTTCAGGAGCTTGCCGCCGGTGCTGAAGCCGCCGATCGTCGCGCTGTTGTTCCACTCGGCCGCCAGTACGGCGAAGAACCCTGCGATGAGCAGGAAGACGGTGCCGTAAAGCGTCAGTCGTGCGTGGATGGACCACTGGTCCGGTCTGCGCCAGTCGCCCCGAAGCTCGTTGATCACGGGAAAGCCCAGCCCGCTGACGATGATGGCGACGCACAGCGGCAGAAGGATCACCGGATCCAGCGCAAAGCGGACGAGGCTGTCCGAATAGGTCGAGAATCCCGCGTTGTTGAAGGCCGAGACCGCATGGAACAGGCCGTTCCAGATCGCCGCGCCCCAGGGCTCTCCGTACGTGCCGTGGAGCCGAAGGATGATCACGGCCGCGACGATCGCCTCGAACAGGACGGTGACGCCCAGGATCGTGGCCATCACGCTCTTCACATCGCCGAGGGTCAGGCTCTTGGTTTCCGCCTGGACGACCAGCTGCCGGCCCAGCCGCAGCCGCCGGGTGATCATCAGTCCGAGCAGCGTGGCCCCGGCCATGATGCCGAATCCCCCCACCTGGAACAGGGCCATGATGACGCCCTGGCCGAACGGGGTCCAATAGGTGGCGGTGTCGACGACGATCAGTCCGGTGACGCAAACCGCCGACGTGGCGGTGAACAGGGCGGTGAGAAACGGCGCGACCTGCCCGTCGGCGCTCGAGAACGGCAGCAGCAGCAGGATCGTGCCGGCCGCGATGGCGGCCAGAAACGCCAGGGGGACGATCCGCGCGGGATGGTCCAGATTGGGTCGTCGCAAGGTCGCCTCCGGCAATCGAGCGCGGGTTATACCGAAACCGTCCCGCTGGGAAGCGCCCGGCGCGATCGCGCTCCGGCCGCCGGGATCGGACAGCGGCGCCGAAACCCGCTCCTACACCTGGCCCACCGTCTTCAGCCGCGCCTTGGGATGGACCTCGTTCTGGCTCATGACCACGGTCTGGCCGCGGAAGCGTTCGATGATGGAGCGCACATAGGGGCGGATCATGGGGCCGGTCAGCAGCACCGCCGCCTCGCCGCCCATGGCCGCCCGCTCGAACACGTCGCGCACCTGACGGATGAAATCCTGCAGCCGTGACGGCGCCATGGCCAGCTGCTTGTCCTCGCCCTGCCCCACCAGACTCTCGGCGAAGGCCTGCTCCCACTCGGGGCTCAGGGTGATGATGGGCAGGGCCCCGTCGTCGCCCTTGTGCTGCCAGCACAGCTGACGGGCCAGGCGGCTGCGCACGTGCTCCACCAGCTGGGTCACCGACGCGGTGTGCGGCGCCGCCTCCGCCAGGCCCTCCAGGATCGCCGGCAGATCGCGGATCGAGACCCGCTCCCGCAGCAGCGACTGCAGCACCCGCTGCAGGGTCGTGACCGTGACCACCGACGGGATCAGCTCGTCCACCAGCTTCTTCTCTTCGTCGCCCAGCTCCTTCAGCAGCTTCTGCACCTCGGCGTAGGACAGCAGCTCGGCCATGTTCTCCTTGAGAATCTCGGTCAGGTGCGTGGTCAGGACCGTGGACGGATCGACGATGGTGTAGCCCCGGAAGGTGGCCTCCTCGCGCAGGGACTCGTCGATCCAGGTGGCCGGCAGGCCGAAGGCCGGCTCGCGGGTGTGTTCGCCGGGGATCTCCACCTGACGGCCGGCCGGATCCATGGCCATCAGCTGGCCCAGCCGGACCTCGCCGGCCCCGGCCTCCATCTCCTTGATGCGGATGGCGTAGCCCTGGGTGGTCAGGCGCATGTTGTCGAGGATGCGCACGGCGGGCATGACGAAGCCGAACTCCTGCGCCAGCGAGCGGCGCAGGGCGCGGATCTGGTCGGTCAGGCGCCGGCCCTCCAGATCGTTGATCAGGCTGAGCAGCGAATAGCCCAGCTCGATCTTGACCTCGTCGATGGTCAGGGCCGTGGAGATGGGCTCCTCCACCGCCTCGGCCGGTCCTTCCGAGACCACCTCGCCCGGCTCCGGCTTCAGGCGGTTTCGCCCGCGACGCCAGGCCAGATAGCCCGCCCCGCCGGACAGCACCGCGAACGGCAGCAGCGGCATGCCCGGAATCAGGCCGATGAAGCCCGCCGCCGCCGACACCATGCCCAGGGCCACCGGGTTCATGGCCATCTGCGCCACCAGCGCCTTGTCCGCCGAGCCCTCGACCCCGGCCTTGGACACCAGGAAGCCCGCGGCGATGGAGACGATCAGCGCCGGCACCTGGGTCACCAGCCCGTCGCCCACGGCCAGCAGCACATAGCTGGAGGCCGCGTCGCCCGCCGGCATGCCGTGCTGGACGATGCCGATGATCAGGCCGCCGATGACCGTGATGAAGGTGATGATCAGGCCCGCGACCGCGTCGCCGCGCACGAATTTGGACGCGCCGTCCATGGCCCCGAAGAAGGTGGACTCCTGCTCCAGCTCCTTGCGCCGAGCCCGGGCCGTGGTCTCGTCGATCAGGCCCGACGACAGGTCCGCGTCGATGGCCATCTGCTTGCCCGGCATGGAGTCCAGGGTGAAGCGGGCCGAGACCTCGGCGATGCGGGTCGAGCCCTTGGTGATGACCACGAAATTCACCACCAGCAGAATGGCGAAGATGATCACCCCGATGACGAAGCTGCCGCCCATCATCAGGGCGCCGAAGGCCTCGATCACCTGGCCGGCGCTGGCGGTGCCCTCGTGGCCGTGGCTCAGGATCAGGCGGGTCGAGGCCAGGTTCAGGCCCAGGCGGTACAGGGTCACCACCAGCAGCACGGTGGGGAAGACCGCGAAGTCCAGCGGCTTCTTGATCAGCAGGGCGGTCATCAGCACCAACACCGAGCCGGTGATGGAGATGGCCAGCAGCAGGTCCAGGATGAAGCTGCTCATCGGGATGATGAGCAGGCAGATGATCAGCACGACGCCCAGCGCCAGGGCCACCTCGCCGCGCATGAACCAGCCGAACATGTCGCGCCCCGAGGGCCGCGCCATGCCGTCCTTCATCAGGCCCGCGTCAGCCACGCACGTCTCCTAATCCATACTGGATGTGAACTTGCCGCGATTCCACGGCGGCGGCTCCTCAAGCCGCGTTGTAGGCGGATCCGGCGACGCCGGCCGAAACACCGCTTTGGGGCGCCGGGATGGTTTCGCCCGCGTCGGCGTATTCGTTCAGCTTGTTGCGCAGGGTGCGGATCGAGATGCCCAGGATGTTGGCCGCATGGGTGCGGTTGCCCAGGCAGTGGCTCAGGGTGTCCAGGATCAGGGTCTTCTCCATCTCCGCCACCGTCTGGCCCACATAGGCGCGGGTGACCGCATCGGCGGCCTGGGCCGCCTGGCCCGCCACGCCCGCGTCCCGCGGCGCGGCGGCGCCTCCCGTGGCGGCGCCCAGCGGCTGGCCGTCGGGCATGCGCAGGGCGTCCTCGCCGATCTCGGGTCCCGTGGCCAGCAGCACCGCCCGGTGCATGGCGTTCTCCAGCTCCCGCACATTGCCGGGCCAGCGATGGCCCAGCAGGGCGCGCCGCGCGGCCTCGGACAGGGGCCGCGCCGGCACGCCGTTGGCCACGGCGTATTTCTTGACGAAGTGATCGGCCAGCACCGCCACGTCGCCGGGCCGCTCGCGCAGGGACGGCAGGCGCAGGTTGACCACGTTCAGGCGGTACAGCAGGTCCTCGCGGAACGTGCCCTCGCTGACCGCCCGGGCCAGGTCGCGGTTGGAAGTGGCGATGATGCGGATGTTGACCGGCACCGGCTTGGCCCCGCCCACCCGGTCGATGACCCGCTCCTGGATCGCCCGCAGCAGCTTGGCCTGCAGC
>JBALUZ010000076.1:0-12797 GCA_036963825.1 Brevundimonas sp.
CCTTGTCGCGCACCGCCATGACCGTCTCCAGCGAGGCTTCGGCCGAGGTCACGGCGGTGACCACGTCGATCAGTTCGGCCCGGCCCTGGATCGCCGCCGACATCTGGGTTTCGGCCGCGCGGGTCTGCTGCACCGTGTCGCCGATGACCGACTGCAGGATGTTCGAGAATTCCGAGCCGCCCGCCGGGGCCAGGTTACCGCCGCCCCCCGAAGGGGCCGCCGCGCCCTGCGCCGCCGCATAGGCCCGCGCCGCCATCATGGGGTTCATGGGCTAGGCTCCTATCGCTTCAGCAGGTCGAGGGTGCGGGTCTCCATGGCCCGGGCCGTCTCGATGACGTTCAGATTGGCCTCGTAGGCCCGCTGGGCCTCGCGCATGTCCATGGCCTCGACCAGGGTGTCCACGTTGGGCCGCATCACATAGCCCTCGTCGTTGGCCGCGGGGTGCGACGGGTCATACTCCATGCGGAATTCCCCCATGTCGGGGCGGACCTGGGCCAGCTGGACGCCGGTGCCGCCGTCCAGCGCCTGGGTCTGGAAAACCGGCATCTGGCGGCGATAGGGCTCGCCGCCGGCCACCAGGGCGGTGGACTGGGCGTTGGCGATGTTCTCGGCGATGATGCGCATGCGCGACTGCTGGGCGCGCAGGGCCGAGGCCGCGATGTTCATGGCGGGGTTCCGGGGCGGAACGGGATCAGGCATCGGTCACTCCTTTACGCGGCGCCGGGCTTGCGGGCGGCCATGCGCAGCATGTTCAGGGACTTCTGGTAGAAGCCGATGGCCGCGTCGTGGGCCATGCGGCTTTCGGCCATGCGCAGCATCTGCTCCTCGACCACCACCGAATTGCCGTCCAGCGTCGTCTCGGAGTCCGGCGATGTCATGGAAGCGTAGTTGGCCGCGCGCTGGGGCTGCACGGCGATGTGGGCGGCGCTTGTGCGCATCATGCCCACCCCCTGCGTCTGCCGCATCATGGCGTGGGCGAAGTCGTCCGGCGCACGCAGGTCGCGCGCGGCGAACCCCGGCGTGTCGGAGTTGGCCACGTTCTGGGCGATGACCCGCTGGCGCTCCTCCAGCCAGCCGAGGCGGCCGCGGATGGCGTCGAACAGGGGGATGTTGTCCAGGCGCATGAGACTCCCGCCATGATGGCTTGAGGGGACTTACCCGGCGGAAAATGCCGGGTGCATGGTTAACAGGGGGTTTCCTCAACCGGTCGTTAACCACGATCCTTAATGCTGGCCCCGAATCCGGCGTGTGGCCGGCGGGGCGGTTGAATGGGTTTTCTCGATTTCGCGCGGGCGATTCTCGGCCTGGCCATCACCCTGGGCCTGATCGGCCTGGCGGCCTACGCCCTGCGCCGCTATGCGCCAGGCCTGATGGTGCGCTTCCAGGGCGTCCGCGACGAGCGCCGCATGCAGGTGGTTGAAACCCTGGTCCTGGACCCGGCCCGCCGGCTGATCCTCGTCCGGGTGGACGATGAGGAGCGCCTGATCCTGCTGGGCGAAGGCAAGGAGCTGATCGAGCCGCGCGGCAAGGACGGCGGCGCGTGACCCGTCCGGCCGTGTTCGCCCTGCCCACCCGCGCCGAACTGACGCGCGCCCTGCGCCTGTCGCTGATCGTCACCCTCGTCAGCCTGACCCTCGGCCTGATCCTGCCGGTGGCGGCCATCGCCCAGGAGGCCGCGCAGGGGACGGGCTCGGCCATCAGCATCGACCTGGGCACGGGCGCGGGCCTGAGCGAACGGGTCGTTCAGCTGGTGGGCCTGATCACCGTGCTCTCGCTGGCGCCGTCCATCGTCATCATGACCACCAGCTTCATCCGCATCGTGGTGGTGTTGTCGCTGCTGCGCACCGCCCTGGGCATGCAGCAGTCGCCGCCCAATGCGGTGCTGGTGTCGCTGGCCCTGTTCCTGTCGGCCATTGTCATGGCGCCCACCTGGCAGGCGGCCTACGATTCCGGCATCCGGCCCCTGATGGATCAGCAGATGGAGCTGCCCCAGGCCTTCGACGCCGCCTCCGAGCCGGTGAAGGCCTTCATGCTGGACCAGGTCGGGCCGCGGGATCTGGAGCTGTTCACGCGCATGTCGCGCATCGACCCGCCCGAGGACGCCGCCGACCTGCCCCTGCGGGTGGTCACGCCGGCCTTCATGATCTCCGAGCTCAAGCGCGCCTTCGAGATCGGCTTCCTGCTGTTCGTGCCGTTCCTGGTCATCGATCTGGTGGTGGCCAGCGTGCTCATGTCCATGGGCATGATGATGCTGCCGCCGGTCATCATCAGCCTGCCGTTCAAGCTGATCTTCTTCGTGCTGGTGGACGGCTGGCGGCTGGTCTCGGGGTCTCTGGTGGAGAGCTTCCAGCGCGCGGCGGGCGGCTAGCCGCCCGAGGCGGCGCCCGACACGGCGTCGGCCGCGCCGATGATCACCCCGGTGGCGTTCTCGCCGAACAGGGTCACCGCCCCGATGATGACCAGAAAGACCAGGGCGGCGATCAGCCCGTATTCGATGGCGGTGGCCCCGCTGACGTCCGAGGCCAGGCGGCGGAAAAGCCTCTTCATGTCCGCCTCCTTTCGCGGTTCAGGTCACAGCAGGTCGCGCAGGTACGCGACCAGCGGCGCATCGGCGGGGGGCATGGGATAATCCGACATGCGGTTCGGCCTGACCCAGGCCAGGGCGGCATGTTCGCGGCGCGTCACCACGCCTTCCCACCGTCTGCACAGATACAGTGGCATCAACAGGTGAAACGAATCGTAAGCGTGGCTGGCGAAAACGAACGGCGCCAGGCAGGCCTCTCTCGTCTCGACGCCCAGCTCCTCGCGCAGCTCGCGGATCAGGGCCTGTTCCGGCCGCTCGCCGGGCTCCACCTTGCCGCCGGGAAATTCCCACAGCCCCGCCATCTGCTTGCCCTCGGGCCGCTGGGCGATCAGCACGCGGCCGTCGGCGTCGACCAGCGCGGCGGCCACGACGAGCAGGGTGGGCAGGGGCGTGGTCACGAACGGTAATCGCCGTTGATCTCGATGTAGCCCTTGGTCAGGTCGCAGGTCCACACCGTGGCCGCGGCCCGGCCCGAGCCCACGTCGACAGTGATCTCCAGCTCCGGCTTCTTCATGTAGGCGCTCATCTTCGCCTCGTCGTAGTCCGGCGCCGGCGCCCCGTCCCGCGCGGCCCAGTGGGGCCCGAAGCGGATGGACAGCCGGTCCCGGTCCACCGGCTCGTCGGTCTTGCCCACGGCCATGACCACCCGGCCCCAGTTGGCGTCCTGTCCGGCGATGGCGGTCTTGACCAGCGGGCTGTCGGCGATGGAGCGCGCCAGCTTGCGGGCCGACCCCGGCGAGCGGGCGTTCTCCACCGTCACCTTGACGAATTTGGTCGCGCCCTCGCCGTCGCGCACCAGCTGGTGCGCCAGGTCCAGCATCACCGCGTCCAGCGCCCGGCTGAAGTCGGCCAGTCGCCGGTCGCCCACGCGGCCGATGCGCGGCGCGCCCGAGGCGCCGGTGGCGAACAGCAGGCAGGTGTCGTTGGTGGAGGTGTCGCCGTCCACCGTCACGCTGTTGAAGGTGGTGCGCACATGCAGGTTCAGCAGCGCCCGCAGCACGTTCGGATGGATGTCCGCATCGGTGGCGATGAAGGCCAGCATGGTGGCCATGTCCGGGGCGATCATGCCCGAGCCCTTGGCGATGCCGGCGATGCGCACCGTCACCCCCTCGATCTTCGCCTCGGCGAAGGCCCCCTTGGGGAAGGTGTCGGTGGTCATGATGGCCTGGCCGGCGGCGGCCCAGTTGTCCGCCTTCAGCCCGGCCTCGACCTCGGCCATGCGGGCGGCGATCTTCCGGTCGTCCAGCACCACCCCGATCACCCCGGTGGAGGCCAGCATCACGTCCCGCTGGCGGCAGTCGAAGCGCTTGGCGGCGGCCGAGGCCGTGCGCCGCGCCGCGTCGGCCCCCGCCTTGCCGGTGAAGGCGTTGGCGCAGCCCGCATTGACCACGAGGGCGCGCACGTCCTGTCCGCCGCTGTCGGCCTCCAGATGCCGGCGGCACCAGTCCACCGGCGCGGAGCCCACCTGGTGCCGGGTGAAGACCCCGGCGCAGCTGGTGCCCTCGGCGAACCGGAACACGGTCAGGTCGTGACGATCATGCTTGTAGAAGCCGGCCCGCGCGGTGGCGATCTCCACCCCGGCGATGGGCGGAATGGCCGGGAACGGGACGGCCAGCGGCGACACCGCCAGCCCGGGCTTGCCGGTAGGGGCGGGCGCGGCCGGCGGGGCCGGCCGGGCAGGCGTCACCCGCTTCAGCGCCGAGGCGAACGGGTCCAGCGCCTTCTCGATGGAGGTGGAGACGCCCTTGCGGGGCGAGGGGGTCTTGCTCACGCGGCGTCCTCGGTCTGGGGCGTTTCGGCGTCTGCAGCGGCCGGCGGGGCCGAGTCCGGCTCCTCGGGCGCGCCGGGCACGGCCAGGGGGTCGCCGGTCAGCATCACCTCCACCTCGGCGCGGCCGCGCAGCTGCTCCAGCAGGCGGCGCACCTCCTCATAGGTCAGGTAGCGCACGATCTGGGGACGGGCCTGCTCCAGGGTGGGCGGCGTCTCGCGCCGCCGGTCCTCGACCCGCAGCACGGCCCAGCCGCCCTCGGCCTCGAAAGGTCCGACGGTGTCGCCGGCCGCCGCGTCGCGCAGGGCGGCCGCATAGGCGGCGGGCATCACGTCCAGGGTCGCATAGCCCAGATCGCCGCCCGAGAACCGGGTGGCCTCGTCGGTGGAGCGCTGCATGGCCAGCTGCTCGAAATTGGCCCCGGCGGCCAGCATCCCGCGCACCGCGTCGGCCGCCTCGCGGGTCTCCGACAGGATCAGCCGCAGGCGGATCTCCTCGGAGTTGCGGGCCAGCCGCAGTTGCTCCTGATACAGGGTCTGCACCGCCTCGTCGGAAATGGCGCGGTTGACCGTGGTCTCCACCAGCATGTCGCCGAGGATGCGCTCGCGGGTGGCCTCAAGCCGCCGCTGGGCCAGCGGGCTGTCGGCCAGGCCGCGCCGGTCGGCCTCGCGCGCCAGCAGCTTCTGGTCGATCACCTCGTCCAGCACCCGGCGGAACAGGTCCGAGGTCACGTCCAGGGGCTCGCCCTCGCCGATCAGGCCCTGGGCCACGGCCTCGCGCTTGACGTCCGAGGCCCAGATGGCCGCGCCCTCGACCCGCGCCACCGCCCGGTCGCCCGGTTCGGGCGGGGTCTCGTCGCCGTTGCCGCGGCCGCAGGCGGCCACCACCAGAACCATGGCCAGAACGGCGAGCCCGGACAGGCTTCCGGAGACGCTTCGGCGGATGCTGCGGCGCATGTGAATCTCCATGATGCGGGGGCGGTCGACCCTTTTGCGCAGACCGTGCCGCAAAAGCCCTCGCGTTGACAGGGGATAGGCCGGTGCTTAAGTCTCGCCCGCGCCCAAGTCGAGGGGTTTTCGATGGATCGCGCGGCCTCGAATTCCCTTGCGGGCGTGGCCGGGCGCGGCCTGTCGCATCCCCGGCCCCGGCGCCGTCCGCCGACCCTCCCTGGGCCCTCACTCGCAGAACGGGCGCCCGCTCGACCGCCTGACCGGATTTTTCATGCTCGGCTTCGCCAAAAAGCTCTTCGGCTCCTCCAATGACCGCCAGGTCAAATCCTTCATGGCCCAGGTCCAGCGCATCAATGCGCTGGAGCCGAAGATGGAGGCCCTCAGCGACGACGAATTGCGCATGATGACGCAGACGTTCCGCGACCGCATCGCCGGCGGCGAGAGCCTGGACAAGCTCCTCAACGAAGCCTTCGCCGTGGTGCGCGAGGCGTCGAGGCGCGTGCTGGGCCAGCGCCAGTTCGACGTCCAGCTCGCCGGGGGCATGATCCTGCACGCGGGCGGCATCGCCGAGATGCGCACCGGCGAGGGCAAGACCCTGGTGGCCGTGGCCCCGGTCTATCTGAACGCCCTCAGCGGCAAGGGCGTGCACGTCATCACCGTGAACGACTATCTGGCCCGGCGCGACGCCGAATGGATGGGCCGGGTGTACCGCTTCCTGGGCATGGAGGTGGGCGTCATCGTCAACGGCCTGTCCCAGGGGCAGCGCCAGGCGTCCTACGCCGCGGACATCACCTACGGCACCAACAACGAGTTCGGCTTCGACTATCTGCGGGACAACCTGGTCTACGACCGGCGCGAGATGGTCCAGCGCGGCCACCACTTCGCCATCGTGGACGAGGTGGACTCCATCCTCATCGACGAGGCGCGCACGCCCCTGATCATCTCGGGCCCCACCGACGACCGGTCGGAACTGTATCTGACCATCGACGGCATCGTGAAGGAGCTGATCAAGGACGAGGGCACCTTCGATCACGACGAGAAGCAGCGTCAGGCCCTGCTGTCCGAACTCGGCTCGGAGCGGGTCGAGGACATGCTGCGCGAGCGCGGCCTGCTGGTGGAAGGCACGATCGACCTCTACGACGCCGCCAACGTCTCCCTGGTCCACCACGTGAACCAGGCCCTGCGCGCCAACACCCTGTACCAGCGCGACAAGGACTACATCATCAAGGGCGGGGAGATCCTGCTGATTGACGAGTTCAACGGCCGGATCATGCAGGGCCGCCGTCTGTCCGAGGGCCTGCACCAGGCCATCGAGGCCAAGGAGGGCGTGAAGATCATGCCCGAGAACCAGACCCTGGCCTCGGTCACGATCCAGAACTATTTCCGCCTGTACGGCAAGCTGTCCGGCATGACCGGCACCGCCGCCACCGAGGCGTCCGAGTTCCACGACATCTACAAGATGGACGTGCTGGAGGTGCCGACCCACCGGCCGATCCAGCGCATCGACCATGACGACGAGGTCTATCGCACCGCCGCCGAGAAATATCTGGCGGTGGCCAGGACCATTGCCGACCGGCACGCGGCGGGCCAGCCGATCCTGGTGGGCACCGTCTCCATCGAGAAGTCCGAGGATCTGTCGAAACTCCTCCAGACCCACGCGTGGGAAGTGGAGGTCTGGCGGCTCAAGCCCGAGGCGCTGGAGAAGGCCGGCCAGCTGGCGGGCGGACGACGCATCAAGCCGATCTGGACCCGCACCGAGCTGGAGACCGATCCCACCGGCGCGAAGCTGCTGGACAAGCTGGGCGTGGACGCCTTCACCGTCGAGGTGAAGAGCGGCAAGGGCGTGCCGCACAATGTGCTGAACGCGCGGCACCACGAACAGGAAGCCTTCATCGTCGCCGACGCGGGTCTGCCCGGCGCGGTGACCATCGCCACCAACATGGCCGGCCGCGGCACCGACATCCAGCTGGGCGGCAACCTGGAGATGCGCATGGCGCGCTGGACCCAGGAACAGCGGGCCATGGGCGTCGAGATCACGCCCGAGCTCGAGGCGGCGGAGTCCGCCCGCCTCCAGGCCGATATCGAACGGAACAAGCAGGCGGCCCTGGAGGCCGGCGGCCTGTTCGTGCTGGGCACCGAGCGCCACGAAAGCCGCCGCATCGACAACCAGCTGCGCGGCCGCACCGGCCGTCAGGGCGACCCCGGCACCTCGAAATTCTACCTGTCCACCGACGACGACCTGCTGCGCATCTTCGCCGGCGACCGCCTGGCCTCCATCATGGAGACCTTCAAGGTGGCCGAGGGCGAGGCCATCAGCCATTCGTGGCTGAACCGCGCGGTGGAGACCGCCCAGAAGCGCGTCGAGCAGCGCAACTACGAGATCCGCAAGAACCTGCTCAAGTACGACGACGTCGTGAACGACCAGCGCAAGGCGGTGTTCGAGCAGCGCCAGGAGTTCCTCGACACCGAGGACCTGTCGGAAATGGTGGCCGAGTTCCGCCGTGACACCGTGTCGGACCTGGTCGAGACGCACATTCCGCCCAAGGCCTACGCCGAGCAGTGGGACATCGACGGGCTGGAGGAAGAGGTCAGGAAGACCCTCGGTCTGGACGTGCCGGTGCGCGCCTGGGCCGCCGAGGAAGGGGTCTCCAACGAGGAGATCGAGGAGCGCCTGCAGGCCGCCGCCGAGGCCCGCGCGGTGGAGCGCGAGGCCCAGATCGGCGCCGGCCAGATGCGCGGCCTTGAGCGGCAGTTCCTGCTGCAGATGATCGACATGCAGTGGCGCGAGCATCTGGTCCATCTGGACCACCTGCGCGGGGTCATCGGCCTGCGCGGCTATGGTCAGCGCGATCCGCTGAACGAATACAAGACCGAAGCCTTCTCGCTGTTCGAGACCCTGCTGACCAACCTGCGCCACAACGTCACGCGCTGGGTCATGACGGTGGAGTTCCGCTTCGAACCCCCGCCGCCCCCGGCCGGCGATTTCCAGGAGATCCACCTCAATCCGCAGACCGGCGAGAACGAGATGCGGAACCCGGCGGCCCAGAACCCGGAAGGCGCCCTCACCGGCGACGACCGCGCCCGCCTGCCGGTGGACGCCCTGCCGCCGGGCTGGGAGCGCACCAGCCGCAACGCCGACTGCCCCTGCGGCTCCGGGCGCAAGTTCAAGCACTGCCACGGCGCGCTGGTCTGATTCAGCCCGATGCGACGGCGGCCCCCCGCCGCCCTTCTCCCTCCCCCTTGGGGGGGAGGGCGATCAGGACGTCAGCCACCGGCGCCCCCGCGGCGCACCAGGAATGCGCCCGGGCAGCGACCGTCCGCGACGGGAGCGATGGCGCACAAAAAGCGCCGCGCCGGCAGATGCAGGCTCCTTCGCTTGAGCCGGGGCGGCGCCCGCGATAACCCTGATTCTGCGGCCGCCACGTGGAGACGACCTTGAGCTACAAGCCCCTGTTCTCCCGCGCCCTGGGCGCCGACCCGAGACGGCTGCATTTCGCCGCCCACAGCCATCACCTGTGGCCCGACGCCAGTTTCGACGGCCAGGTGCAGGCGTGGGCCGACGCCAACCGCCATGCGGACCGCAAGTGGGACCTGATCCTTGGCGAGGTGGTGCCGGAGGCCCAGGGGCATGTGGCGCGCGAGCTGAACCTGCCGTCTCCGGACACCGTGGTGTTCGCCCAGAACACCCACGACTTCCTGCTGCGGATCGTCTCGGCGGTGGAGAGGAAGCCGGTCCGCATCCTGTCCACCGACGGCGAGTTTCACTCCTTCCGTCGTCAGGCCGCGCGCTGGGAGGAGGCGGGCGAGGCTGTGGTGACCCGCGTGCCGCTCGCGCCGTTCAGCACCTTTCCGGCGCGGTTCATCAAGGCCGCCCGGGCCGGCGGACACGACCTGATCATGGTCAGCCAGGTGTTCTTCCGCACCGGCTGGATGGTCGAGGCGCTGGGCGACCTGGCGGCGCTGGCCGACCCCGCCGGCCCCTGGGTGGTGGTGGACGGCTATCACGGCTTCATGGCCGTCCCCACGGATCTGTCGGCCGTGGCGGACCGGGTGTTCTACGTCACCGGCGGCTACAAATACGCCATGTCGGGGGAGGGCGCCGGCATGCTGCATGCGCCGCCCGGGTTCGGTCCGAGGCCCGTCGTCACGGGCTGGTTCGCCGAGTTCGGCGATCTGCAGGGCCCGCCGGGCGGTGTGGGCTACACCGCCGACGCGGGCCGGTTCTGGGGCGCCACGTTCGACTCGACGCCCCTCTACCGGTTCAACGCCGTGCGGCGCATGCTGGACCTGGAGGGCCTGACGACCGCTGCGGTGGCCGCCCATGCGCGGACCCTGCAGGCCCAGTTCTCGGAGGCCGCCGGGAGCGGCCGCTGCGGGCGGCTCAAGGAGGCCGATCTGCTCAATCCGATCCAGGGAGAGGGGCCGCGGGCGCGCTTCCTGGCTTTCCGGCACCCGGACGCCCAGGCATGGAAGGCGCGTCTGCAGGACGCCGGCGTGATCACCGACGTGCGCGACGACGTGCTCCGGTTCGGCTTCGGCCTGTATCAGAACGAAAGCGACGTCGCCCGCCTGATCGAGATCTGCCGCCGCGTCCTCTAAGCCTAGAAGAAGGTGGCGTCTTCCCGGGTCTCCGCCCGGGGCGGCTCGCGCGGGGTCGCAGGCCGGGCGGGTGCGGGACGGGGCGTCGCGGCGCCGTCGGCGGCTTCGGGCGCCGGATCGACGGCGGAGTCCGTGCGGGGCGGGCTCGCCGGCCGACTGTCCGGCGCGTCGCCCAGCTGGGGATAGGGCAGCGGCTCCGCGCCGAAGTCGTCCTCCACGGGTGGCTCGGCCGCCGGCGCCGACGTCTGGTCCGGGGCGTCCAGATCGTCGCGGATGAAGGCCCACGACCGCGGGTCGGAACAGGCGCAGGCTTTCAGATAGCCCTCGCGGTCCCGCCACAGGATCAGGGGATACCCCGCCCCGACGCCCTGGCCCCGCAACAGGCTGTTCAGCCGGTCGACGAAATCGCGGCCGGCCTCCACCACGGCGCCGCGCGCCAGATTGCCGTCGGCGCTGGGGATGCCGGCGGCGGTCCAGTTGCGCCCCGGCGTGGCGGTCCAGCGCTCGTAGAGGGTCCAGTCGCGGCTGAGCCAGAGCTCCGCCACCGTGGCCCGTTCGGCCGCCGTCGACTGGGCCAGGCCTTCGCGGTCCGGGCGGGCGAACACGATCACCCGCGCCTCGACGCCCGCGGCCCGCAGCTTGGGAAACTCTTCGCGCTCATATTGCTGCGCCGCCGCGTTGTCGCGCCAGGTGACCATGTAGAGCGGCTCTCCGCCCCCGCCGGCCGAGATCCACGAGGCCTCGTCCAGCAGCCGCTGGATCTCGGCCTGATCCCGCTGGATCACCACCGGCTGGAACCGGGCGTAGAAGTTCCAGTAGGCCCAGTACCCGCCTCCGGCGAGTCCCAGACCGATCACCAGCGCCAGCGCGCTCCAGACCAGAAATCGACGCATGGACGGCTCCCCCGGTTCAACCGAGCCCTACATAGCGCGGGATGAAGCAAAAATCAGGCCGGAAGCGTGACGCTCTGCGGTGATCTCAGTTCATCCGGAAGGTTGTCGTCCAGCTCACGATCACGGTGGGGACTTCGGCCACCGAACGATCGACGTTTCTCAACCGGCCGTTCCGCGTTGCGCGAAGGGCGGCCTCGCCGAAGCCGCCGTCAGCGGGCCACTCCGTCTCGACCACGCATTCCCGCAACCTTCCGTCCGTTTCGGTCAGGCAGCTCACCACAGCGACACCCCGCTCATAGGTGCGACCGGAAGGATACAGGCCGCGAGGCTGCCGCGCCCATTCGAGGTCGGCGGGCAAACCACTCTCGGGGAGGTCTTCCAGAAACACGTCGCGCGGGTCGTCCACCGGTTTGCCGCAGGCTTCCAGCGTCTGGTTCACGGCTGAGGCGGACCGCGGGATCTCGAATACGTAGCGCAGGTTTTCTCCGTTGGGTCCGGCCTCGCGGACAACGATGTCGAACGTGCCTCCCTCGCGAAGAATGCGCGCGTACATCGCAGGCTTGTAACTGAAAGCGGTCCCGGGATCCTCACCGACGAACCACTCTTCGTCGCCCCAGTCATCGTCTCCGAAGACCACCTGCGTCTGACGGGTGAGGCCGTCTTCCGGAACCAGGCCGGTCACCATGAGGTGGAAGGCTTCGTCCTTGCATCGGGCGAGCACCCCCAGGCCGCCTTCATAGGCGACGAACGCAGCGGTAAGGCTCTCGGCGGGTTCGACAATGAGATCCCAATCCGGCTCGTCCTGCGCGGCGGCGGTCGTGGCGACAAGCGTCAGAACGGCGGCCAGAGCTTTCATCACGCCGTCTCCACCACCTGCTCGATGGTCCCGAAGATGGAGTGGCGCCTCTCGTCCAGCATCTCGATGCGGACGGTGTCGCCGTGCTTCAGGAAGGGCGTTTCCGGCTTGCCGTGCAGGATGGTCTCGACGGTGCGGACCTCGGCGATGCAGGAGTAGCCGAGGCCGCCGTCGCGGACGGGCTTGCCGGGGCCGCCGTCCGCGTCGCGATTGGACACGGTGCCCGAGCCGATGATGGAGCCGGCGACCAGCGTCCGGGTCTTCGCCAGATGGGCGATCAGGGTCCCGAAGTCGAAGGTCATATCGACCCCGGCGTCGGCCTTGCCGAACGGCTGGCCGTTGAGGGTGACGGTCAGCTCGCCGTGCAGCTTGCCGTCCTTCCAGCGGTCGCCCAGGGCGTCGGGCGTGACGAAGACGGGCGACAGGGCGCTGGCGGGCTTGGACTGGACGAAGCCGAAGCCCTTGGCCAATTCGCCCGGGATCAGGTTGCGCAGGGAGACGTCGTTGACCAGGCCGATCAGCCGGATGTGGCCCAGGGCCTCTTCCCGCGTCACGCCCCGGGGCACGTCGCCGGTGACCACCACGATCTCGGCCTCAAGATCGCAGCCCCAGGCCTCGTCGGCCAGCGGGATCGGGTCGCGGGGGCCCAGCATGGAGTCCGAGCCGCCCTGGTACATCAGGGGATCGGTCCAGAAGCTTTCCGGCATCTCGGCGCCGCGCGCCTGACGCACCAGGGCCACGTGGTTCACATAGGCCGAGCCGTCCGCCCACTGGTAGGCGCGGGGCAGGGGGGCGGCGGCGTCCCGCTCGTGGAAGCGGCCGCGCGGCACGGCTTCGTGCTCGAGGCTTTCCGCCAGGGCGCGCAGTTGCGGTTCGCAGCGCTCCCAGTCGTCCAGCGCCGCCTGCAGCGTCGGGGCGATCAGGAAGGCGTCGGTGAACCAGTTCAGGTCGCTGGAGACGACCACGAGGCGGCCGTCGCGGCCGTGCTTGAGCGATGCGAGTTTCATGCCTCAGGCTTACCGGTCATGGACCGGCTTGGGAAGCCGATCAGCACAGGTTGGCGCGGGCGCGGCGCAGCTCCCGGAGCCGCGCCTCCCTGTCGCGCCAGTGGTCGGCGAAGGCGTGGATCGCCGCCCGCAGGCGTTCG
>JBALUZ010000077.1:0-12666 GCA_036963825.1 Brevundimonas sp.
CCGCCGCTGCCGCCGCCGCCGAAGCCGCCTTCACCGGGCGAGGCCACCTCGGCCGAGCCGCAGGAGGCCAGGGCGAGCGCGGCCGCGCCGGCCATGAGAATCTTGTAGGTACGTGACATGGGAGTCCCCTCGTTGCGCGAAAAGCAGGGCCCGCCGCGCACCATGCCGACGCCCCCGCAACTCGGGAGACGGGATTAGCCGCTCTTTGCAATGATCAGATGACAGTAAGTTCCAGATATTGCTGAACGATCAGGGTCCAGACTATTTTTTATATTTTCGGCATACTTATGATGGCGTGTATCGACTTGAAATAACGACGCCGTTTCGCTTGTACTCCAGATCAATGGCGCGGCCGGCTGCGATCTCGACGGCCAGCTCTTCCATCCGTTCGGCGCGATCGAACGGCGTGCCGTTGATGCGCAGGATGACATCGCCCGGCCTGAGCCCGGCCTCGGCCAGCACGCCGCCATCAACGCCCGGCCGCCAGATGTAGCCGTCTGCGCCGTTGGCCGAGACCGGCCGCAGGGCCGTGGCGTAGGTGGCGGCATCGGCCGCGCCGGGGCCCGGGGCCGCCGGGCCGGCCGCCGCGGCTCGGGAAGGGGGTTGGACAGACGCTGGGCTGGGGGCGGCCGCAGGGAAGTCGAGCCTCGTGCGCGCGCCGTGGTGGGCGAGAATCACGTGGTCCTGCGCCACCCCCGCCAGCGTGACGCCCTCGCTGACCGCCTCTCCGACGGCGACGGCCTTCTGCATCCCGTCGGGTCCGGCGAGGATCGCGCCGCCGCGCCCGCCGGTGCGCACGGCGAAGAGGGTGTGGGGCGCCAGCGGCGCCCGCGCCGAAGCCGGAAAGAAGGGGTCAGCTGTCGCCTCGAAGCGTGCAGCGGCCGCTGGCGCTGGCGCTGTGCTCACGGCTTCGGTTTGTCCGGGCGCGTTCCACATCCAGATCCAGAGGACCGGCTGGGCGGCCAGCAGGGCGGCCAATGCGAGCTCGACCGCGGCCTGGGCCCGGGTGGCGGGGCGACGAAGAAGACGATGGACGAACATCCCGCCAGCGTAGGGCGCGATCGTGACAATCCTTCGTGCGTGCACAGAGGATCGCCGCAGGGTCACCATATGACAATCTTTGTCCGCCAGCCTGACCGCCCCACACCGTCGGCCCGCCATGCTCCTCACCCTCCGCCCCTTCGCCGCCGGTGATGCGCCCGCCGTCGACGCCCTGCATCGATCTGTGGACTGGCCTGTGCGCTCGGCCGCAGGGTGGCGCTGGCTGGCGGACAATCCTGCGCGCCCGACTGGGTCCTCGATCGGCTGGCTGGCGGAGGATGATCAGGGCCGCGCGGCGTTCATCGGCCAGTTCGCCCAGCAATTCTGGGTCGACGGCGAACCGGTCCTCGGCGTCACCGGCTACTCCATTATCGTTCCGCCTGAACTTGGAGGAGCCGCCACGCGGCTCATCCGCCGGGTGATGGGGACGAGGGATGCGGGGATGTTCTATCTGTTGAACGCCAACGCCCTGTCGGCGCCCCTGTATCGTCGGCATGGCTTCTCGCCGTGGCCGGAATCGACCCATGCGCTGAAGCTGGCGTGGATGATTGACCCGATCACCGCAGGCGCAGCCGGGATAGTGCGGCGTCTCGCGCCCCATCGCAGCGGCCGGCCGGGGCGCGAACGGTTCATGAACGGGCGTCTCCGGCAGGAACCGGACCTGCATCTGCCGCCGAATGTCGCGCGGCTGACCGGCTTCGGTGGGGATTGGGACGACTTCTGGACGCGCCTCAAGGGCGAGGGGCGCGTCCTGGCCGATCGGAGCGCCGCCTCGCTGCGGTGGCGGGTGACCGATCCGGACCAGACGCTGGCGCCTGTTCTGCTCGTTCATCGGCGGGACGGCGCCATAACCGGCTGGCTCATGGCCCAGATGGCGAAGGGAAGCCGTTGGGAGCCTCCGGTCATCGACATCATCGACCTCGTCGCCCTGGCCGACGAGCCGGACGCCATCACCACCCTGGCCGGCGCCCTGATCGACAATGCGCGGGCCCTGGGGGCGGCCAAGGTGCGGCTTCAGGTGGTCTCGCCGGACATGGTCGCTGCGCTAGGGCCGCTGGCCCGCCGCGCGCGCCGCGAGGGCGGGTGGGGCCACGCCTACGCCCGGTTCGCGCCGGAGCGCGCCGCGCGCCTGCGGGCAGGCTGGTCCCCGGTCCCTTTCGACGGCGACTACAGCTTCTGCCTGCGCCCTGTTCCTGCGGGGGCGGGCGACGCCTGACTCAGACCCCCGGCCGCGCTTTCAGGGCGTCGCGGATCTCGGTGAGCAGCACCTCGGTGGGCGTCGGCGCGGGCGGCGCCGCCGGTCCCGGTTCGGCCGCCTGCTTGCGGCGCATGTGGTTCACGCCCTTCACCAGAAGGAAGACGGCAAAGGCCACGATCAGGAACTGCACGAGGGTGTTGATGAACGCGCCGTACTGGATCGCCACCTCCTCGACCGCTTCGGTGGCGGGGTTCTCGGCGACCAGCACCCAGCGCAACTCGGCGAAGTCGACGCCCCCGGCGAGCAGGCCGACGGGAGGCATGATCACGCCGTTGACGAGCGCCTGGACGATGCCGTTGAACGCCGCCCCGATGATGATCCCGACCGCCAGGTCAACGACGTTGCCCCGCACGGCGAACTCGCGGAATTCCTGAAACAGACCCATGGCGTGCTCCGATCTGGCTCGCGCGGACGCAAGCCTGGTGTTGGACGGGGTGACCGGCCGAAAGGAAATCAGGCGTCGCCCGACGCATTGAGCCGCTCGCGCAGCTCCTTTCCGCTTTTGAAGAACGGAACCGACTTCGCCGGAACCTCCACGGTCTCGCCGGTGCGGGGGTTGCGTCCGGCGCGCGCCGGACGGGATCTCACCGAGAAGGCGCCGAATCCGCGCAGCTCCACCCGGCCGCCGGTGCTCATGGCGTCGATCATGCGGTCCAGCACGATGTTCACCACCCGCTCCACCTCGGCGTGGGTCAGGTGGGTGTTTTCTGCGGCCAGCTTTTCGATGAGCTGCGACTTGATCATCAGTGATCGGCCCCCGCCGTAAGAGTGCGCCAGACCGCGCCGGCACGCGTCCGGGCGACGTCGAAGAGGCGACCTTAGCCACCGTTGGCCGCGGGAATAAAGCCCCGCCCGCGATTCAACCGCGAATTCGTCCTTAATCTTCAAGGACGCAAAGAAAAAGGCGGCCGGGTCGCCCCGGCCGCCTGATCCGTCGTCCATAGGGTGAAGGCCTACTCCTTGGAGCCGGCCTTCTCGCGCAGGGCCGCGCCCAGGATGTCGCCCAGCGACGCGCCGGAGTCCGAGGATCCGAACTGGTCGATGGCTTCCTTCTCGTCCTTCATCTCCAGCGCCTTGATCGACACCGAGACGCGGCGGGTCGCCTTGTCCACGGAGGTGATCATGGCGTCGGCGCGGTCGCCCACGGCGTAGCGCTCGGGGCGCTGCTCGGCGCGGTCGCGCGACAGGTCCGACTTGCGGATGAAGGCCGAGACCGGGGTGTCGTCCTCACCGAACTTGACCTCGATGCCGCCGCTCTCGACCGCCGTCACGGTGACGGTGACCTGCTGACCCTTGCGGTAGGTGTCGCCTTCCATGGGGTCGCCGCCGAGCTGCTTGACGCCCAGGGAGACGCGCTCCTTCTCGATGTCGACGTCCAGCACCTTGGCCTTGATGGTCTCGCCCTTGTGGTAGCGCTGGATGGCTTCCTCGCCCGAGACGTTCCAGTCCAGGTCCGACAGGTGCACCATGCCGTCGATGTCGTTGTCCAGGCCGACGAACAGACCGAACTCGGTGGCGTTCTTGACCTCGCCCTCGACGGTCGAGCCGATCGGGTGGGCCTCGACGAAGGCTTCCCACGGATTGTTCTGGGCCTGCTTCAGGCCCAGCGAGATGCGGCGCTTGGCGCTGTCCACGTCCAGCACGACCACGTCCACTTCCTGCGAGGTGGAGACGATCTTGCCCGGGTGAACGTTCTTCTTGGTCCAGGACATTTCCGACACGTGCACCAGACCCTCGACGCCGGCTTCCAGCTCCACGAAGGCGCCGTAGTCGGTGATGTTGGTGATGCGGCCCGTCATCTTGGCGCCGGCCGGGTACTTGGCCTCCACGCCTTCCCACGGGTCGGCCTGCAGCTGCTTCATGCCCAGGCTGATGCGCTGGGTGTCCGGATTGATCTTGATGATCTGCACCTTGACCGTGTCGCCCACGGCCAGCACCTGCGACGGGTGCGACACGCGCTTCCAGCTCATGTCGGTGACGTGCAGCAGGCCGTCGATGCCGCCCAGATCCACGAACGCGCCGTAGTCGGTGATGTTCTTGACCACGCCGTCGCGGACTTCGCCCTCGGCCAGCTGGCCGACCAGCTCGGTGCGCTGCTCGGCGCGGGCTTCTTCCAGAATGGCGCGACGCGAGACGACGATGTTGCCGCGCGGACGGTCCATCTTCAGGATGGCGAAGGGCTGTTCCTTGCCCATCAGCGGGCCGACGTCGCGCACCGGACGGATGTCCACCTGCGAACCGGGCAGGAACGCCGAGGCGCCGCCCAGGTCGACGGTGAAGCCGCCCTTCACGCGGCCGACGATGGCGCCCATGACCGGCTGCTCATCGGCGAACACGCCTTCCAGACGGGTCCAGGCTTCCTCGCGGCGGGCCTTGTCGCGGCTGATGACCGCTTCGCCGAGCGCGTTCTCGACGCGCTCCAGATAGACCTCGACGTTGTCGCCCACCTTGGGCAGGGCGGCGCCGTCGCCCTGGCCGAACTCGCGCATGGCGATGCGGCCTTCGGTCTTCAGGCCGACATCGACGATGACGATGTCCTTTTCGATGCCGACGACGCGGCCATGGACGACCTGGCCTTCGCCGAGATCACGGCCGGAAAGCTGTTCGTCCAGAAGGGCGGCGAAATCGTCGCGGGTGGGGGAGAGGGTGTCGGTCATAAGGTTGATGATGTTTCTGAAGAGGTTGGCGCACGAACGGAGTCCGCGCGGCGGTTGGATGGAGATTTCGGGCAGTGGCGACGCGGGCGGCATGGAACCGGCCTGAAACCCGCGGCTCATCGAGGGACCGGAGCGTTGGATTTGTCCGCGGCTTCTAGAAACCGTGCCGGACGCGCGCCGCCTCGACGACGCGGCGGGCCGCATCGAAGGCGGTCTCTATATCCATTTCGGTGGTGTCCAGCAAGGCCGCGTCACCGGCCATGACCATGGGCGCCGCGCCGCGCCCCGCGTCGCGCTCGTCCCGGCGAAGGATGTCGGCCAGCATGTCGTCGAAGGCGATGGTTTCGCCCCGCCGCGTCAGCTGCAGCCAGCGGCGCCGCGCGCGGGTCTCGGGCGCCGCGGTGACGAACAGCTTCACCGGGGCCTCCGGCGCGATCACCGTGCCGATGTCGCGCCCGTCCAGGACCGCGCCGCCCGCCTGCCGGGCGAAGTCCTGCTGCAGCTTCAGCAGCGCGGCCCGCACCCCGGGGTGCGACGCCACCCGGCTCGCCGCCTCGCCGGCGCCCCGGCTGGTCAGGGTGGTTTCGTCGATCAGGTCGGCGGGCGTGACGCTCTCCGCAGCGCGGGTCGCGGCCTGCGCATCATCCAGATCGCCGCCCGACGCCTGAACCTTCAGGCCCGCCGCGCGGTACAGCAGCCCCGTGTCCAGGTGCGGCAGGCCGTAGTGGGCCGCCAGGCGCGAGGCGATGGAGCCCTTGCCCGAGGCGGCCGGGCCATCCACGGCGATGATGAAAGAGGGGGTCATCCGGGCTCGATAGAGGCCCCCAGCCCCTGCATCAACTGCACGAACCCCGGAAAGCTGGTGGCGATCATGCCCGGATCGTCCACCGCCACCGGCGCCTCGGCGCACAGCCCCAGCACCAGATGGCTCATGGCGATGCGGTGGTCGTGGGCCGTGCGCACCGTGGCGCCGCCGGTCACGCGGGGCGCGCCGGTGACGATGAAGCCCTCCGGCTCCTCCTCCACCTCGACCCCGCAGGCCGCGAGCCCGGTCGCCATGAGCGAAATCCGGTCGCTTTCCTTGACCCGCATCTCGCCGATGCCGCGCATCACCGTCGCGCCCTCGGCACAGGCGGCCGTGGCCGAGAGGATGGGATATTCGTCGATCATGGAGGCGGCCCGCCCGGGCGGGACCACCACGCCTTTCAACGTCGAGTGCCGCGCGGTGACGTCGCCGACCTCCTCGCCGCCCGCCATGCGGCGGTTGGCGATGGTCAGGTCCGCGCCCATCTCGATCCAGGTCTGGAACAGGCCGGCGCGCAGGGGATTCAGCATCACCCCCTCCACCGTCACCGCCGATCCCGGGACGATCAGTCCCGCCGCCAGCGGGAAGGCGGCCGATGACGGATCGCCCGGCACCGCCACATGGGTTCCGGTCAGACGCTGGCCGCCCAGCAGACGGGCCACGCGCCCCTCATCGGTCTCGAACACGTCCACCACCGCCCCAAAGGCCCGCAGCATGCGCTCTGTGTGGTCGCGGCTGGGCTCCGGCTCGATCACCGCCGTCTCGCCCGCCGCGTTCAGTCCCGCCAGCAGAATGGCCGACTTCACCTGGGCCGAGGCCACGCTCTGTCGATAGACCATGCCTTTCAGAGCGCCGCCGTGGAGCGTCAGGGGCAGCCGGTCCTCGGCGGCGCCCCAGTCAAAGCGCGCGCCCATGTCCGACAGGGGACCGGTGACCCGCTTCATGGGCCGTTTTCTCAGGGACGCGTCGCCGTCGAAGGTGGCGGAGAGGTCGAACCCCGCCGCCGCGCCCATCAGAAGGCGCACGCCGGTGCCGGCGTTGCCGCAGTCGATGATCCCGGGCGGCGTCCGGAAGCCGCCCCGCCCCTCGACCCGCCAGGCGCCTTCGGCGGTTCGCCGCACCTGCGCGCCGAAGGCCTCGACCGCTCTCGCCGTGGCCAGGATGTCGTCGCCTTCCAGAAGGCCAGAGATGGTGGTTTCGCCATGCGCCAGGCCGCCCAGCATCAGGGCCCGGTGGGACATGGACTTGTCGCCCGGCGCGCGGACGACGCCGGTCAGGGCGCGCGAGCGGCGCGCGGTCAGGATTTCAGAGGGTGTCACCCGCGATTCCGTGGGTCGAATTGCAGTCAGATGCGCGTGGCGCGGAATCCGCTTTTGACAGCGGCGTCCTGTGGTGGCAAGGGAGCCGCCCGAATTCCAATCGACCAACCGTAAGGCTCGAACCTTGGCCAATCCCGAACTGGGCGCGAAGCAAGTCTGCCCCAACTGCCAGGCGAAGTTCTACGATCTGAACCGCCGTCCGGCCCACTGCCCCAAGTGTGACACCGAGTTCGACCCGGAGGAAGCCGTCAAGGCCCGCCGCGGCAAGGGCCGCGCGCCCTTCGTCGACGACACCGAGGAAGATCAGGTCAAGGCCAAGGCGGCCGACGCCGACGAGGACGAGGAGGAGGAAGTCACCGCTCCGGAGATCGATCAGGGCGGCGACGAGCCCATTCTCACCCCGGACGACGATGATGACGACGACGCCAGCGACGACGCCGGTCTGAAGGTCAGCGACGGCGACGATGACGACGACATCTCCGACGACGATGATTCCGTGCCGTTCATCGAGGACGAGGACGACGATTCCATCGACGAGGAAATCACCAAAAGCGCCAAGAAGGACGACGACTGAATCGGGATGAAAAAATAGGCGGCGGGAGGGCTTGATCGGCCTATCGGCCTGACATAGGTTCCGCCGCCTTCGCCGACCCCATCCCGATGGGTGCGGCGGGGATCAACCCGAAGGTTTCGGGGCTATAGCTCAGTTGGTAGAGCGCTTGAATGGCATTCAAGAGGTCAGCGGTTCGACTCCGCTTAGCTCCACCATAAACCCCTCGCCGAAACCCGGCGGGGGGTTTTCCATTTGGGCCCCCGGAACCCGGTCAGTGTCCGGCCGTTGGGCCGCCATGGCCAGACGTCCGACAGTCCTTGCCGCGATGCTCGCCGCCGCCGTGACCCTGACGGCCTGCGCAAGCCTCCAGCGCGGCCCCGTCGGCAACCCGGACACGCCGTTGCCCGTGCACCCGGTGGATCTGAACCGGTACGCGGGCCTGTGGTATGAAATCGGGCGTTACGAGAACGGCTTCCAGCGGGGCTGTGAAGGCACGACCGCCACCTACACCGTGCGTGACGATGGTCTGGTCGGGGTGCTGAACGCCTGCCGCGCCGGCGGCCTGGATGGCGAACTGAAATCCATCGAGGGCCGTGCCAGGGTGGTGGAAGGCAGCGGAAACGCCCGGTTGAAGGTGTCGTTCTTCGGGCCCTTCTATTTCGGGGACTACTGGATCCTGGATCACGCCGACGACTATTCGTGGTCGATCGTCGGGGAGGGGTCCGGCCGCTACCTGTGGCTGCTGAGCCGCACCCCCCGGCCCAGCGAGACGGTCCGGGCGCAGATCATGGGCCGCGCCGAAGCGCTCGGTTACGATCTGTCGCTGGTGCGGCCCACCCTGCAGCCGTCGTCCTGACGGGGATCGTCAGGTCATTTTCGCCATGTCGATGACGAAGCGATAGCGCACGTCGGACTTCTCCATGCGGGCGTAGGCGTCGTTGATCTGGTCGGGGGCGATGGTCTCGATGTCGCAGGCGATGCCGTGCTCCGCGCAGAAGTCCAGCATCTCCTGGGTCTCGCGGATGCCGCCGATGAGGCTGCCGGCCACAGAGCGCCGACGCCACAGCAGCGGCACGGCGAACACCGGCATGGCCTCGGTGGTCAGGCCCAGCATGACCATGGTTCCGTCGCGCGCCAGAAGATTCAGGTGTCCCGCGATTTCGTGGGTGGCTGACACGGTGTTGATGATCAGGTCGAACTTTTCGGCCGCCGCCTTCATGGCGGCCTTGTCCGAGTTGATCAGGAAGTGTTTTGCACCCATGCGCTCGGCGTCGGCCTTCTTGCGGTCGGAGGTGGACAGCACCGTCACCTCCGCGCCCATGGCGTGGGCCAGCTTGACCGCCATGTGACCCAGTCCGCCCAGGCCCACCACGGCGACCTTCGAGCCCTCGCCCACGTTCCAGTGACGCAGGGGGCTGTAGGTGGTGATGCCGGCGCACAGCAGCGGCGCCGCGGCGTCCAGCGGCAGGCTGTCGGGAATGCGCAACACGAAATGCTGGTCTACCGTGATGCGGTCGGAATAGCCGCCCTGGGTGATGGTCTGGCCCACTGTTTCGCCCCTGGCGTCCGCAGAGCCATAGGTCTGGGTCATGCCGGGGACGCAGTACTGCTCCTCGCCCTCCTGACAGGCCGGGCAGGTGCGGCAGCTGTCCACCATGCAGCCCACGCCCACGCGGTCGCCAACCTTGAAGCGGGAGACGTTCTCGCCCACCGCCGTCACCAGGCCGGCGATCTCGTGGCCGGGCACGACCGGATAACGCGTGCCGCCCAGTTCGTTCCTGGCGACGTGCAGGTCCGAATGGCAGACGCCGCAGTATTTGATCTCGATGGCCACGTCGTCCGGGCCGGGGTCGCGGCGGTCGAAGCGCCAGGGCTCCAGCGGCTTGTCGGCGGCGACGGCGGCGAAGGCGCGGGCGGCGATGGGCATGAAGCGGTCTTTCGTCTGGTCAGGCGGCGACGGCCGCGACAGTATCGGATTCCAATCCCCGGAGGCTTCCGATGACGGCTGAGCGCAACGACCCCATCATCCTGCGACCGGGCGAGGGACGCCCCTACCAGATGGGCGGCATGCGCGCCGTGTTCAAGGCGGACGAGGCCGAGACGGGAACGGCCTACTCGATCTCGGAATGGTGGCTGGAGCCGCACACGGACGGCCCCGGGCCCCATAGTCATGAGGCCAATGACGACATCTTCTACGTGCTCGAGGGGACCGTCAGCTTCCTGGTGGGCGGCGACTGGACAGAGGCCCCGGCCGGAACCTTCGTGCGCGCGGCGCCGGGCGTGACCCACGACTTCGCCAACCGCACGGACCGGCGGGCAGGCCTTCTGAACATCTATGTGCCCGGCGGCTTCGAGCGGGAGATGCCCGCCATCGTCGACTGGTTCGCCCGTAACGGAGGCTAGGTCCGCACCCGCTCGATCAGGGCCATGGCCGCGGCCGGATTGCGCACCTTGGCCCCGGCGATGAAATAGGCGAACACATCGCCTGTCTTGCTCCAGTTCTTCACCCGGTCCGCCACGGCGTCCAGTTCGGCGGCCGTCATGCCGGCGGGTTCGTCCTCGCGGCTGGACATCAGCCGGGCGTAGCGGAAGTCGGCCGTGTTCTGGTCGATGCGCGGCCATTCCGGCGCCTCGTCGTCCTCGGCGTAGACGATGGCGACGCCGTACTTCGCCGCCAGGTCATGGAATTCCGGCACGTCGAAACTGGGGTGACGCACCTCCATTGCGTGGCGCAGGCGCAGGCCGTCCTTCTCCTTCGGCAGCAGCTTCAGGAAGCCCTCGAAGTCCGCGGGCTCGAACCTCTTGGTGGCCATGAATTGCCAGTTGATCGGCCCCAGCTTGTCACCCAGTCCGGTCAGGCCCTGCGACAGGAAGCGGTCGAAGCTCTCGCCGCCCTCGGACAGGACCTTGCGGTTGGTGCAGTAGCGGCTGGCCTTGACCGAAAAGACGAAGCCGTCCGGCGTCTCGTCCCGCCATTTCCGCCAGCTGTCCGGCTTGAAGGTGGAATAGTAGGTGCCGTTGATCTCGATGGAGGTCAGCTTCGAGGCGGCGTATTCCAGCTCGCGCTTCTGCACCAGGCCCTCGGGATAGAACACGCCGCGCCACGGCTCGTAGGTCCAGCCGCCGACGCCGATGTGGATGTCTCCGCTCATGAGGGGTCGCGCCTCGTGCTCCGCCGCATCACGCGGCCCCGCCGGATTATGACCCAGTCTGTTCGCCGGCGGAACCTTGCGCCGTCACCGCAAGAATGCCGGCCAGCAGGGTGGCGGCGGTGATGGGCTTGGGCACATGGATGTCGGCGCCGGCCTCCCGGGACTGATCCCGGTGCTCGGGCATGGCGTTGGCGCTCAGCATGACGATCGGGGTCGGCGCTGCGCCGCGCTCGGCCTCCAGGCGACGAATCTCGCGCGTGGCGGTCAGGCCGTCCATGCCGGGCATCTGCATGTCCATCAGCACCACGTCGAAGTGCGCCTGGGCGAATGCAGCCACGGCCTGGATCCCGTCCTCGGCGATGACGACCTCGGCGGCGTGAGCGCCCAGGATCAGCTGCACAACCCGCTGGTTCGTGGGATGATCCTCGGCCAGCAGCACGCGGAGGGGCCGGTCAAGGCCCCCGCCGGCCAGGGTGGTCGTCCGCTCACGGGCGTCATAGTTGGACAGCGACGCGGCCCGGCTCAGGGGAATCTCCACATGAAAGCAGCTGCCCTGGCCCGGCGTGGACGCCGCGGAGATCCGTCCTCCCATCATCTCGACCAGGGAGCGGCAGATGGACAGCCCCAGGCCCGTGCCGCCGAACCGGCGCGTGATGGTCGCGTCCGCCTGGTTGAACCGGTCGAAGAGGCGGGCCGCGTGGTCGGAGTCAAAACCCACCCCCGTGTCCTCGACCGCGAACGTCAGCCTCGTGTCGGGCCCCTCGGACGGCTCCACCGCGATGCTGACGGTGATCGCGCCGTCGTGGGTGAATTTCACGGCGTTGGACAACAGGTTGCCGAGCACCTGGCGGATGCGGGTGCTGTCGCCCAGGAAAAGGCCGCGAGCATCCGGCGCACGGCGCACGTTGAACTCAAGTCCCTTGTCTTCGGCCCGCAGACGCATGACGTCCAGCGGCGCGGCCAGGGCCTCGTCAAGGTCGAACGGACGCTCCTCCAGGTCCAGCTGGCCGGCCTCGATCTTGGACACATCCAGGATATCGGACACCAGCCGCTCCAGGGTGACGCCGGAGGAGGCGACCAGGGCGACCATCTCCGACTGCTCCGGCGACAGGGGCGTGCGCGAAAGGGCGTCGACGATGCCGATCACCCCGTTCAGGGGCGTGCGGATCTCGTGGCTCATATTGGCCAGGAATTCGGACTTGGCGCGGCTGGCCGCCTCGGCTGCGGCCTTGGCCTCGACCAGATCGCGCTCGGCGGCGACCTTGTCGGTCACGTCGCGCGCCACGGCGTAGATTCGGTCGCCGTGCCGCTGGGCCCGCCATTCCAGGGTGACGTAATGGCCGTCCTTGTGGCGGTAGCGATTGACCTGGCCAAGCACCGGATCGCCCGGCCGCCGGGTCTCGGCCTCGACGATGCTGGCCCGGGTTGCGGTCAGGTCGTCGGGATGGATCAGCCGTAGCAGGCCGCGCCCCTCGATCTCGTCAGGCTGATAGCCCAGGAGCGTGGTCCACGACGAACTCGCCTTGACGACGGTGCCGTCCAGTTCGCGCACGATCAGGAGATCGAGCGACACGTCGAAGAAGGTGTCCAGATCGACCGGAACCGGAGCCGCGTCCTTTTGCGGAGACACGACATCGAGCGGCTGGCGGGTCATTGGTGAACTCTCTGGGCGGACTGGCTCCAACCTAGCTCCGACCCGTTAAGGCCGGGTTTCACATCAGTACGCCTGTTCCGCATAGACGTGACGCACATCACCGTTCCAGCGGCCGTGCCAGGCTTCCAGCAGCCGCTCCGCCGGGGTGATCCCGCTCTCGGCGATGTCCTCCAGCTCGGCCAGGTAGCCCCGCTCATCCACCATGCCGCCGGAGAAGCGCGCCCGGT
>JBALUZ010000078.1:0-12365 GCA_036963825.1 Brevundimonas sp.
ATCCCCGGAACGCCCGAATCCTATCCCGAGGCCACGCCCAACGCCGTGCGCCGGACCATGGACGAGCCGGTGTCCACCTTCTCCATCGACGTGGACACGGCCAGCTACGCCAATGTCCGCCGCTTCGTCGACGACGGCGTGTCCCCGCCGGTGGACGCCGTGCGGGTCGAGGAGATGATCAACTATTTCGACTACGGCTACGCACAGCCCGCCAACGCGGAAGAACCCTTCGCGGTCACCACCGCCGTGGTGGAGTCCCCCTGGGCCGAGGGTCGCCGGATCGTCCACGTGGGCCTTCAGGGCTACGAACTGCCCGAGGACCAGCGCCGCCCCCTGAACCTGACGTTCCTGGTCGACGTGTCCGGCTCCATGAACAGCCCCGACAAGCTGGAGCTGGCCCAGCGGGCCATGAACCTGATCATCGACCGGCTGCGGCCCCAGGACACGGTGGCCGTCACCTATTACGCCGAGGGCGCCGGCACGACGCTGCAGCCCACGCCGGGCACGGACAGGCTGCGCATCCGCTGTGCGGTGGAGAGCCTGCGCGCGTCAGGCGGCACCGCCGGCGCCACCGGCATGACCAACGCCTATGACCAGGCGCGGGTGAACTACGCCGACGACCGGGTGAACCGCATCCTCATGTTCACCGACGGCGACTTCAACGTGGGCGTCACCGACAACCGCTCCATCGAGGAGTATGTGGCGCTGCAGCGCGAGAGCGGCATCTATCTGTCGGTCTACGGCTTCGGGCGCGGCAACTATCAGGACGCCCGCATGCAGACCATTTCCCAGGCGGGGAACGGCACGGCGGCCTATGTGGACAGCCTGAACGAGGCGCGCCGCCTGTTCGGCCCCGCCTTCGACCGCGGCGCCTTCCCCATCGCCGACGACGTGAAGATCCAGGTGGAGTTCAACCCGGCCCACGTCGCCGAATGGCGGCTGATCGGCTATGAGACCCGCCTGCTGGACGAGGCCGACTTCAACAACGACGCGGTGGACGCCGGCGAGGTGGGCTCTGGCGCCTCGGTGACGGCCCTGTACGAGATCACGCCCGTCGGCGGCCCGACCCAGCTGTCAGAGCGTCGCTACGACACCCGCCAGGCGCCGCCCGCCACATCCGACGAACTGGCCTTCGTCCAGGTGCGCTACAAGCTGCCGGGCGAGGACGACTCCGTTCTGATGCAGACGCCGGTGTCAGGGCCGTCCGCGGCCTCGCCCCCGGAAAGCACCCGCTGGGCCCTGGCAGTCGCCGCCTTCGGCCAGCGCCTGCGCCGCGATCCGTGGCTCGACGCGGACTACGGCTGGGACCAGATTCTGGACCTGGCCCAGGGCGCGCGGGGCGATGACCCCTATGGCGAGCGGGCCGCGTTCGTCCAGATGATCCGCGCGGCGGCCGAACTGCCGCCGCGCGACACGCCCTGAGACGCTGACGTCGCCAGATATGGAGGGGCGGGCTGCAGCGGCCCGCCCCTTCCTTTCTTGCTGCAGGAAATCGCCGTCAACAGAAGCCGGACAACCGCCGCAAAGCGGTTCGCCGGTGCGAGCCGTCAGGCCGGCGCCCGATAGTTGTCGATCTTCCCATTGGCGGAGGGGCCATAGGCGTTTGCGCCAGGCTTGCCGGGAAGAAAGCCGAGGGTGACGAGGAAGTAGAGCCACCAGCCGAAGAACAGCAGACCCAGAAGGCCGGCGACCAAGGATTCGGGCGACTCTGTTCCCACGCCGCGTGCGTCCAGACTGAATGACCACAAATTGAGGGCCGTCGAGGCGAGGTAGAAGCCGACGAACCACTTCCCGCTATTGCCCCGGTCGTGGGCCCGGCGGACGCTGACCGCCATGATCGGCCAGATGAACAGCAAGATCAGAACGATGCCGAAGCTGACCTGCGCCCATGACCTCCCCTCGGGCGACAGGCCACCCAGCACGGCGCTCAGGACCATGCCTGCGAAGACATTGAACAGAAGCATGACGATGGTCAGTCCGAAGCTGACCAGCCAGAAGTCGAGGCGGCTCGCCCGCCCCTTGAACGAAAATATATCCATTAGCCCCTCCAGTTGCTGGCGGAGACTAGGCGCGTTCCCGGTGACAAGACAACGCTACTCGAACTCCACCAGCACGTCGTCAGCGGCCACGCTGTCGCCGGCGGCGGCGCTGACGGTCTTGACTGTGCCGTCGTGCTCGGCGCGCAGGATGTTCTGCATCTTCATGGCCTCGATCACGGCCACGGCCTCGCCGGACTGGACCGCCTGACCCGGCTTCACATTGATGGAGACCACCAGTCCGGGCATGGGCGACTGGATCAGTTTGGAAGTGTCGGCCGCCTCCTTCTCCGGCAGCCGCGCGTAGAGGTCGGCGATGTGCGGCGCCAGCACCCGCACCCGCGCCTTCGAGGCCCGCCAACGGATGTCAAAGCCGTCCGGCGCGCGCTTCACCTCGGCGGTGAACGGCTGGCCTTCATCAGAGCCATTGGCGAGCACGGCGCGGAACTGGGCCAGGCCGGGACGCCAGTCGATGTCGGTCAGGGTCAGGGTGTGGTCGCCGTCCAGATCGATGACGAGGCTCTCGTCATCGTCATAGCCCACCATGATCCCCTGGCGCTCATCGCCGATCAGGACCGCCCACTCGAACCGATCCGAAGGGTCGCCGGACTGCTCGGCGAGGATCTCGTTCATGGCCGCCGCCGCCGCGATCATCACATCGCGCCCGAAGCCCGCCGTCGGCAGGCCATGGAAGCCGTCGGGGAATTCATCCTTGATGTAGCTGGTGGACAGGGCGCCCGAGCGGAACCGGTCCTGCTCCATCACCGCCGCCAGAAAGGGCACGTTGTGCCCCACGCCTTCGAGGTGCGTGTCCTCCAGGGCCCGGGCCATGCCGTCGATGGCGGCCTCGCGGGTCGGCGCCCAGGCGCACAGCTTGGCGATCATGGGATCATAGAACATGCTGATCTCGTCGCCCTCGCGGACGCCGGAATCGTTGCGGACCACATAGCCGTCCTGCTCGCCCTCGGCGGGCTGGTCATAGCGCACCAGCCGCCCGATGGAGGGCAGGAAGCCGCGGTACGGGTCTTCCGCATAGATGCGGCTCTCGACGGCCCAGCCGTCGATCTTCAGATCCTTCTGGGTCAGGTTCAACGTCTCGCCCCAGGCCGAGCGGATCATCTGCTCCACCAGATCGACCCCGGTGATCAGTTCGGTCACCGGATGCTCCACCTGCAGACGGGTGTTCATCTCGAGGAAGTAGAACGACTTGTCCTGCCCGGCCACGAACTCCACCGTGCCGGCGGAGTCGTAGTCCACCGCCTTCGCCAGGGCCACGGCCTGGGCCCCCATGGCGGCGCGGGTGGCGTCGTCCAGCAGGGGCGAGGGCGCCTCCTCGATGACCTTCTGGTTGCGGCGCTGGATCGAGCATTCCCGCTCGAACAGATGGATGACGTTGCCGTGCTTGTCGCCCAGCACCTGGATTTCGATGTGGCGCGGGTCGATGATGAACTTCTCCAGGAACACCCGGTCGTCGCCGAAAGCGTTCTTCGCCTCGGCCTTCACGGCGGCGAAGCCCTCGGCCATATCGGCGTCCGAATGGGCCACGCGGATGCCCTTGCCTCCGCCCCCCGCGGACGCCTTGATCATGATCGGATAGCCGATCTCGCGCGCGATCTTCACCGCCTCTTCGGGCGTCTCGATCAGACCCATGTGACCCGGCACGGTGGACACGCCCGCCTCGGCCGCCAGCTTCTTGGAGCTGATCTTGTCGCCCATGGCCTCGATGGCTTCGGGGTTCGGGCCGATGAAGGCGATGCCCTCGTCGCGCAGCCGGCGGGCGAAGCCGGCGTTCTCGCTCAGGAAGCCGAAGCCCGGGTGCACGGCCTGCGCGCCCGTCTGGCGCACAGCCTCCACGATCCGGTCCGCCAGCAGATACGACTGGTTCGCCGGCGCCGGACCGATCAGCACCGCCTCGTCCGCCATCTCCACGGCCAGCGACCCGGCGTCCGCCTCGGAATAGACCTGAACCGTGGCGATGCCCATGCGGCGGCAGGTCTTGATGATGCGGACGGCGATCTCGCCCCGGTTGGCGATAAGGATCTTGGAGAACATGCCTTGCTGACTTCCCTGACGCGGTCTGTCGCCGCTTCCTCTGGTCGCTTACGGCCCATGCCCGCCTGTGTAAACGCCCGCGGGCCTGCGTCCGGGGGTTGGCGGGAATGGGCTGATAGGCTTTAACAGCCGCCATCTGGCTTAACCCACTCGGAGACTCTGCCGTGAAAACCCTCCTCGCCACTGCAGCATCCGCCCTGGCTCTGGCCATGTCGGCCGGCGGCGTCGGCGCCCAGGACTGGCGCGCCGCCGCCGACCAGGATCTGACCGCCGCCCGCGACGCGCTGGCCGCCAACCACCCGGCCGCCGTCATCGACGCGCCGTCGAGCGCGCAGTTCCGCGCCTGGCTGGACGAGGGGTACGCCGAGGCGCAGGGCAACCTGGGCCGGGTCAACTCGCCCAACGCCTACGCCTATCTGCTGCGGGGCTACGGCTACGGCTTCCGGGACGCCAACATCAGCCTCAGCCCGACCTGGGAGGGCCGCCAGCCCTGGGACGGCGTGGCCTGGGCCAATTTCGCCACCGCCTGGCGCGACGGGGCCTATGTGGTCACCTGGGTCAAGGACGGGGTCCGCCGCAACGTCCCGCAGGTGGGCTGGGTGCTGGACTCGTGCGACGGCACACCGGCGGAAGAGTTCGCCCAGCGGCGTCTCGACCGCTGGGAGGGCGACCTGAACCTGGAGGCGGACCGCATCGAGACCGCGCCCTACCTGTTCTGGGATCGTGGCAACCCCATGGCCGGGGGCATGCCCTCCGAGTGCCGCTTCATGGACGGCCGCCGCCGCCGCAACGTTGACATCGTGACCGACTTCGCCTCGGCCGAGGATCGCGAGGCCGCCTACCGCGCCTCGGTCTATGTGCCGCCGTCGGTTCCGCTGGCGGTCGAGATGGTCGACGGTCTGGCCTGGGTGAACATCCACACCCTGGCGGACGACGCCGACTGGGCCGCCTTCCTGGCCCAGGTGGACGCGCAGCAGGGCGCCATCCGCGCCGCGCCCGGCGTGGTCATCGACCTGCGCGGCGCCGACGGCACCTCCGCCTCCGCCGCCAGCTACGCCCTGCGCGCCGCAGCCAGGATCTGGACGCCGGAGATGATCGGCGACGCCCAGCCCACCGGTGTCGAGCTCAGCTACCGCGCCACGCCGGCGAACCGCGACTGGTTCGCCCAGGCCCTGGCCCGCATGCAGGCGGACCCCGCCTTCGTCGCCAACAACCCGGCCACCATCGCCGAGACCCAGGCCGTGGTCGCGGCGTTCGATCAGGCGATCCAGGCCGGCCAGCAGACCTTCACCCGCCCGGTGCCTGCGATCGGCGACATCGAAACCGGCCCCAATCCGGTGCGCGGCAATGTGGTGGTCCTGGTGGACGGCGGCTGTTCCGGCGGATGCCTCGACGCGGTGGATGTGCTGAAGAACCTGCCGAACGTGCGCCTGGCCGGCCAGACCACCAGCGCCGACACGCTCTTCATCGAGCCGACCATCACCGCCCTGCCCTCGGGCTTCGGCCGCGTGGTCTACGGCCACAAGGCGTGGATCAACCGCGAGCGCGCCTCCAACGAGCCGCACACGCCGGATCAGGGGCTGGCCTACACGGGCGACCCCACGAACGAGACCGCGGTTCGCGCCTGGGTCGCCGGCCTGTTCGGCGGCTGACCCGCCACAGCCCGCCCGTCGCCCTCAGATCGGGGGCGACGGGTCCGGCCGCGCTTGCTAAACGGAACCGGCAACCGCCAGGGAGTCGCGCGTGGTCTTTCCCGAATTCGATCCGGTCCTGATCCAGCTGGGGCCCTTGCCCATTCGCTGGTACGCCCTGGCCTATGTGGCCGGCATCGTCCTGGGCTGGCGCTACGCCGTGATGCTGGCCCGGCGCGACAGCCTCTGGACGCCGCGCACGCCTCCGGTCACGGGGCCGCAGATCGACGACCTGGTGCTGTGGATCACCCTGGGCATCATCGGCGGCGGGCGGCTGGGCTATGTGCTGTTCTACCGTCCCGACCTGCTGGGCCAGATCTTCACCGGATCGGGCATCGGGGAGCGGCTGGAGATCCTTCAGGTCTGGACCGGCGGCATGTCGTTCCACGGCGGCCTGATCGGCGTGGCCCTGGCCCTGTTCTTCTTCGCCCGCAGCCAGAAGATCAATCCGCTCTCGCTAGGCGATCTGATCGCCCCGGTGGCGCCCATCGGCCTGTTCTTCGGCCGCATCGCCAACTTCATCAACGGCGAGCTGTGGGGCCGTCCCACGGATGGACCGTTCGGCGTGATCTTCTGCAACGACCGGATCATGCAGGTGTACGGCTACTGTCCGGCGGGCGTTGAGCCCCGCCATCCGAGCCAGCTCTACGAGGCCGGACTCGAAGGGCTGGTGCTGTTCGCAATCCTCGCCGTCGCCGTCTGGCAATGGCGGCTGCTGGCCAAGCCGGGCTATGTCACGGGCATCTTCCTGCTGGGCTACGGCCTGTCCCGGGCGGTTCTGGAGACCGTGCGTGAGCCGGACGCCCATATGCCGGATGCGCTGCAGGGGGTGGTCACCATGGGCATGCTGCTGTCCATTCCGATGATGCTGATCGGCGCCTGGCTGATCTGGCGGGCCTGGAGCCGACCGCCCGCGCAAGGGTGATCCCATGGCCCTGATCGACCGTCTGAGGCGTGAGATCGCCCTGACCGGCCCGATGACGGTGGCGGACTATGTGACCCGCTGCCTGCATGATCCGGAGGGCGGCTACTACGCCGCGCACCCGAACCTGGGCGCGCGGGGCGACTTCATCACCGCGCCCCTGGTCAGCCAGATGTTCGGCGAACTGATCGGGCTGTGGGCGGTGGAGGTCTGGAGCCGTCTGGGCGCGCCGGACCGGTTCCGGCTGGTGGAGGTCGGGCCCGGCGACGGAACGCTGATGGACGACGCCCTGCGCGCCGCCCGCCTGGCGCCCGCCTTTCTCGAGGCCTGCGATCTGGTCCTCATCGAGCCCAGCGCGCCCTTGCGCGAGGCCCAGGCCCGGCGCCTCTCCGACCACGACCGTCCGCCCCGCTGGGTGAAATCCCTGCACGACGTGGAGACGGACGCCCCGGTCATCCTGATCGCCAACGAGGTGCTGGACTGTCTGCCGGCGCGCCAGTTCCTGCGCACCGACACCGGCTGGGCCGAGCGGCGCGTGGGGCTGGACGACACCGACGCACTGACCTTCGGCCTGACCGCGCCCAGCGCCGGCTTCATGAAGCCCGGCTTCGACATCGCCCCCGGCCAGATCTTCGAGATCTCCGAGCAACAGGCCGCCTTCGGCCGCGACCTTGGCGCCCTGATCGGCGCGGCGTCCGGCGCCGGCCTGCTGATCGACTACGGCCGGGACCGGCCCGGCCCCGGCGACACGCTTCAGGCGCTGAAGCGGCACGAGAAGGTCGATCCGCTGGCCGCGCCCGGCGAGGCCGACCTGACCCAGTGGGCCGATTTTCCGGTCGTGCTGGAGGCCGCCGTGCGGTCCGGCGCCGACGTCACCGGCTGTCGCGGCCAGGGCGATTTCCTGCGCGCGCTGGGCGTGGAGACCCGCGCGCAGCGCCTGATGCAGTCGCGGCCCGACGCCGCCCCGGTGATCGCGCGCCAGCTGCACCGCCTGACCGCGCCGGACCAGATGGGCGACCTGTTCAAGGCCGCCTGTGTGTTCGCGCCGAAGAGCCTGTCCATCCCCGGCTTCGAGGGCTGACATGGCCGAGCATCTGACCCATCCCCTGCTGGATCTTCCCGGGGTCCGCCACGCCTTCTTCACGCGGAATGGTGGAGTCTCCACCGGTCTCTACGACAGCCTCAACGTGGGACGCGGCTCCAGCGACGCCGCTGATGACGTGCGCGAGAACCGTCGCCGCTGCGCCGCCGTGTTCGGCGCCGCGGAGGATCATCTGTTCACCGCGTATCAGATCCACTCGACTCTCATCCGTGTGGCCGAGGCCCCGTGGGGCGACCAGCGGCCCGAGGGCGACGGGGTGGTGACGGACCGGCCCGGTCTGGTCTGCGGCGCCCTGACGGCGGACTGCGCGCCGGTCCTGCTGGCCGACCCCCACGCCCGGGTGGTGGGCGCGGTGCATGCGGGGTGGAAGGGCGCGCTGAACGGCGTGGTGCACAGCGGCGTGGCGGCCATGCAGGCGCTGGGCGCCATCCCCGAGCGCATGGTCGCGGTGGTCGGACCCTGCATCGGGCCGGACAGCTATGAGGTCGGCGCCGACTTCCAGGAGCGGTTCGACCATCACGACCCCGGCGCCGAACGCTTCTTCCGCCCGGGCGCGGCGCCGGACAAGCGCCTGTTCGACCTGCCCGGCTTCGTGCTGTGGCGGCTGGCTGAAGCGGGCGTCGTTCAGGCCGCCTGGACCGGGCACGACACCTGCACCGACGAGACGCGCTTCTTCTCCAACCGTCGGGCCTTCAAGCGCGGCGAGCCGGATTTCGGCCGGCTGCTGTCGGCCATCAGCCTCGTGGACTGATCACCCGGCGTAGTAGGTCGGCGATCCCGGCCCCACCGGCAGGCCCAGGCCGAACACCCACAGGAAGAACAGGATGGTCCACCCGATCGTGAAGAAGATCGAATAGGGCAGCATCATCGCGATCATGGTGCCGATGCCCACGTCCTTGTTGTAGCGGGTCGCCCACGCCAGGATCAGGCCGAAATAGCTCATCATGGGCGTGATGATGTTGGTGGTGGAATCCCCGATCCGGTAGGCGGTCTGGATCACCTCGGGCGAATAGCCGATCAGCATCAGCATGGGCACGAAGATCGGCGCCGTCATGGCCCACTGGGCCGAGGCGGACCCGATCATCAGGTTCACGAAGCAGCAGATCAGGATGAAGCCGATGAACACCGCCGGTCCCGTCAGGCCGCTGTTCTGCAGGAAGGTGGCGCCGTTGACCGCTGTGATGGCCCCCAGGTTCGACCAGCCGAAGAAGGCCACGAACTGGGCGGCGAAGAAGACGATCACCACATACAGGCCCAGGGTCGAGATGGCCGAGGCCATGCCGTCGATCACGTCCCGGTCGCTCTTCATGGTGCCCACCGTGCGGCCATAGGCGAAGCCCACCACCAGGAAGAACAGCAGGATCCAGGTCACGAAGCCGCTGAAGAAGGGCGACCGGATGCGGTCGCCGGTCTCGGGATCCCGCAACAGGCCCCAGTCCGGAACCAGAGTCAGGGCCATGACCGCGAAGATGCCCAGCACCGCCAGGCCGGCCACCTTCAGACCCTTCTTCTCCTTGTCGGTCAGGGCGTCCATGGAGCCGCCCTTGAGGATTTCGGGATCAGCCTTCGATGTGTCGTAGGCGCCCAGCTTGGGCTCCACGATGTACAGGCTGACCAGCGAGCCGATGATGGTCACCAGGAAGACGCTGACGAACATGAAAAAGTAGCTGGCCGTCGCCGTCACCGCATAGGCGGGGTCGATCAGCCGCGCGGCCTCCTCGGTGATCCCGGCCAGCAGCGGGTCCACGGTGCCGATCAGCAGGTTCGCAGAATAGCCGCCGGAGACCCCGGCGAAGGCCGCCGCCATGCCCGCCAGCGGATGCCGCCCCAGCGAATAATACACCGCGCCCGCCAGCGGGATCAGCACCACATAGCCCATCTCGGACGCCGTGTTGGACAGCACGCCCGCGAACACGATGGCCATGGTCACCACCTTGGGGGAGGCGCCCAGGACGATGCCGCGCACCGCCGCCGACAGCAGGCCCGAGCGTTCCGCCACCCCCACGCCCAGCATGGCCACCAGCACCACGCCCAGCGGCGCGAAGCTGGTGAAATTGTCCACCAGGCTGGTGAAGATGCGGCGCAGCCCGTCCTCGGTCATCAGGCTGACCGCGCGGATCATGCCGTCCTCGGACCGGCCGGACGCGCCCAGCGGCCGGGGGTCCTCCACCGCCACGCCCATGGACCCGAACAGGCCCGACAGCAGCACGATGGCCACGGCCAGCAGGAAGAACAGCGTCACCGGGTGCGGCAGGCAATTGCCCAGCCACTCCACCCCGTCGAGGAAGCGCGTGAACAGGTTCCGCTTGCCCGGGGGCGGGCCGCCGGAAGGGGTTGAACCATTGGGCGTGGCCGGCGTGGCGTCGGTCATCAGGCGTCCATGTTCTGCTGGATCGGGCGGGGCGCGACCGGCCCAAGCCCGTCGTGACGCCCCCATGTCGAGCGACACTTTCAGCCGACCGGGCGTGGAAAGTCCAGCCATGCGGTGGTCTTGCGTGCGCCGCGCCTGATATGACCCGGCCTGAACCCCTGCCCTGCACGACCGCGACGGAGCCCCATGCCCGCCCTCGACACCCTGCGCGCCCGCATCGCCGACTACCCGATGCTGGAGACGGCCATCGGCCTGGTCCTGCTGGTCCTGGCGGCCCTTCTGATCGACTGGCTGGTGCGTCACGTCCTGCTGAGGATCGGGCAGAAGGCGCTGAAGACGGTCGGTCTGGACGACGAGGCGGAGCCCATGGCCCCGGTGGCGCACCGTCTGGCGCGCATCGCACCGGCGCTCGTGATCCACAATGGCGCGCTCCTGATCCCCCATCTGGCGCCGGGGGCCGCCACGGTGATCCAGAACGTGGCCTCGGCCTTCATCATCCTGACGCTCGTGCTGGCCGTCGCCGGCGTGCTCGACGTGGTCAACAGCGCCTGGTCGCGGCGTCCGGAGTCGGTCAACCGGCCCATCAAGGGCTACATCCAGGTGATCAAGATCGTGCTCTATGCGATCGCCGTCATCCTGGTCATCGCCACCCTGATCGAGCGCTCGCCCCTGCTGCTGCTGTCCGGTCTCGGCGCCATGGCGGCGGTGCTGATGCTGGTGTTCAAGGACACCATTCTCTCTCTGGTCGCGTCGGTGCAGCTGAGCTCCAACGACATGGTGCGCATCGGCGACTGGATCGAGGCGCCCCAGATGAACGCCGACGGCGACGTCATCGACATCGCCCTGCACACGGTGAAGGTCCAGAATTTCGACAAGACCATCACCACCATCCCCACCTGGAAGCTGGTCAGCGAAAGCTACAAGAACTGGCGCGGCATGAGCGAGTCCGGCGGACGCCGCATCAAGCGCAGCCTGCTGATCGACCAGAACAGCGTCCGCTTCCTGACCGACGACGAACGCGAGGCGCTGTGCCGCTTCGCCCTGATCGACGAGTATCTGGGCGAAAAACGCCGCGAGCTCGAGGCCTGGAACGGCAAGCTGATCGAGGCGGGCCGCGATCCGGTCAACACCCGGCGCGTCACCAACATCGGCACCTTCCGCGCCTATGTGCGGTCATACCTGGGCAACCACCCCCGCGTGCACGCCCACGGCATGACCCTGCTGGTGCGGCAGCTTGACCCGACGCCGGAAGGCCTTCCGCTGGAGATCTACTGTTTCGCCACCACCACCAACTGGGCGGAGTACGAGGGCATCCAGGCCGACATCTTCGATCACCTGATCGCCATCCTGCCCGAGTTCGGCCTGCGGCTGTTCCAGCAACCCAGCGGACTGGACCTGGCCGGCGCCCTGGCCGGACGGCGGCCGGATCAGGCTTCGCCGTCGTCCTTGAAATAGGGCTCGACCGGCCCCTGCAGCTTCACGGTCAGCTGATTGCCCTTGCGGTCCACGCGGTTGCCCACCGCCAGCCGGACCCAGCCTTCGGACACGCAGTATTCCTCGACGTTGGTCTTTTCCTCGCCCTTGAAGCGGATTCCAACGCCACGCGCGAGCACAGCCTCGTCGTGGTGCGGGCTGGCGGGATTGACGGACAGGCGGTCAGGGGGCGTTTCGGACATGGCGGCTCATCGCTTCACTGGGGATCGAGCCGGGGTGATAGCCGCTGATCGCAGCCGCGCCAACCAGACTTACTGAACGGTCTGCCGCGCCGGTTCGGCCCGACCGCCTTCGCCCTCCGCCGCCTGGGGCTGGGGCGCGGGGGGCGTCTGGACCTGGGCGCGGCCCTGGGCCGGGCGCTGGGCCGGGCGGCGAGCGGGCTGGGCGGCTGGCGCGGCGGCCTCGGCGGTGCGTGCGGGCTGGGCCGCGGCTTCATCCTGGACCGCGGCGTCGGCGCGGGCGGCCAGGTCTTCCGCCTCATAGCGGTCGGCCAGTTTCTCGGTCAGCTCGCGCGCCTCTGCGGGCGGCATCTGCGCCATGATGGCGGCGAGCGCGCGCGGACGCATGGCCTGGGCCACCGGCAGGCGCACCGGGTCGGCCAGGGTGTTGAACACCGCCGCCGCTTCGCGCGGCCGCATGGCCTGATAGACCTGCACCAGTCGATTGACCTCGGCCTGTTCACGCTCATCGGCCTGGC
>JBALUZ010000079.1:0-12338 GCA_036963825.1 Brevundimonas sp.
CAGCACCGGATAGCCGATGGCGTCGGCCTCCGTCTGGAGGCGCTCCAGCGACTGGTCGGCGCCCAGATAGCCGGGGGTGACGGGCACCCCCGCCCTGTCCATCAGATCCTTGGCCGCGTCCTTCAGGCCCATCGCCCGGATGGCCGAAGGCGGCGGGCCGATCCACACCAGCCCGGCGGCCATGACCGCCTCGGCGAAGCCGGCGTTCTCGGACAGGAAGCCGTAACCGGGGTGGATGGCTTCGGCCCCCGTCTCCTTCGCGGCGGCCAGCACCTTCTTCGCGTCCAGATAGGAGTCGCGGGCGGCGGCGGGGCCGATCAGCACGGCCTCGTCCGCCTCGCGCACATGCAGGGCGTCGGCGTCCGCCTCGGAGTAGACGGCGATGGTGCGAATCCCCATGGCGCGGGCGGTGCGGAAGACGCGGCAGGCGATCTCGCCACGATTGGCGACCAGAACGGATTTGAACATGGGGTCCTTCTAGAGCGACGCGCGCGGCATGGCGAGGCCGGGTCTATTTCGCCCAGTTCGGCTTGCGCTTGTCGAGAAAGGCGCGGACGCCCTCCTGCCCCTCGGTGCTGACCCGGGCCCGCGCGATGCGGCGGGCGGTGTCCTCCATAAGGCCGGAGTCGATGCGGTGGTTGGCCACAGCGTGGACCACCCGCTTGGCCTCGCCCATGGCGCCGGGGGCGCAGGCGGTCAGGGTTGCGGTGATCTGGTCGATGAAGCCGTGCAGGGCGTCCGTGTCCGGGACCACCGCGTCCACCAGGCCCACATGGGCGGCGTAGTCGGCGTCGAACGCATTGCCGGTCAGGAACAGGGCCCGGGCCCGGCGGGGGCCGACGGCCTCGACCACATAGGGAGCGATGGTGGCCGGGATCAGGCCCAGCTTGACCTCGGAAAAGGCGAAGGTGGCGCCCTTGACCGCCACGGCCATGTCGCAGGCGGCGACGATGCCCGCCCCGCCGCCCATGGCCGCGCCCTCCACCAGGGCCACGGTCAGGGCCGGGATGTCGTAGAGCGCCTTGAGCATGTGAGCCAGGCCCATGGCGTCGTCGCGGTTGTCGCTTTCGGACCAGTCGGCCGCGTCGCGCATCCAGTTCAGGTCCGCGCCCGCGCTGAACGTCCCGCCCGCGCCGCGGATGAACACCGCCCGCACATGGTCGGCGCCGTGCAGGGTCTCGAACGCCTCGCGCAGGGCCGCGATGACAGCCGCGTCAAAGGCGTTCTTCCTGGCCGGCCGGTTGATGGTGATGAACACCATGCCCTCGGGGGTGGAGTCGATCACCGCCAGCTGGTCGTTCGCATCCGGCGCGGCGCCCGCCAGCAGCGGATGATTGATGCGGTTCATCTCGGCGGCCTCGGCGTCGGTGACGTCCAGGGCGTTGAGGTCTTCGGGGGTCTGGGCCATGTCTTGCTCCATTGGGATTACATCCTGAACACGCCGAAGGTCGTGTCCGGTATCGGGGCGTTCAGGCTGGCGCTGATGGCCAGGCCGAGGACGTCGCGGGTCTGGGCCGGGTCGATGACGCCGTCGTCCCACAAACGCGCCGTGGCGTAATAGGGATTGCCCTCGTCCTCATATTTCTGGCGGATCGGGGCCTTGAAGGCCTCGGCCTCGTCTTCGGACCAGCTGTCGGCGTCGCGGTGGACCGTGGCCAGGACGCTGGCGGCCTGCTCGCCGCCCATCACCGAAATCCGGCTGTTGGGCCAGGTGAACAGGAAGCGCGGCGAATAGGCCCGGCCGCACATGCCGTAGTTGCCCGCGCCGAAACTGCCGCCGATCAGGACGGTGAATTTGGGCACCTCGGCCGACGCGACCGCCGTCACCAGCTTGGCCCCGTGCTTGGCGATGCCCTCGGCCTCGTACTTTCCGCCCACCATGAAGCCCGAGATGTTCTGCAGGAACACCAGCGGGATCTTCCGCTTGCAGGCCAGTTCGATGAAGTGGGCGCCCTTCTGGGCGCTTTCGCTGAACAGCACCCCGTTGTTGGCCAGGATGGCCACCGGCTGGCCCCAGATGCGGGCGAAGCCGCAGACCAGCGACGCGCCGTACAGCGCCTTGAACTCGTCCAGCACGGAGCCGTCGACGATGCGGGCGATGACCTCGCGCACGTCGTAGGGGGCGCGCACGTCCTCGGGGATGATGCCGTAGAGCTCTTCCGGGTCGAAGGCGGGGGCGACCGGCTCGGCCAGGTCCAGCTCGACGCGCTTGACCGTGTTCAGGTTGGCGACGATGTCGCGCACGATCTGCAGGGCGTGTTCGTCGTTCTCGGCCACGTGGTCCACCACGCCCGACAGGCGGCCGTGGGTCTCGGCGCCGCCCAGCTCCTCGGCCGAGATGACCTCGCCCGTGGCGGCCTTCACCAGCGGCGGCCCGGCCAGGAAGATGGTGCCCTGGTTGCGCACGATGACCGTCTCGTCCGACATGGCCGGCACATAGGCGCCGCCGGCGGTGCAGCTGCCCATGACGCAGGCGATCTGGGGGATCGACCGGGCCGACATGCGGGCCTGGTTGAAGAAGATGCGGCCGAAATGGTCGCGGTCGGGGAACACCTCGGCCTGGTGCGGCAGGTTCGCGCCGCCGGAGTCCACCAGATAGACGCAGGGCAGGTTGTTCTGTTCGGCGATCTCCTGCGCCCGCAGGTGCTTCTTCACCGTCATGGGGAAGTAGGCGCCGCCCTTCACCGTGGGGTCGTTGGCCACGATCATGACCTCGCGGCCCGAGACCCGGCCGACGCCGCAGATCATGCCCGCGCCGGGCGCCTCGTCGCCGTACATGCCGTTGGCGGCCAGCTGGCCCACCTCGAGGAACGGCGAGCCGGGGTCCAGCAGGCGCTCCACCCGGTCGCGGGGCAGCAGCTTGCCGCGCGAGACGTGGCGCTCGCGGGACTTCTCCGAGCCTCCGAGGGCGGCCCGGGCCACCTTGTCGCGCAGCTCGTCGCGCAGGCGCCGGTTGTGGGCGTCCAGGGTCCTGAAGGCGGGGGAATTGGCGTCGATGGCCGAGGTCAGTTTGGGCATGCCGCAGGCATAAACGGCGCCGCGCTCCGGGGAAAGGGCGTGCGTAAACCGTAACCTGTGCCATGGCGGCACAGGCCCTGATGCAAGCCCGCCACAGTCCGGCCGCAATTCGCCCGGGCGCGGTTCGTGCAGCCATGGCCACGCTTCGTGCGTTGACGATTCCGGGTCACCATTGACGTGAAGGAGCGACCATCATGGCCGGCAAGGGCAAGACCGAACCCACTCTGCGCGTCGTGAATGCGGAGGCTGAAGTCTATGATCTGATGCGCAAGCCCGAGACCACGGGCGAGCGGGTCAGACGTCTGCAGATGGAGGCCCGCGCCCTGGCGGTCGAACAGGTCGAGTCGCTGGAGCGCCTGCTGCTGGACGCCGTGGCCCTGTCGAAGGAGATCGCCGAGGGGGGCGACGCCTATCCGGTGGGGGCGCGCGAGATCGCCTCCCGGCTGGTCGCCGACCTGCCGACGCGGGTGGAGACCATGAAGCAGATCATCGGCCGCATGCCGGTGAAATAGGGCTCAGAGCACGATCTTCGGCGGCGACCGGAACGGCTGGTCGCCCGGCTCGAGCCGCAGGGCCTGCGGCCTCCGCAGATTGCGGGCGTGCCAGAAGGACCAGCGCTCCCAGTAGATCAGCCGGTCCAGGTTGAAGCCGCCGGCGCCGAAGCCGCTGTCCTTCGCCCCCGTCAGGGAATCGGCGCGCCAGGCGCCGAGGATCAGCGGCGTGCGCGAAATGGCGGCGCGGCGTGGGCCGAACAGCTGCACCAGCCGCCACCAGTATTCATTGTCCGCGCCGCTCAGCACCTGATGGAAATAGCCGGCGCGGGCCATCACCGGCGCCCGCTCGAACATCAGGGTGGACGGCGCCCAGCGGGTCAGGGGCCAGACGCCCCGGGCGTGGATTTCACCCCCGGCGTCCACGCGCAGGCTGCGGCCGGAATGGGCGGTCAGCCCCCGCCCGCGCATCTCGGCCACCTGACGGGCCAGACGGTCGGGGTGCGCCCATTCATCGGAGTCCTGGACCGCCACCCAGTGACCCTTGGCCCGGGCCAGGGCGGCGTTGCGGGCGGCGTAGGCCCCGCCTCGCTCCGACTGGCGGATCAGCACAAAGCGCGGGTCGCCGTCGGCGGCGGCGACGGCGCGCGCGGCGTTGTCGTCGGTGGAGGCGTCGTCGACGAACAGGAACTCCAGATTGCGCCAGCTCTGGTCCAGCACCGATCGCACCGCCGCCGCCACCCAGCGCGCGGCGTTCCGGGACGGCATGATGACGCTGATCAGCGGGCCGTCCACGGCGGTCGAGGCCTCGGCGCGGGCGTTGACGACACTGACCGGCTGGGCCGGATCGAGCGGCTCGGGCGGCGACAGGCTCCAGTGCGCGAAGCCGTCGCGCCATGCGGGCGCGGCCCTGGCCGGGTCGTGGCGGTCCAGCGAGGCGCGCAGGAAGGCGGCCTGCGGGCCGGATGCGGCCTCAAGGGCGCGGCGGGCGTCATCCTCGCGCCCGGCGGCCAGCATCAAAGCCGCGCGCAGGGACGCATCCGGGCCCGCATATTTGGTCAGGGCCAAAGCCGGGTCGAAGGCGCTGAGAGCCAGCGCCAGATCGTACTCGGCACGGGGCGCGAGGGTGCGGGCGACGTCCAGCGCCTCCCCTGCCCGCCCCGTGGCGGTCAGGGACCGGATGCGCTCCACCGGAAAGGCGCGGGCGGCGGCGGCGTCGCGATCGAAGGCGCGGGCGGCCAGCCGGTGCAGCTCCAGCCGCGACAGGGCGACGGGGTCGCGCAAGGCCCCCAGGGCCAGGGCGGCGGAGCGGCGGCGCTGTCGGATCAGAAGGCGGGCGATCGGGTTCATCAAACCGGACATCCCTCGCCGCCTGGGGAAATGGTGGATGCGACAGGGATTGAACCTGTGACCCCCTCGGTGTGAACGAGGTGCTCTCCCGCTGAGCTACGCATCCATCCGGACCGGGTTCGAGGGCTCGAACCGTCGGGAGGCGCGGACATAGCCCGGTCGCCGGGCCGGCGCAAGACCCGTCCGCCGTCAGGCGACGACCAGCCCCTCCAGCACCGTCCGCACGGCGTCCGGGATCGGGACCGGACGGCGGGTTTCGCGGTTCACATAGACGTGGGTGAAGTGGCCGAAGGCGGCGGCGGCGTCCTCGTCGTTGCGGAACAGGCCGACCTCGTAGCGCACGCTGCTGGTCCCGATGCGGGCCACCCGGACCCCGGCGTCCACCCGGTCGGGAAAGGTGATGGGCGCGGCGTAGCGGCAGCCCGTCTCCACCACCAGGCCGATGACGGGGCTGGTCGCGGGGTCCAGCACCCCCTGCTCGATCAGGTGCGCGTTCACCGCCGTGTCGAAGAAGCTGTAATAGACCACGTTGTTCACGTGGCCGTAGACGTCGTTGTCCATCCACCGGGTGGTGATGGACCGGATGGCCGGGAAGTCGGCGCGGGTGGGCAACGGCTCGCTCACAGGGCTTCCTCGTACAGGGCGCGGGCGTCGGCGAGGGTCACCTCGCGCGGATTGTTGGTCAGCAGGCGCTGCACCTGCAGGGCGTCGTGGGCCAGACGGTCCAGATGCTGGACCTCGACCCCCAGCTCGGACAGGCGCTGCTCCATGGGCATTTCGGCGGTCAGGGCGGCGATCTCGTCCACGAAGGCGGCGGCGTCCGGCTTCAGTCCGATGGCGGCCGCCAGTTCGGCGTAGAGCGGCGCGGCGGCGGGCAGGTTGAACCGCAGCACCGGTCCCAGCACCAGGGCGTTGGACAGGCCGTGGGGCGCATGGAAGATTCCGCCGATGGGATAGGCCAGGGCGTGAACGGCGGCGACCGGCGCATTGGCGAAGGCCATGCCCGCCAGCAGCGAGCCCTGCAGCATGGCCCGGCGCGCCGGCAGGTCCGAGCCGTCGGCGATGACCCGGCGAATGTTGGCGTGCAGCAGCTTCAGCGCCGCAACGGCCAGGCTGTCGGAGACGGGATTCTTCTTGTGACGCGAGGTGTAGGCCTCGATGGCGTGGACCATGGCGTCGACCCCCGTCATGGCGGTGACGCGCGGCGGCAGGCCCGTGGTCAGGGTCGCATCAAGGACGGCCGCGTCAGGATACAGCAGGGGCGAGACCACGCCCTTCTTCTGGTCGTCCGGGGTGGTGACGATGGCGATGTTGGTGACCTCGGATCCAGTCCCGGCGGTGGTGGGAACCTGAACCAGCGGCAGGCGCGGGCCCCGGGCCAGGCCGATGCCGTAGATGTCCGGCAGGGCCTGGTCCGTCCCGGCCAGCAGCGCCACCAGCTTGGCCGTGTCCAGCGACGACCCGCCGCCCAGACCCACCACCCCGTCGGCCCGCGCCGCCCGCGCGGCCGCCACGGCCGCCATCACCGACGCCTCGGGCGGATCGGCCAGCACGTCGCTGAAGACGGCGGCGGTCACGCCCGCCGCGTCCAGACCGTCAAGGATCGGCTGCACCACGCCCGCGCCCACCAGCCCCGCGTCGGTGACGATGAACGGGCGGCGCACGCCCATGCCGTTCAGGAATTCCGCCAGCTTCAGGGCGGCGCCGTCCTCGCAGAGAATCCGCGGCGTGGTCTCGAACGAAAAGCCGGTCATGGTGGCGTCCTCCGGGCCGCAGCCAAGCGCGGATGGCGGATCGCCGCAAGATCACGCAGGGTCAACTGGCGCCAGCGGATCAAGCATGGCAATGGCCGGGGATGACCGCCGTTGACCTCCGCCCCTACTCGGCAGACGATCTGGATGTGCTGATCGCCCTGTTCAACGGGGCCGTGCGGCGCGTGGCCAGCCGGGACTACACGCCCGCACAGATCGCGGCCTGGGCCCCGGAGCCGCCGGACCGGGCGGCCTGGGCCGCACGCCTGGCCGGGCGCCCCACCCTGGTGGCGGAGATCGGCGGCGTCGTCGCCGGCTTCAGCGATCTGGAGCCGGACGGCCACATCGACATGCTGTTCGTGGATGCGGACCATCAGGGTCGCGGCGTGGCCGGCGCCCTTCTGGACCGCATCGAGGCCATGGCGCGGGAACAGGGCCTCAGGCGGCTGTTCACCGAAGCCAGCATCACCGCCCGCCCCATGTTCGAGCACCGCGGCTTCCGCGTGGAGGCGCCCCAGGACGTGGTGCTGCGGGGCCAGACCTTCCGCAACTACCGCATGGCCAGGGCGCTCTGAACGGGGCGGCGGCATGGCTGGCGCGGCGAATCCGTGGCACGGTTCGGCCATGACCGCGCACCGTCCCCTGATCGTCTTCGCCGCCGCCAACGGGGCCATGGCCGTGATGCTGGGCGCCTTCGCCGCCCACGGGGCGGGTCCGGCGGTCAAGACCCTGCTGGCCACCGGGGCGCAGTACCAGATGGTCCACGCCGTGCTGGCCGTGGCCTGCGCCCTGTGGGCCGGCGGCGGCCGGCTGGCGCCCATCGCCGGCTGGCTGGCGGCGGCCGGCGGGCTGGTTTTCTCCCTCGCGCTGTCCTTGATCGCCCTGATGAGCCTGCCGGCCATGGGCATGGTCGCGCCGCTGGGCGGCGTGCTGATGATCGCGGGCTGGGTCGTCCTGATGTTCGCCGCCCTGCGGGGCGACCGCTGATGGCGCGGGACGCCTGCGCCGTGATCGGCAGCGGCGGCCATGCGCGGGTCGTGATCGCCGCCCTGCGCGCTTCGGGCATCCGGGTCACCACTCTGTATGACGAGCGGCCGGAGCGCCAGGGCGAAACCGTGGACGGGGCGGTGGTGTCGGGAGACTGCGAGGCGGGGCTGAACACCCCCCTGCCCGCCCATCTGGCCATCGGCGACAACAGCGTGCGGCGGGATCTGGCGGCGACGAGGCCGCCGGGCGGCTGGATGCAGGCGGCGCACCCCTCGGCGCTGGTGGATCCGGCGGCGCGGATCGGCGCGGGCAGTCTGGTGGCGCTGGGCGCCATCGTCCAGGCGGGCGCGTCCGTCGGCGCCCATGTGATCGTCAACACCGGGGCCATCGTCGAGCATGACTGCGTGGTCGGGGATTTCGCCCATGTGGCCCCCGGCTCCGTGCTGGGCGGCGGCGTTCACGTGGGCGAAGGGGCGCTGGTCGGACTGGGCGCGCGGGTGCTTCCCGGCGTCCGCATCGGCGCCTGGGCCGTCGTCGGGGCCGGGGCCGTGGTGATGCAGGACGTGGCGGACGGTCAGACGGTGGCGGGCGTGCCTGCCCGCCCGACCCGATGATCCCCCTGTCGGCGCCCGAGGTCGGCGCGCGGGAACAGGCGCTGGTCGCCGAGGCCCTCGCGGCGGGCGACGTGGCCATGGGCCCGCAGGTGGCGGCGTTCGAGGCCGCCTTCGCGGACCTGACCGGCCGGGCCCACGCCCTGGCCGTGTCGTCGGGCACGGCGGCCCTGCATCTGGCCCTGCGCCTGCTGGACCTGAAGCCCGGCGAGGCGGTGATCTGCCCGACCCTGACCTTCATGGGCGGGGTGGCGCCGGCGATCTATCAGGGCGCGACGCCGGTCTTCGCCGACGTGGACCCGGTCACCTGGGGCCTGGACCCGGCCTGCCTGCCCGAGGCGTTCGACGCGGCCCGGGCCCGGGGCCTGAGCGTGCGGGCGGTGGTCCCGGCGGATCTGTACGGTCAGTGCTGCGACGTCGGACCGATCCTGGACATCGCGGGCGACCGGGGCGTGCCGGTGATCCTGGACTCCGCCGAGGCCGTCGGGGCGACCCTGCACGGGCGCCACGCGGGCGCCGGCGCGCTGATGGCCGCCTATTCCTTCAACGGCAACAAGATCATCACCACCGGCGGCGGCGGCATGCTGGTCAGCGACGACGGCGCCTTGATCGAGCGCGCCCGCTATCTGTCCACCGCCGCGCGCAGGCCGGCGGTGCACTACGAGCACGACGAGGTGGGCTACAATTACCGGCTCGGCGCCGTGGCCGCGGCCATAGGGCTGGCCCAGCTGGAGACGCTCGAGGCGCGGGTCGCCCGGCGCCGCGCCATCTTCGAGGCCTATCAGGCGGGTTTGTCCGACCTGCCCGGCGTGGCCTTCGCGCCCGAGGGACCGGGACGGCGGCACACCCGCTGGCTCAGTGTCGTGCTGCTGAACCCCGACGCCCGCCTCACGCCGGAGGCCCTGCGGCTGGCGCTTCACGCGGAAGGCATCGAGAGCCGCCCCGTGTGGAAGCCCATGCACCTGCAGCCGGTGTTCCGGGACGCGCCCCGCGCGGCCGGCGCCGTGGCCGAATCGCTCTTCACCCGCGGGTTGTGTCTGCCGTCCAGCACGACCCTGACCGAGGGCGAACAGGCCCGCATCGTCACCGTCATTCGCACCGCCCTGGCCTGATTTTGCAGCGCTTTCCCGGCCGCGCGGTTGGAAATCACTCGCAAGAGGCGAATGGGTTGGATTCCCCCGGCTCGCCCGCTACCCATGAAGAACAGGCCAAGCTTGGCCATAAGGCGTCAAAGAGAGTGTTGTGCGTATGACGATTTTCGCGGATCAGCCTGACCGTCGCACCCTGTATCCCGAGATCGAGCCCTTCGCGTCCGGCTTCATGGCCACCGGCACGGCGCACGAAATCTACTATGAGGAGTCCGGGTCGCCGGACGGCAAGCCGGTGCTGGTGCTGCACGGCGGACCCGGCGGCGCGGTCAATCCGACCATGCGGCGCTATTTCGATCCGGCGCGCTACCGCATCATCATGTTCGACCAGCGCGGCTGCGGCCAGTCACGGCCCAACGCCAGCCTCGAGAACAACACCACCTGGGACCTGATCGAGGACATCGAGCGGCTGCGCGAGCGCTGCGGCGTGGAGAAGTGGTCGGTGTTCGGCGGATCCTGGGGCTCCACCCTGTCGCTGGCCTACGCCATCACCCATCCCGAGCGGGTCGAGAGCCTGGTCCTGCGCGGCGTCTTTCTGCTGACGAAGAAGGAGTTGCACTGGTTCTACCAGGACGGCGCCTCGATGATCTTCCCCGATGCGTGGGAGGCCTTCCTCAAGCCCATCCCCGAGGCCGAGCGCGACAACCTCATGGCCGCCTATCACAAGCGCCTGCTCAGCGATGACGAGACGGTTCGCAATGAGGCGGCGGTGGCCTGGTCCAGCTGGGAAGGCGACACGGTCAGCGTCGAGGGCCCGGCCGCCCGGCCCGAGAAGTTCGCCGAGCCCGAGTTCGCCGTCGCCTTCGCCCGGATCGAGTGCCACTACTTCACAAACGGCGGCTTCTTCCCCCAGGACGGCTGGATCCTGAACAACATCGAGCGCATCCGGCACATCCCCACCTGGATCGCCCAGGGACGCTTCGACGTGGTCACGCCCATGTCCGGGGCCTGGGCCCTGCACCGGGCCTTCCCGGAAGCGAAGCTGGACGTGGTGGGCGACGCCGGCCACGCCTCCAGCGAGCCGGGCATCGTGGACAGCCTGATCCGGGCGACGGACTGGGCGGCGGGGCTGTAGCCCCTAGCCGTCCTTTTCCCGCACCATCTCATCGAGGCGGAAGCCGATGCGGCGGGCGGGCTTTTCCGGTTCGGGCTTAGCCCGGGCGGACAGCACCACGTTCAGGCGGCTGACGTGCTGGAGCAGGGTGACCGGCTGGCCGTCGGGATCGCGGCCGAAGAACATCAGCAGGTCCGGGCCCCAGAAGCCCAGATCGTGGATCATCAGCACCCCGTCGCCGGGCATGCCGACGCCGCGCACGCCCACCTCGTCGTCCGGATCCAGGCGCGACTCGAATTCCTTGATCAGGCGCGTCAGGCGCACGAACGCCCATTCGGCCGGATTGTCGGTCTGACGAAGGCCCTGCGCCAGCCGGGCGGATTCCTCGGGGGTCTTTTCGGACGTCACCGGCCTGGGACACGGGGCGAACATGGCCGGATCGGCCTTGACGGGCTCTGACATGCGCCGAACCTAGAACAGTCCGCGGCCCTTGGGCAGCTCCAGATAGCGGTGAACCCGCACGGCCTGGATCAGGCCGAAGCCCACCATCACCGTCAGCAGCACGGTGCCGCCGTAGGACAGCAGCGGCATGGGCACCCCCACCACCGGGGCCAGCCCCATGACCATGGCGCCGTTGATCAGGATGTAGAGCGCGAAGGTCGCCGTCACGCCTGCCGCCGCCAGACGGCCGAAATGGCTGTGCGACAGCGAGGCGATGCGCAGGGAGATCAGAATGATGGCGGCGAACACGGCCAGGACGGTGAACGAGCCGACGAAACCGAATTCCTCGGACAGGGCCGCAAAGATGAAGTCGGTGTGCTTCTCGGGCAGAAACTCAAGCTGGCTCTGGCTGCCGAGACCGTATCCCTTGCCCAGGAATCCGCCGGAGCCCATGGCGATCTTGGACTGCATGATGTGATAGCCGGAGCCGGACGGATCCGCCTCGGGGTTCAGGAACGTCAGCACGCGGGCGCGCTGATAGTCGTGCAGAACGAACATGACGAACGGCGGAATCGCCGCCGCCACCGCAGCGCCCGCCGCCACGATCACCTTCCAGCTCAGCCCGGCGATGAACATGACGGCCCCGCCCGTCAGGGCGATCAGCATGGCCGTTCCCAGATCCGGCTGGTGCGCCACCAGCAGGACCGGCAAGCCGATCATGGCCACGGGTATCAGCAGCTTCCACGACAGCCTGGCGTCCGGGGCGGATGTGCCGTGGTACCAGCGCGCCAGTCCCAGCACGATGCCGACCTTCATGATCTCGGAAGGCTGCAGACGCATGAAGCCGAGGTCCAGCCAGCGCTGCGCGCCCATGGCCGTATAGCCGAACAGCTCGACGGCGATGAGCAGCAACAGACCGACGATGTAGACCGGGTAGGCGATGGCGAACCACAGCCGCAGATCCACCAGGGCCAGCACCAGCATCATGACCAGGCAGAAGCCGACGCGGATCACGTGATTGGCGGCCCAGGGCTCCCATGACCCGCCCGCCACCGAATACAGCATCATGGCGCCCACACCGGCGATCAGGCACAGCATTCCCGTGAGCCGCCAGTCGATCTCGGCCAGCTTGACGGGCAGCCGCTCGCGCTGGCCGGGGCGGGTCAGGGCCGAGGCGGTCATTGGGCGCCGCCCTGGGGCAGATAGGGCTGCGGCCCGGCAGGCGCGGGCGCAGGCTGCGGTCGGGAGGCTGCGGGCGGCGCCGCCGGGGCGGGCGCAGGCGGCGCGATGGCGGCGGGGTCCTCCTCCTCCACCGGTCCGACGGGCTCCGGCGGCGGGGGCCGCTCGATGCGGGTGCGCATGTCCGGATCCTTGAGCAGCGTCACGCGCATGACCTCGCGCGCCTTTTCCGCCCCCACGCGGGAGCCGCCGCCGTGCTGGACCACCACCGCGATGGCGTAGCGGGGCGCGTCATGGGGGGCGAAGGC
>JBALUZ010000080.1:0-12163 GCA_036963825.1 Brevundimonas sp.
GGGCGCCGCGGCCGCGGAACGCGGCGGGCGGACGAATTTCGGCGGGGCCTTCAGCTCGGCCGTCACGGCGGACCGGGCCGGGGCGGCGGTGACCGCGATGCGCTCGGCCTTGCGCGGCCGGGCGGGCGCCACCGTGCGCGCCACCCGGTCCCAGATGTCGCGATCCTCAGGCGTCAGCTTGCGGGCCATGGCGCTCAGGCGCCGTCGTCGGCGCCGGCCTCGTCAGGCGCGTCGGCGGGGCCCGGCTCCCAGGCCAGCAGATCGCCGGGCTGGCAGTCCAGCTCCCGGCACAGGGCGTCCAGCGTCGAAAAGCGGATGGCGCGCGCCTTGCCGGTCTTCAGGATCGACAGATTGGCCAGGGTCACGCCCACGCGATCGGCCAGCTCCGTCAGCGACATGCGCCGATCAAGCAGGATGCGGTCAAGCTGGACGCGAATGGCCATGAAACAGGGACGCTTTCGGCGGAAATCAGATGGTCAGTTCGGATTCGCGGCGCAGACGGGCGCCCTCGCGGAACACCTCGGCCAGCACGAACACGACTAGCACGGAAAACACGGGCGTGAGCAGGTCGCTGATCCCCTGGGGCGACAGGACGCCGGGCGCCGCCCGCGCCATCAGCATCTGGGCGATGAACACGCCCCCGGTGACCACGGCCAGGATCACGCCGACCTGGCGCAGGCGGCGCACATTGTCGGGCTGAAAGGGATCGCCCAGGGTCAGGGTGCGGAAAATCTTGCGCAGATTGCGCAGGATCAGGACGAAACCGCCGAAATAGGCGGCGACCGAGGCCAGACCGAACACCATCAGCGAGCGGGTCAGGGGCAGCTGGCGTTCGTCACCCATGGTGACTGTGAGGTTGTCCAGCGGAATGAAGAATGAGGCGATCAGAATCAGCAGCAGCAGACCGGTCACGAGCCACAACAGGACGTAGGCCACGTCCAGGGCGATTTTCAGCAGGCTGGAAACCGATCCGGGGCCCAGGGCCTTCAGGCCGGGCGCCTTGAGGCCCGGAGCTTTCAGACCTGCGGCCTTCCGGCGAAGCGGGTTGATCTGGATCGGCATGACGGGTCCGTCCGTGTCAGGCCGGGCGAGGGGGCGAAGGCGCCGCGCGGGGCCCGGCGAGCCCGCACGCGGTCTTGCTTTTCGCGTCCTTCATGGCCGTCGTCAAAGCTCTTTCAGCGTGACGTCGATCACAGGGACTGGACGATGATGGCCACGACGGCCAGGGGCAGGCCCGCGATCATCAGGCCGCTGACCAGGGTCACGCCGACCTTTTCCATCCACATGGAAGCGTTCATCGTATGCATCGTCTATCTCCGTCTTTCCCGAGGCGCCGTCCCCGGTTTGCTGAGGGGGATCGGCTATGTTGCACCGCATCATTACAGGGGCTTAATCTTTCGCACCTGCAAGAACGTTGCGGCCCGTTCTTGGTGATTATCAATACGGATTAGCCGATAAACGGGCAAGTGGATTTATCGTTTTTCGATATTAAACTTTTGCAATGCATTAAACGCAGGTAAGGTCAAACATGAAAGCCAAGCTGGACAAGGGACAGAAGATCGTCGCGGCCACCCACAACCCCGGCAAGGCGGTGGAGATCGCCGCCCTTCTGGAGGGTCGTTTCGAGATCATTACGGCGAAGTCACTGAATTTGCCCGAGCCCGACGAGACGGAATCCACCTTCGTGGGCAATGCGGTGCTCAAGGCGCGGGCGGCGGCGGACGCCTCGGGCCTCGTCGCCATCGCCGACGACTCCGGCCTGTCGGTGGCCGCCCTGGACGGCGCGCCGGGCATCTTCTCGGCCCGATGGGCGGGTCCCGACAAGGACTTCGCCCACGCCATGAGAAAGGTGGAGGAGCGGCTGGAGGAAATCGGCTCGGACGACCGCACGGCCTGGTTCACCTCGGCCCTGGCCGTGGCCTGGCCCCACGGGCCGTGTCTCGTGGTGGAGGGCCGGGTGGACGGCCGCCTGACCTTCCCGCCCCGGGGCGACCGGGGCTTCGGCTACGATCCCATCTTCACGCCCGAGGGCGGCGCCCTGACCTTCGGCGAGATGGACCCTGCGGAAAAGGAGGCCGTCAGCCACCGCGCCCGCGCCTTCGCGAAGCTGAAAGCCGCCCTGTTTGACTGAGCCGGACACGATCGCCCTCTACGTCCACTGGCCGTACTGCGCGCGCATCTGCCCCTATTGCGACTTCAACGTGGTGCGCGATCGCGGTCGGACGGAGGAGCAGGCGGCCCTGGCTGACGCCATCGTGGCCGACATGGAGGCCCAGGCCGCCCTGTCGGGCGACCGGCGGCTGGCCTCCGTCTTCTTCGGCGGCGGCACGCCCTCGCTGATGCCGCCGCACCAGGTCGCCCGGGTCGTCGAGCGGGCGCGAACGCTGTTTCCCGGCGGCGGCGAGATCGAGGTCACCCTGGAGGCCAACCCCACCGACGCCGAGGCCGCCCGCTTCGCCGCGCTCGCCGACGCCGGCGTGAACCGCCTGTCGCTGGGGGTGCAGTCGCTGGACGACGAGGCGCTGGCGTTCCTGGGGCGCAACCATTCGGCGGCCGAGGCCATGCGGGCCCTGGAGCTGGCGCGGGCGGCCTTCGCCCGCCTGTCCATCGACCTGATCTACGCCCGGCCGGGCCAGACGGCGGCGCACTGGGCCGGGGAGCTGAACCGGGCCGTGGATCTGGGGTTCGAGCACGTCTCGCCCTACCAGCTGACCATTGAGCCTGCGACCGCCTTCGGGCGGGCCTTCGGGCGCGGAACGCTCGTCCCCCCGGACGAGGATCTGGCCGCCGATCTCTATGAGACCACCCAGGCCGTGCTGGAGTCGCGCGGGTTCGAGGCCTACGAGGTGTCCAACCACGCCCGGGGCGCCGCGGCGCGCTCGGTTCACAACCTGCACGTCTGGCGCGGCGGAGATTATCTGGGCGTGGGCCCCGGGGCCCATGGCCGGCTGACCCTGGACGGGGTGCGCACCGCCACGGTGGCGCACCGCCGCATCGCAGACTATCTGGCGGGCGTCGGCGCCGGTCAGCCCTGGGCGGAGGAGCAGCGGCTTTCCCCCGGCGAGGCCGACGAGGAGCGCCTGCTGCTGGGCCTGCGCACCGTCGAGGGCGTGGGCGCCGGGCTGCTGGCGCGGATGGGCCTGACCGCGCGGGTCGATGACCTGTGCGACCAGGGCGTGCTGACGGCGGACGGCGGCCGCGTGGCCGCCACGGCGCGGGGCCGTCAGGTGCTCGACGGGGTGTTGCGCGCCCTTCTGGTGTGATCACGGCGCAAGGGCGCCCTACCGTTTGGCGCCGCATTGCGGCATAAGCCGTGTCATGAAGTTTCTCGACCAGGCCAAGATCTACATCCGCTCCGGCAACGGCGGGGCGGGCTCCGTCTCGTTCCGGCGTGAGAAATTCATTCCCAACGGCGGGCCTGACGGCGGCGACGGCGGCCGGGGCGGCCACGTCTGGATCGAGGCCGTCGAGGGCCTGAACACCCTGATCGACTATCGCTACCAGCAGCATTTCAAGGCCCAGACCGGCCACCACGGCCAGGGCCGCCAGATGCACGGCGCCAAGGGCGAGGACGTGGTGCTCAAGGTGCCCGTGGGCACCCAGGTGCTGGACGAGGACAAGGAGACGGTCCTGCTGGACATGGACGAGCCCGGCAAGCTGGTGAAGCTGCTCAGCGGCGGCAACGGCGGCTGGGGCAACGTCCACTTCAAGGGCCCGGTCAACCAGGCCCCGCGCCACGCCAATCCGGGCCAGGAAGGCCAGGAGAAGTGGATCTGGCTGCGGCTGAAGCTGATCGCCGACGTGGGTCTGGCCGGCCTGCCCAACGCCGGCAAGTCCACCTTCCTGGCGGCGGCCAGCGCGGCCAGGCCGAAGATCGCCGACTATCCCTTCACCACCCTGACTCCGAATCTGGGCGTGGTGGACCTGAGCCCCACCGAGCGGTTCGTCATCGCGGACATCCCCGGCCTGATCGAGGGCGCCAGCGAGGGCGCCGGACTGGGCACGCGCTTCCTCGGCCATGTGGAGCGCACCGCCAGCCTGATCCATCTGGTCGACGGGACCCAGGACGACGTGGCCGGCGCCTGGCGGACCATCCGCACCGAACTGGAAGCGTACGGCGAAGGGCTGGGCGACAAGACCGAGATTCTGGCCCTGAACAAGATCGACGCCCTGAGCCCTGAACTGCGTGAAGAGAAGGCCGCCGAACTTGAGGCGGTGGCGGGCCGACGCCCCATGCTGGTGTCGGGCGTGTCCGGCGAGGGCGTGCCCGAATTGCTGCGCGCCGCCTGGGCCGAGGTGCGAAAGAACCGGGGCGAGGCCCCTGCCGAGGAAGAAACAAACGAGGAGACGCAGGGCGGCTGGACCCCTTGAGGGACCGCCCCATATCAAAGCCCATGAAAGACCAGCCCCAGACCGCTGCACCGACAGACGCCGCCACGGACGATCACCCCGACAAGCCCCGGCGCATGACCCGCGCCGCGCGCGTAATCTCGGAATCCCGGCGCATCGTGGTCAAGATCGGCTCGTCCCTGCTGGTGGACCGCAAGACCAACCAGGTGGACCACGTCCGCCTGAAGGGGCTGGCCGCCGACATCTCGGGATGGCGCAAGCAGGGCAAGGAGGTGCTGATCGTCTCCTCCGGCGCCGTCGCCCTGGGCCGCCGCCGCCTCGGTCCGAAGGCGCGCGGGCCCGGGCTCGAGAAGAAGCAGGCCGCCGCCGCCGCCGGCCAGTCCCTGCTGATGGCCGGCTGGGAGCAGGCCTTCGACCCCCACGGGGTCATCACCGCCCAGATCCTGCTGACCCGTGACGACACCGAGACCCGCCGCCGCTGGCTGAACGCCCGGGCGACCGTCGGCGCCTTGCTCAGCATGGGCGCGGTGCCGATCATCAACGAGAACGACACCATCGTCACCGAGCAGATCCGCTACGGGGACAACGACCGCCTGGCCGCGCGCGTGGCCCAGATGATCAGCGCCGACCTGCTGATCCTGCTGTCGGACGTGGACGGCATCTACACCGCCGACCCGCGCGTCGATCCCGAGGCGAAACACATTCCCTACATCGAGACCCTGACGCCCGAGATCGAGGCCATGGCCACCGGCGCCAATGCCGAGGCGGGCGTGGGCACCGGCGGCATGGCCACCAAGGTCATGGCCGCGCGCATCGCCTCGGAGGCCGGCTGCATCACCCTGATCGCCGCGGGCCGGGCCAAGACGCGCGGCGCCCAGCATCTGGAGCAGGGCCGCCGCTGCACGGTCATCGCCGCCTCGACGACGGTGAAGGACGCCTACAAGCAGTGGATCGGCGGCTCTCTGGCCACGCGCGGCGAACTGGTGGTGGACGCCGGCTGCAAGCGGGCCCTGATCTCGGGCAAGTCGCTGCTGGCGGTGGGCGTGAAGGAGGTCCGGGGCGCCTTCGGCAAGGGCGACACCGTGGTGCTGCTGGACGAGACCGGCGCGGACCTGGCCAGCGGCCTCGTGCGCTACGACGCCAAGGACCTGGAGACCATCAAGGGCCTGCGGTCCGGCGCCCTCAAGGAGGCGCTGGGCTATGCGGGCGGGCCGGTGGTGATTCACGCCGACGACCTGTCCCTGAGGGACACGGTGGTCGAGACCCGCGGGCCGCACAATGTCCGCCCGAAGCGGCCGAAACGCTGACCAGACCTTGAAATTTCAGGGTTTGTGACGATGTTAGGGGCATGACTGTTATGACCAAGACCGCTCCGCCGCCCGTCGACGCCGCCGATCTGGAACAGGACATGCTGGCCATGGGGCGGCGCGCCCGCGCCGCCGCCCGCCAGCTGGCCCTCGCCGCGCCCGAGGCCCGGACCCGGGCCATCAGCGGCATGGCCGAGGCCCTGCGCGCCCGCGCCGCTGACGTCCTGAAGGCCAACGCCGCCGATCAGGAGGCCGCCCGCGAGAAGGGCATGGACGCCGCCATGCTGGACCGTCTGGGTCTGGACGCGGCCCGGCTCGAGGGGGTGGCGAAGGCGCTGGACTCCATCGCCGCCATTCCCGACCCGGTCGGCGCCGAGACCGCACGCTGGACGCCGGAGAACGGCCTGGACATCGCCCGGGTCCGCACCCCCATCGGCGTGCTGGCCATCATCTATGAGAGCCGCCCCAATGTGACCGCCGACGCCGCCGCCCTGGCCGTACGCGCCGGCAATGCGGTGATCCTGCGCGGCGGCTCCGAGTGCCTGCGCTCCAACCTGGCCATCCACGGCGCCCTGATCGAGGGCCTGACCGCCGCCGGCCTGCCGGCCGACGCGGTGCAGATGGTCACCACCCGGGACCGCGCGGCGGTCGGCCACATCCTGGCCGGGCTGGACGGCTCCATCGATCTTCTGATCCCGCGCGGCGGCCGGTCCCTGGTGGAGCGGGTCAAGAGCGACGCCCGCGTGGCCGTGCTGGGCCATCTGGAAGGCGTCAATCACGTCTATGTGCACGAAAGCGCCGATCCCGACACCGCCCGCGCCGTGGCCGTGAACGCCAAGATGCGCCGCGTCTCGGTCTGCGGCGCCGCCGAGACCCTGGTCATCGACCGCAGCGTCGCCGACGACCTGCTGCCGAAGATCGCCGCCGACCTGGCGGACAGGGGCTGCGAGCTGCGCGGGGACGCCGCCGCCCGGGCGCTGGTCCCGTCCGCCACGCCGGCGACCGACGAGGACTGGGCCACCGAATATCTCAAGGCCGTCATCGCCGTGAAGGTGGTGGACGGCATCGAAGAGGCCATCGCGCACATCGACGCCTATGGCTCGGGCCACACCGAGTGCATCGTCGCCTCCGACGACAAGGCCGTCGAACGCTTCCTGGCCCAGGTGGACGCGGGCATCGTTCTGGCCAACGCCTCGACCCAGTTCGCCGACGGCGGCGAGTTCGGCTTCGGCGGCGAGATCGGCATCTCCACCGACCGCCTGCACGCGCGCGGCCCGGTGGGCGCCGAACAGCTGACCAGCTTCAAGTACGTGGTGCGCGGCAAGGGCCAGATTCGTCCGTAATCCGCGCGACAAAGGCGGGACGGCGTGTTAGGGCGCGAGTGAGCATAAGTCGCTCCCGCGCCTTTCCGAGCCCTCGCCTTGGCCTTTTTCCACGCCGGCCCCGCGCCCCGCTCCGCCGGTCCCCGACCGGGACTGTTGCGCGACGGCCTGCGGCTGGAGCCCGGCCTCAGGGTCGGGCTGCTGGGCGGCTCCTTCAATCCGGCCCACGAGGGCCACGCCCATGTGGCCGAGACCGCCATGCAGCGCCTGGGCCTGGATCGGGTCATCTGGCTGGTCTCGCCCCAGAACCCCCTCAAGGACGCCCGGGAGACCGCGCCCCTCGCCGACCGCATGGCTTCGGCGCGACTATTCGCACGCGGCCCCGCCATGGTGGTGTCGGACTTCGAAAGCCGCGTCGGCTGCCGCTGGACCGTCGACACCCTGCGCGCCATCGTCGCCCGGCATCCGGGGGTGAAATTCGTCTGGCTGATGGGGTCGGACAATCTGGCGACCTTCCATCGCTGGCGCGGCTGGACCGACATCGCCGCGGCCATGCCCATGGCGGTGATCGCCCGGCCCGGCTCCCAGCTGCAAAGCCGCACCGCCCCGGCGGCCCGGCGCTACGCCGCCTTCCGCCTGCCCCAGGAGCAGGCGCGCCTGCTCCCGGACACCCCCGCCCCGGCCTGGACCTATCTGACCGCGCCGCTCAACCGCGCCTCATCCACGGCGATACGGGCCGCCGGGTGACCATCGCGCCGATCCGTGCTAGGGTGCGGTTCAAGTCAGTCAATGTGGAGCACTTCGCTGTCCCCCTCGTCCGCGTCCGAGACGCAAACCCCGGCCGTTTCAAACACCGCGCATGAAATGGAGCCGATCGCGCCTGTCCGCGCGGAAGACCCCCAGACGCCCGAGATTGACTCCGCCGCCCTGGAAGCGGCCATCCTTGCGCGTCTGGATGACGACAAGGCCCAGGAAATCGTGCTCATCGACCTGAAGGGCAAGAGCCCCATGGCCGACACCATGATCGTGGCCTCCGGCCGGTCGCAGCGTCATGTGGGCGCCCTGGCCGACCACCTGCTGCGCCTGCTCAAGGAGCATGGCCTGGGCAAGGCCAAGGTCGAGGGCCTGCCCCACTGCGACTGGGTGCTGATCGACGCCGGCGACGTGATCGTCCACCTGTTCCGCCCGGAAGTCCGCACCTTCTATAACATCGAGAAGATCTGGTCGGTGGACTCGGCCCACCGCACCCCCTCGGCCTGACGCGCCGCACAGGTGCGCATCGGTCTGATCGCCATCGGAAAGGCGGGCCGCGGCCCGGAGGCCCAGCTGGCTGACGACTATGTGCGTCGGGCCACAGCGGCCGGCCGCGCCCTTGGCCTCGGGCCTGTCGAGCTGATCGACCTGGATCCGAAACGGCCGGGCAAGGCGGCGGAGGCTGAGCTGATCCTGGCCGCGGCCGACGGCGCCCACCTGATCGCCTGCGACGAGCGGGGGCGGACCTGGGGCTCGCGCGCCTTCTCCGACCACATCGCCGCCCTGAGGGATCAGGGCGAGCGGCGGCTGGTGTTCGCCATCGGGGGCGCCGACGGGCTGGACCGGGCGGTGCTGGACGCGGCGCGCTCCACCCTGGCCTTCGGCCCCCAGACCTGGCCCCACGCCCTGGCCCGGGCCATGCTGGCCGAGCAGATCTACCGGGCCGTGACCATCATGGCCGGCTCGCCCTATCATCGCGACTGATGCCGCCCGTCCGCCCCCTGCTCCTGATCCTGGCCCTCCTCACGGCCGCGCCGCCCGCCATGGGCCAGCGCGCCGATACGCCCGCAGACGAGCTGACGCGCCTGCGGGTGGAGCACCGCGAGGAGCAGCTGCGCGCCCGCCGCCTGCGCGCCGACGCCGACGATGCGGCCGAGGAAGTGGCCCGGCTGGATCAGGATCTGCGGCGCCTCACCCGGGAGGATGCGGGCGACACCACCGCCATCAACGCCCAGCGCGCGCGGCTGGCCGAACTGGGCGAGCGCGAGGCCGCCCTGCTGGCGCGGCTCAGCGGCGAGCGGGCGCGCCAGGGCCGCCTGTTGTCATCCCTGCAGATGATGAGCCGCGAACCGCCGCCGCCGCTGCTGATCCCCGCCGAACGGGCGGTGGACACGGTGCGCGCCGCCATCCTCATGCAGGCCATGGCCCCCGAGCTGCGTGCGCGCGCCGACGCCCTGCTGGACCAGCAGGCCGAGATCCAGCGCACCCGCCGCCGCGCCGCCCTGGCCAGCGAGGCGCTGTTCACCGCCGAAAGCGCCCAGATGAACCGGCGCGCCGAAATCGAGACCCTGCGCATGCGCCGACGCGAGCTGGCCGTCATCCTGCGCGCCGACGCCGAGCGCGCCGAGCGGGCGGCCCGGAGCCTGGAGGCGCGCATCGAGGCGCTGGGCGGATCGCCGGCGCCGCTGGAGCCGGGCGCCGCGCGCTCGGCCACCGCCGCCGCGCCCGGCGGGCGCGACCGGCTGACGGCCCCGGTGGCGGGACCGCCGAGCGCCCGCTACAGCCGCACCCTGCGCGGCTGGGCCTGGCGCGCCGACGGCGGGACGGAGGTCCGGGCGCCCATGGGCGCGGTGGTCGAGCACGCCGGTCCGCTGGACGGCTGGGGCGAGGTGGTGATCCTCGACCTGTCGCCCGGCTGGCGCGCCGTCATCGCCGGACTGGGCCCCCTGGCCGTGGGCACAGGCGACCGGATCGAGGAGGGCGAGGTGCTGGGCCGCCTTCCGGAGGGGACCGGAGCGGAGCTGTATTTCGAGCTGCGCCGCGACAACCGGCCGGTGGACCCGTCGCCCTGGCTGGAATGATCCGCCGCGACGGCTCGACGCGGGCGCTCGCGCCTGATTTTATGGGCGAACGGCGCAACGCCATGATTTCGTCGCTGTAGGGGTGACTGATATGACGCTGCGATCCTTCCCGATATCGAGAGACCGAATGCGCAAACTGCTTCTGATCGGCGCCGCCGCCATCGCCCTGGGCGGCAGCGCCATGGCCGTGGCCAGCCAGACGCCCCGCAGCGAAACCTTCCGCATGCTGGAGCTGTTCGGCGACGTCCTGGCCATCGTGGAGCGGGCCTATGTGGTCGAGGTGGACAACACCGACCTGATCGAGGCGGCCCTGCGCGGCATGATGACGGCGCTGGACCCCCACTCCAGCTACATGGCGCCGGACGATTTCGACGACCTGCGCGAGCGCACCGAGGGCTCCTATTCGGGCGTCGGCCTGGAGATCACGTCGGAAAACGGCATGGTCAAGGTCATCTCGCCCATGGACGGCGGCCCCGCCGCCCGCGCCGGCGTCAATCCGGGCGACGTCATCTCGGCCATCGAGGGCCAGAGCGCCGCGGGTCTGACCGTCAGCCAGGTGTCGGAACGCCTGCGCGGCGCAGCCGGGACCGACGTCACCGTCACCTTCCTGCGCGACGGCGAGGAGCCGCGCGAGGTGGTGCTGACCCGCGAGGTGATCCGCGTGGATTCGGTCACCGGCCGCATGGAAGGCGCGTTCGCCTATGTGCGCGTGGCCACCTTCAACGAGAACACCGGCCGCGAGCTGAACGAGGTCATGGCCGAGCTCAAGGCGGAGAACCCGGACATCCAGGGCTATGTGCTGGATCTGCGCAACAACGGCGGGGGCCTGCTGACCGCCGCCATCGCGGTGTCGGACGCCTTCCTCGAACGGGGAGAGATCGTCAGCCAGCGGGGCCGCACCCCGGAGCAGATCGAACGCTACGCCGCCCAGGCCGGCGATCTGGCGCAAGGCCTGCCCATCGCGGTCCTGATCAACTACGGCTCCGCCTCGGCCTCCGAGATCGTGGCGGGCGCCCTGCAGGACCACGAACGCGCCGTCCTGGTGGGCCTGACCAGCTTCGGCAAGGGTTCGGTGCAGACGGTGCTGCCCCTGCGCGAGGGCCGCGACGGGGCCCTGTCCATCACCACGGCGCGCTATTACACGCCCTCGGGGCGGTCCATCCAGAAGATCGGCATCGAGCCCGACCTCGAGGTCGCCCGCACCGCCGCCGAGGCGCGCATCGTGTCCCGCTCGTCCTTCATCTACAGCGAGGCGGCCTATTCCAACGCGCTGGATTCCTCCATCGGCGCCGAACGCCGCGGGGCGCACACCCCCCGCGAGGCGCCGGGCGAAAGCCACCCGGAGGACGAGGACTACCAGCTGCAGCGGGCCCTGGACGTGCTGCGCGCGGGCGGCGATCTGACCCGTCTGGCGGCGGCGCCGGAGACGGTGGTCGTCACCCTGCCGGAGGCGGAGGAGGACATCGTCGTCGCCGAGGCCCAGCCCGAAGAGTAGATCCGCGGTCAGGCGCGGCGCGTCCTCGTCCTGTAAAGGGCGACCAGCACGCCGGCGGCCAGGCCTGATTTGATCACGGCGCCGGGCAGAAACGGGATCACCCCGGCCTCCAGCGCCGTCGAGACGCCGAGCTGGACCGCCAGCCAGGTCCCGCCCAGCGTCAGGCACAGGCCGTTGCCCATCAGCATGGCGGCGAAGGCGTGCAGCGGTCGCCCGCCGTCCCAGCCCCGCGCCGTCAGCACGCCCGCAAGCGCGGCCGCCGGCGGAAAGGCGAACAGATAGCCGGCGGTGGCGCCCGCGAAGGGCTCCGGTCCGCCCGCCCCGTCCGACAGCAACGGCAGGCCCAGCGCCGCCGCGATCAGCCAGACCGCTACCGTCAGCCCGCCCAGCCGCCAGCCGTACAGCGCGCCGATCAGGGTCACGGCCAGGGTCTGCGGGGTGATGGGGACCGGGACCATGGGGATGGCGATGCGGGACGACGCCGTCAGCACGATCACCCCGCCCGCGATCCATGCGGCCTGCACAAGCGGCCCGCCACGCTGAACGCCCGGCGGATCATGGGCCTGAGCGTGAGACATGGATGCGGCTCCCTGAATGGACGGGCCCGGTTAAGCGTCCCGTCCGGCGCGCGCAAGTACACCGCCTCCCTTCTCCCCCTGCGGGAGAAGGAAAGTCCGGGATGAACTCCGGCCAAATCCCCGCATTTTTCCGGGCCAATGCATTGCCGCATAAGGCTTCCGCAAAAATCTTTCCGCACTTTTCCGACCGCGTTCCTGCGGCCCGTATGCTTCTCCCATCCCGTCGCACGGGAAGGGCGCTCGGCCGGCGACCTTGCGGCGGCGGGCTGTGATCGAG
>JBALUZ010000081.1:0-12141 GCA_036963825.1 Brevundimonas sp.
GCGGGGGCGCGGGCCGTCGGGCGGGGGGCGGCCGAGGGGCTGTTCACCGGCGGGGCGGTGCTGGTGGCCCACGCCAGCCTGACGGCGCGGCGGCTGGGCCTGACGCCGCCGGGGCGGTCGCCCAGGCTGATGGATGTGCTGGAACTGTTCGCCTTCGTGCGGCCGGCGGAATTCTGCGCGCCGTCGCCCACGGGGCTGGCGCTGGCGCTGGGCCGCGAGGCGCCGAAGACCGCGCCGGAGCAGGCCGCGGCCCTGCGCGAGGCGGCGGAGAGCCTGCTGAAGGAGATGACCGACCCGGCCTGGCCGGGGCGCGAGGCGGCGGTGACCCTGGCCGAGACGCTGGAAAAGGCGGGCTGGGCCTGGGCGCCGCGGGTGCTGACGGCGCTGCGGTCGCAGCCGATCCGGCACCGGCAGTACCGGGGCTCTGGCCTCGACGTCTGGTCGCGCCTGACCGAATGGGAAGACGAGGCGCCGCGCGGGGAGGCGGGCTCGGCGCCGGTGGATTCGGAGTCCGCGCGCATCCGTCTGGCCAAGCTGCTGGAGGCGTCGGGGCTGGACGAGACGCGGCCGACCCAGTCGGACTATGCGGCCGAGGCGGCCTTCGCCTTTTCGCCCCGCAACGAGGAGGGGCGGCCCCGGGTGCTGCTGGCCGAGGCGGGGACCGGCACGGGCAAGACCCTGGGCTATCTGGCCGCCGCCAGCCTGTGGGCCGAGCGCAATCAGGGGGCGGCGTGGGTGTCCACCTACACCCGCGCCCTGCAGCGCCAGATCGACCGGGAGAGCCACGCCATCTGGCCCGATCCGGAGGTGCGGCGGGTCAAGGCGGTAGTGCGCAAGGGGCGCGAGAATTACCTGTGCCTGCTGAACCTGCAGGAGATGGCGCAGGGGGCGCAGCTGGGCAACGGCGACCTGATCGGGGTCGCCCTGACGGCGCGCTGGGTCATGCACAGCCGCGACGGGGACATGACCGGCGGGGACTTCCCCGGCTGGCTGCCCGGGCTGTTCGCCGTGGCCCCGGCGCAGCAGGCGGGGGCGGCCAATCTGGTGGACCGGCGCGGCGAGTGCGTGCACGCCGCCTGTCCCCACTACCGCATGTGTTTCGTGGAGAAGACCATCCGCGCCAGCCGCCGGGCCGATCTGGTGGTGGCCAACCATGCGCTGGTGATGAGCCAGGCGGCCTTCGACGGGGCGCGGGCGGCGCGGGGCATCAAGGGCGACACCGAGACCGCCGCCCTGAAGCGGGTGGTGTTCGACGAGGGGCACCATCTGTTCGACGCGGCGGACAGCGCCTTTTCCGCCTGTCTGTCGGGGCAGGAGGCGGCCGAGCTGCGGCGCTGGATCCGGGGGCCGGAAGGGCGCGGGCGGCGCGGGCGCGGGCTGGAGCAGAGACTGGGGGATCTGGTGGCGGACTCCGAGGCCGCGCGGCAGGCGCTGACCGAGGCGGTGCGGGCGGCGGCGCAGCTGCCGGGGGAAGGCGCCTCGGGCCGGATCGCGCCGCCGTCGGGCGAGGTGAACCCCATCGGCCCCATCGAGACCTTTCTGGCCGCCGCCCTGGTGCAGCTGCGGGCGCGCACGTCGGAGACGGCCACCTACGGCGGCGGCGAGTTCGGCATGGAGTGCGCGGTGCGCCCGTCGGCCGAGCCGGTGGTGGAGGCGGCCCGGGGCGCGGCGCGGGCCCTGGCGGCGGTGGAGGCGCCCCTGCTGGCGCTGGCCCGGCACCTGGAGGACATTCTGGACGACGAGGCGGCCGAGCTGGACGGCGGGGCGCGGGCGCGCATCGAGGGGGCGCTGCGGGGGCTGGAGCGGCGCGCGCGCATGACCCTGCCCGGCTGGCGCGCCATGCTGGCGGCGCTGGAGGACGGGGACGCGGCGCCGGACCCGGACTTCGTGGACTGGCTGTCGGCGGAGGCAGCCTTCGGCCGCATCCACGACGTGGCCCTGCGGCGGCACTGGATCGATCCGACCATTCCGCTGGAGGCGGCGGTGATCGCCCCGGCGCACGGGGTGCTGGTGACCTCGGCCACCCTGTCGGACCCCATGGCCGACGATCCGTTCGACATGGCGCGCATGCGCACCGGCTCGGCCCGCCTGCCCGAGCGGCCCCGGACCCTGAAGGTGGAGAGCCCGTTCGACTATGCGGCCAACAGCCGGGTGATCGTGGTCAATGACGTGGCGCGGGACGATCCGCGCCAGATCGCGGCGGCCATGCGCGAGCTGTTCCTGGCGGCGGGCGGCGGCGGGCTGGGCCTGTTCACCGCCATCCGGCGGCTGAAGGCGGTCTATGAGCGGCTGGGGCCGGACCTGGCGAAGGCGGGCATCCCGCTCTACGCCCAGCACATGGACCCGCTGGAGGTGGGCGGGCTGGTGGACGTGTTCCGGGCCGAGGAGGACTCGTGCCTGCTGGGGACGGACGCCGTCAGGGACGGGGTGGACGTGCCCGGCCGGTCGCTGCGCATCCTGGTGTTCGACCGGGCGCCGTGGCCGCGGCCCGACCTGCTGCACAAGGCGCGGCGCGAGACCTTCGGCGGGCGCGGCTATGACGACGCCATCGCCCGGGGACGGGTCAGCCAGGCGTTCGGCCGGCTGATCCGCCGGGCGGACGACAAGGGGGTGTTCGTGATGCTGGACGCGGCCAGCCCCACGCGGCTGTTCGCGGGCCTGCCGCCGGGCGCCGAGGTGCAAAGAATGGGGCTTGTGGAAGCCATCGAGACGGTTGGCGCGTTCCTCTCTCCCGGCTAACGGAGAGCGCATGACCCAAGCCCGCGCGCGCTATGCGCCCCTGATCGTTCCGTTCGCCATCGTCCTGATCGTTCTGGTCGTGTGGACGGCGTGGTGGTTCTGGCTGTCGCAGCAGGTGCGCGAGCGGCTGGACCTGGCCGCCGAGGGCCTGCGCGCCCGGGGCTGGGAGGTGGTGTATTCCGAGCCCACGCTGACCGGCTGGCCGTTCCGGACGCGGCTGGAGAGCGCCCATGTGCGGCTGACCGCGCCGTCGGGCCACGAGATCGCCGCGCCGCATCTGGCGGCCGAGGCCAACGCCTACCGGCCCGACCGCTGGGTGGTGGTGGCGGACGAGGGTCTGGTGCTGACCCGCGGGGACAAGGGCAAGGTGGCGGTGGACGCGCCGGTGATCCGCGCCTCGGCCAGCGGCCTGACCGGCCCGTTCCCCAATCTGGCGCTGGAGGTGCTGCAGCCGGTGTTCACCGCCCATGCGGACGCCGAGCCCTTCCCGCTGGAACGGGCCGAACGGATCGAGCTGTATCTGCGGCCCGGCCGGCCGCGCGCGGCGTCAGGCGAGGTGGTTCAGACCGCCCTGCCCGCCGCCCGGCGCAATGTGGACGTGCTGTTCCGCCTGATCGACGCCCAGGGACGGGAGGGCGGGCCGGTGGACTTCATGAGCCGGGGCGGGCTGTTCAGCCTGCAGGCCGAGACGGTGGTGGAGAATTTCCAGGGCCTGAGCGGGCCGGACGCCTCCAGCCTGCTGGCGGCCTGGACCGCCTCGGGCGGGCGGTTCCTGGACGTGCGCGGGGAGATGCAGGCGGGCGAGAGCGCCGCCCGGCTGACCGCCGACGAGCTGCGCGCCGACGCGGACGGGCGGCTGGTGGGCGCGATGCGGCTGTCGGCGGACCGGGCGGCGCCGGCCCTGACCGGCCTGTCCCGCTCGGACACGGTGAACCGCTCGGCCGCGGTCGGGGCGGCCGCGGCCGCGGGCGCCGACGAGGTGCTGACCGGCGACGTGGAGCTGGAGGTGGCGTTCCGCGACGGCCGGGCGTGGATGGGGCCGTTCAATCTGGCGCCCGCGCCGGAACTGTTCTGATGCCCTCCACGAAAAATCTGGACCGGACGCTGCTGGCGGCGCTGTCCGCGCGGCTGTCCGCCCAGCCCCCCCGGTCCCGCGACGAGGCGGTGATCGCCCTGCGCGCCGTGCTGAAGGATGCGGGCGACCTGCCGCGGGACCTGGTGCGGGTGCTGTGGAGCCGGCTGGAGGCGCGGTCCGCCGGGCCGGTCAGCGTCTGGGGGCCCCTGTCGGCCCTGCTGGCGGCGGACCGGTTCGGACACAGCGTGCGCTCGGCCCACGACCCGGACGCGGCGCTGAAGGCCGCCCGCGAGGGGGGACGGGCGGTGCTGGACCTGGGGCGCTCGATGCCCTGGTGGGCGCGGCTGCTGGCGCAGCCGGATCTGAGGGTCACCGGCGCCCTGCCCGACGACGCCTCCGGACGCCCGCTGGCGCTGGTGGTGTCGGGCGAGGACATCGGGCCCACGGGCGACGACCGCACCTTCTGGGTCATCGAGGCGCCCGGCGACGAGGCGAAGATCACCGACCTTCTGGCCCAGCGCGGTCTGGCCGGCGCCCCGCTGGAGACGGCGGGCGGCTTGAAGCTCTTCATGCTGGCGGGCTATGTGCAGCCCGACGACGGGCGCCTGATCGCCCCCACCGGGCGGCTGAGCGGCGTGATCGGCGCCGCCCCGGTGTTCTGAACATTCGACAGGAAAGACGCTGATGACCGACACCGACAAGGGCGCCGCGCAAGCCGGCCCCGCCCCCAAGAGCGGGATTCTGGACATCGCCCCCTATGTGGGCGGCAAGTCGAAGGTCGACGGCGTGGCCGAGCCCATGAAGCTGTCCTCCAACGAGAACGCCCTGGGCGCCGGCTCGCTGGCCCGCGAGGCCTATGAGGCGGCCATCAGGAATCTGGCCCTCTATCCCGACGGGCGGGCCGCGAAGCTGCGCGAGGCGGTGGCGAAGCACCATGATCTGGAGCCCGAGCGCCTGATCTTCGGCAACGGTTCGGACGAGGTGTTCGCCCTTCTGAACCAGACCTATCTGACGCCGGGCGACAACATCGTCACCGGCGAGTACGGCTTTCTGGCCTACCGCATCTCGGCCCTGGCCAACCAGGCCGCGGTCAAGTCGGCGCCCGAGCCGAAGCTGAAGGCGGAAGTCGACGCCCTGCTGGCGCAGGTCGATGAGCGCACGCGGATCGTCTACGTCTCCAACCCCTCGAACCCCACCGGCTCGTGGAATTCGGCCGAGGAGATCGCGCGCCTGCACGCCGCGCTGCCGTCCTCGGTGCTGCTGGTGGTGGACGAGGCCTATGCGGAGTACGTGACCGAGCCCGACTGGGCGACGGCCTTCCCGCTGGCGAAGGACAGCGCCAACATCGTGGTGACGCGGACCTTCTCGAAGATCCACGGCCTGGCGGGCCTGCGCGTGGGCTTCGGCTATGCGCCGCTGGCCGTGGCCGAGGCGGTGGACCGCATCCGCCTGCCGTTCAACGTGTCGGTTCCGGGCATCGAGGCGGCGGTGGCGGCCCTGGCGGACGAGGCCCACGTGAAGGCGTCGCGCGAGCTGGTCCAGACCTGGCGGCCCCGCCTCACCCAGGCCATCAAGGGCTTCGGCTTCGAGGTCCCGCCCAGCGCCGGCAATTTCGTGCTGGTGCGCTTCAAGGATGCGGACCGCGCCAGGGCGGCCAGCGACTATCTGAACACCAAGGGCATCATCGTCCGCCCGGTGGGCGGCTACGGCCTGCACGACTCCCTGCGCATCACCGTGGGCACCGAGGACCAGAACCGCGCCGTCATGGACGCCCTGAGCGAGTTCGCCTCGACCTGAGCCGGGCGGCCCGACCGGGGCTTCAGGCGGCGACGGCCATCCCGCCGGCGCCGTCGTCCTGCGCCGCGTCGAGGCGGAACCGGGACACCATCTGGGCCAGCCTCTGGGCTTCCTCGGCGAGGCGGTGGCTGGCGGCGGTGGTCTGTTCGACCATGGCCGCGTTCTGCTGGGTGGCCTGATCCATCTGGTTCACGGCGGTGTTGATCTCGTGCAGGCCCGTGGACTGTTCCTGGGCGGACGCGGCGATCTCGGCGACCAGGCCGTCGATGCGTCCGGCCTGGGTGACGATGCCGTCCAGGGCGGCCTGGGTCTCGCGGACCAGCTTCACGCCCGAGCCCACCTGGGCTCCCGAGGTGGAAATGAGGGTCTTGATCTCGCGGGCGGCGTCCGCCGAGCGCTGGGCCAGGGCCCGCACCTCCGAGGCCACCACGGCGAAGCCGCGGCCCGCCTCGCCCGCACGGGCCGCCTCGACGCCGGCGTTCAGGGCCAGCAGGTTGGTCTGGAAGGCGATCTCGTCGATGACGCCGATGATCTGGCTGATCTGGGTGGAGGACTGCTCGATGTCCCCCATGGCGTCCACGGCCTGAATGGCCAGATCGCCGCTGGAGCGGGCGGCCTCCCGCGCGGACCGCGCTTCGCGCGTGGCCTCGCCGGCGCCTTCCGAAGCATGGCGGACGGTGGCGGTGATCTCGTCCAGGGCCGCGGCCGTCTCCTCCAGACCCGCAGCCTGCTGCTCGGTGCGGCGCGACAGGTCGTCGGCGGCTCCACGGATCTCGGCGGCGCCGGAGGTCAGGGCGTCCACGGCGGCCATGATGGTGCGCATGGTTTCGGTCAGCTTGCCGGCCGCCGTGTTGAAATCGTCCTTGAGCTGCGCGGCCTTGGGCGGCAGGTCCGTGGTGATGCGGTGCGTGAGGTCGCCGTCGGCCAGGGCCGAGAGCGCCCGGTTGAGGGCGGCCAGGATGGCGCGGTCGCCTTCGGCTTCAGCGGTCCTGGCCCGTTCGTTCGAAACGCGCTGGGCGTCGGCTTCGGCGCGCGCGCCCTCGGCCTCGCCTTCCAGCCTGCGGCGGGCGATCTCGGCGTCGCGGAAGGCGACCACGGCCCGGGCCATGCAGCCGATGTCGTCGCGCCGGGACGCGCCCGGAGTCTCGATGTCCGTGCGCCCGTCGGCCAGTGCGGTCATGGCGCCGCCCAGCGCCCCCAGAGGCCGGAACATGCGGCGCGCCGCAAGGGCTCCGCCGCCGGAGATCAACAGGGTGGCCAGCAGGCCCAGCCCCAGAAGCCAGAACCGCGTCTGCTCCACGGAGGCCATGAAGTCCGCCTTGGGAATCCCCACATAAAGCACGCCGATCACCTGGCCGGCGGCGTTCAGGATGGGGTCATAGGCGACGAAGAAGGGGGTGCCCAGGATGTCGGCCTCGCCGCGATAGGGCTTGCCGTCGCGCAGCACCGCGTCCCAGACAGGGCCGCGCGCCAGCTGGGTGCCCACCGCGCGGCCGCCCTCGGGCCGCTCCACGTTGGTGGTCACCCGCACATCGTTCTGGAACACCGTCGCCGTGCCGCCCACCAGGGCCTTGATCCGGTCGACGGGCTCGAAATTGTCGTTCAGGGGGGTGTCGCCCACGTACATGGCGTCGCCGGCGATGGTGAAGGCGTCCCCGTAGCCGCCCAGCACCTCCCAGGCCACGCGCATGTTCGTTTCCTGACGCTCCAGGGCGCGGGCCTCGGCCTCGCGGGTCATCAGATGCGAGGCGGTGAGCGTCAGGGACAGGCCGAGGACGATCAGACCGGCGACCGTCAGCAGGGTGACCTTGGCCGAAAGGGAGAGGGCGCTGAAATTGGGCAAGGCATGTCGCTCCGGCATCGCGCACCCATGCCGCACGGGAGCGTCAGCCCAACCCACCACGTAAACCTTAAGAAGCCGAAAACCGGCGTTCTCCCCGCGGCCATTGATACGGGCGGGCGGGTTTCCTATCTGGACTGAGACGCCGGGCGTCCTCGCCTTTCACGGGGGGATGCGGACCGGCAGGACAGTCGCTTGTTGCGAGGACTGGAATGACGACGCGAACCCTGCTGTTCGACAGCCCCTTCCTGCTGGGCTTCGACCAGACCCGGGCCCTGATCGATCGCGCCGCCAAGGCGGCCGCGGAAGGGTACCCGCCCTACAATGTCGAGGACCGCGGCGCCGACGGCGTGCGCATCAGTCTGGCGGTCGCCGGCTTCACGCCGGACGACCTCGCCGTGACCCTTGAGGGCCGCCAGCTGACCATCGCCGGAAAGCGCGACGATGCGGGCAAGACGGACAACGCCTATCTGCATCGCGGCATCGCGGCGCGCGGCTTCGTCCGCAGCTACGTTCTCGCCGACGGGCTGGAGGTGACCGGCGCGGCGCTGGAGCACGGCCTGCTGCACGTGGACCTGAAGCGGCCCGAACGGCCGGAGACCGTCCGTCGGATTCCGATCACGTCCGGCTGAACCGCACTCTTTTCGTCTGACGGCCGCCGCGCGTCGAACCGCGCGCCCGTCCAGACGTTTGCTCAATGAAGGAGACTCCCGTGACCCCGGTCATGACCAAAGACGATTTCACCGCCCTGGGCGCGCCGGACCTGGTCTATGTGCGCGAGATCAAGGCCGCCGACGTGCTGGCCGACGCCCGCATCGACGACATCCGCGGCCTCGATCTGGAACCCGATCAGACGCTCTACGCCGTGCACGGCGCCGACGGCGAGCGGCTCGCGGTCATGATCGACCGCGAAACGGCCTTCGCCGCCGCCGTGGCCCACGAATTGGCCCCGGTTTCAGTGCACTAGGCCTTTCAGGCCGCCTTTACAGGCGTCTCGCGCACGAACAGGGCGTTGATGGCGTCGGCGGTCCGGGCCTTGCGAAGCTGCTCCCGCATCTCCGGGGACCGCAAAAGGCGTGAAACCGCCGCCAGGGCCCGCAGGTGCTCCGCGCCCGACTCCGGGGGCGCGAAGAGGCCGAACAGCAAATCCACAGGGCGGTCGTCGACGGCGTCGAAGGCGACAGGGCTGTCCAGGCGCACGAACACGCCCGTGACCCTCGTCAGGCCGGCGAGGCGGGCGTGGGGAGCGGCCACGCCGCCGCCCAGGCCGGTCGAGCCGAGGGCCTCGCGCTCCATGAGGGCCTCGAGTATCCGGCCATGGTCCAGACCCAGAACACCGGCGGCGGCGTCGGCCACCATGTTCAGGGCCTGTCGCTTGGACGAGGCTCCGCCATGCATGACGATGCCGTCAGGCGCGAGCAATTCACCGATGTCCATCGTAACCCCGAAACGCTGTTAACTTTTGCCGGGAGGCGGCGCCCCTGTAGACGCTTGGAGCCCCGGGTGAAAGCCTATAACGCGGAACCCTGACCGTTCCGTGAAGCCACAGTGCGCTCCGGATCGATCCAGCCGATGTTGCCGTCGGGCCGTCGATAGACCACCGAGATGCCGCCGTGGCCCGCGTTGCGGAACAGCAGGACAGGGTATCCGCTGAGGTCCAGCTCAAGCACGGCCCGGCCCACGGTCAGGGTCCGGATCTCGGACTGGCTTTCCGCGATGACCATGGCGGCCGGCGCATCGCCGGGGGCCCCGGCCTCGCCGAATTCCTCATCCTGGACCGTGTCCGGATCCCGGAACACCGTCAGGGCGGCGACCTCCCGGGCGGCGTTCTCCTGCTGCTCGGGCGACAGGCCCCGGGGACCGGCGTGGTGATCCTTGAGACGCCGCTTGTAGCGTCGGACCCGTTTTTCGAGCTTGTCCAGGGACTCGGAAAAGGCGGCGTGGGCGTCCACGCCGAAGCCATGGGTGACCAGGGTCTGGCCCGACGCGAGCCGCACCCAGCAGTCCACCTTGAACTGGTGCCCGTCGCGGGAGACCACCACCTCGGCGTTCTCTCCGCCGCGTTCGAAGTATTTTCCGATCCCGTCTTCAAGTTCCTGGGAGATGCGCGAGCCTAACGCGTCGCCGACATCCACATGCTTGCCACTGACCTGAATCTGCATGGCCCATGAACGCGCCCGGCGGCGTTTGGTGTCAAGCAGAACAGGGGTTTTCGCGCGCCGCTCACGCGGGTGTGAAAGCGGAGCCGTTTCAGGCCGACTTCAGCATCCGACGGCGCTCGACCGACGACGGAATCCGCAACGCCTCCCGGTACTTGGCCACGGTGCGGCGGGCGATGTCGACGCCGGCCTCCTTGAGGATGTCGACGATGCGGTCGTCGCTGAGCACGTCCCCGTCCCGCACCTCGTTGTCGATCATGGCCTTGATCCGGTGACGGATCGCTTCGGCCGAGTGCGCCGCGCCGCCGTCGGTGGCGGCGATGGACGCGGTGAAGAAGAATTTCAGCTCGAACACGCCGCGCGGGGTGGCCACGTACTTGTTGGAGGTGACGCGGCTGACGGTGGACTCGTGCATGCCGATGGCGTCGGCCACGGTCTTCAGATTCAGCGGCCGCAGGAACTCGACCCCGAAGGCGAGGAAGGCGTCCTGCTGGCGCACGATTTCGGACGAGACCTTGAGGATCGTCTTGGCGCGCTGATCCAGGCTTTTCACCAGCCAATTGGCCTGGGCCGCGCAGTCGGCCACGAAGGTCTTCTCCTCCTCGCCCCGCGCGCCGCCCGAGACCAGGCCGTGGTAGCGCTTGTCCACCAGCAGGCGCGGCAGGGTGTCGCCGTTCAGCTCCACCCGCCAGCCGCCGGCCGGATCGGGCCGGACGAAGACGTCGGGCACCACCGTCTGGGCCGGTTCGCCGCCGAAGGCCGCGCCGGGACGGGGGGTCAGGGCCTTGAGCTCGGCGATCATCTCGCGCAGGTCGTCGTCGTCGACGCCGCAGGCGCGCTTGAGCGCCGCCATGTCGCGGCGGGCCAGGAGCTCCAGATTGTCCAGCAGACAGGCCATGGCCGGATCGAAGCGGTTGCGCTCGATCAGCTGCAGCTTCAGGCATTCGGGGGCGGAACGGGCCATGACGCCGGTGGGCTCGAAGCCGTGGCAGACGGCCAGCACGGCCTCCACCTTGTCCATGCCGCAGCCCAGCCGATCGGCCACCTCGTTGAGGTCGCCGCGCAGGTAGCCGCCCTCGTCGGTCATGTCGATCAGGGCCTGGGCCACCGCATGGTCGGCCGGGCTGAAGCCGGCCAGGGCGGCCTGATCCAGCAGGTGCTCCCACAGGGTCTGTTCCCGCCCGTCGGGCCGGTCGTCGGAGCCTTCGCCCGCCGGCAGGGCCGCGCCCTTCCCGGCGGCGGACCACTCGGACAGGCCCGGCTGGCCCGCCTCGTCGGCGGCGCGGTCGCCGCTGCGCTCGCCCGGCGCGGCGTCGCCGTAGAGATCGTCCTCGCGGGCGTCCATGGCGCCTTCGGCGTCGCGGGCCGAGCCCTCGGTCAGGTCGCGTTCGGGGGCGTCGCGGTCGTCGGGACCTTCCACAGCGGCCTCGGCGTCGCGGCGCTCGTCCGCTTCGCCGTCGCCCTCGTCGCGCAGCAGCAGGGGATTGCGCTCCAGCTCCGCCTCGACGAAGGCGTCCAGCTCAAGGTTCGACAGTTGCAGCAGCTTGATCGCCTGCTGCAGCTGGGGCGTGATGACCAGCCCCTGCCCCTGTCTGATCTCCAGCCTTTGACCGATCACGGCGTCGCCCCTGTCGCCCCTTGCGTCCTTCCGGCCGTGTGGCCCGAAACTTGCTCACGACCATGCCCCCCGAGGGTTAACGCGGCTCTAAGGCCACGCCGTCGTTGATCGATCGGCCCATGCGTGCGCTATTCAGGGCGGGGGACATCCCGGAGCATCCATGAAGACCTCGCACCTCGCCGCCGTCGCCGCCGCCTTTCTGGCGCTGGGCGCCTGCATGCCCAACGCCGCGCCGGCGACCGATCCGGGGCCGGCCGGCCCCACGGCCGCGCCGGAGACCCGGGCGGCGTGCGAGACCGAAGGCGGGACCTGGCGCCGGGAAGGCCGGCTGGGCCTGATGGCCTGCGTCATGCCCCACGCCGACGCCGGACAGCCCTGCACCGACAGCGACCAGTGCGCGGGCGACTGCCGGCTGGCGGACGACAAGCGTCCGGCCGAGGGCGAGGCCGTCACCGGCGTCTGCCAGGCGAACACCTCGAATTTCGGCTGCTTCACCCGCGTGGAGGACGGCCGGGCCGCAGCCACCCTGTGCATTGACTGACGCTGGCGGCGCATCCGCCGACCCTGAGGGACCGTTTCTGACGCCATGACCGACATCCTGCTGCTGCTCGCCGTGAACCTGGCCCTGATCGTGGTCGTGATGCTGGCTCTCTGGGCGCTGGCGCTGCGGCTGAAGGACGTCAGCTTCATCGACGGAGTCTGGGGCCTGGGCATGGTGCTGCTGGCGGGGGCCACCTTCCTGCAGACCGACGGCGACCCCCTGCGCAAGGGGCTGCTGACCGGGCTGTGCGCGGTGTGGGGCGTCCGGCTGGGCGTGCACCTGCTGAAACGCTGGCGCGCCCACGGGCCGGACCGGCGCTATCAGGCCCTGCTGAAGAATCGCGCCAACAGGGGGCAGGGCTTCGCCCCGGCC
>JBALUZ010000082.1:0-12030 GCA_036963825.1 Brevundimonas sp.
GCCGCACGGACGTGGGCGACGACCAGGGCGCCAACCCGGCCGCCCCGCTGGCCGGCGCCCAGGACGGCACCCTGACGATCGAACCGGGCGTGACCATCTTCGGCTCCAGCGGCGCTGACTTCATCGTGGTCAACCGCGGCTCGCAGATCTTCGCCGAGGGCACCGCCACGGCGCCGATCGTCATGACCAGCCGCCAGAGCATCGAAGGCACCACCGGCGAGGACTCCATCGGTCAGTGGGGCGGTCTGGTGATCCTGGGCCGCGCGCCCATCGCCGCCTGCCCCGGCGGCGTGACCCCGCCGAACATCGCCTGTGAAGCCCAGGTCGAAGGCACCAGCGCCTTCTACGGCGGCAACACCCCGGCCGACAACTCGGGCCGTCTGCGCTACTTCCGCATCCAGCACTCCGGCTTCGAGGTCCTGCCGGGCAACGAGCTGAACGGCATCACCCTGGCCGGCGTCGGCAGCGGCACCACCCTGGAGTACATCCAGGTCCACAACTCGTCCGACGACGGCATCGAGCCCTTCGGCGGCACGGTGAACCTGCGCTACATCGTCCTGACCGGCAACGACGACGACAGCTTCGACTCCGACACCGGCTTCCGCGGTTCGGTGCAGTTCATGATCGTCCGTCAGCGCGCCAACGGCGGCGACCGCATGTTCGAATCCTCGGGCGCGGGCGACAACGCCCTGTTCACCCGCCCGATCATCTCGAACGTGACCGCCATCGGCCGTCCCAACGGCGGCGACGGCGTGCTGCTGAACACCGGCCACGCCATGCAGATGTACAACTCGGTGGTGACCGGCTCGGCCGCCTGCCTGGACATCGACGATGATGAGAGCGTCAACAACGGCCCGGCGTTCAACTCGGTGCACTTCAGCTGCCCGATCGCCTTCCGCGACGACAGCAACGTGACGGGCGCCCAGGCGGCCGGCATCTTCAACGCCGGCGCCAACAACACCGCCAACGGGACCTCGACCCTGAGCGGCTTCGTCAACGGCGCCAACGAGAACGCTGTGGACGCCACGCCGGTCAACGCGGTCAGCGCCTTCCTGCAGGACGTCGATTACATCGGCGCCGTGCGCGACAGCAGCGACACCTGGTGGCAGGGCTGGACCTGCGGCCTGGAGACCGGCTCGGACTGCTGATCCCGAGCATCTGGAGACGAGCGGCGGCCTTCGCGGGCCGCCGCTCATTCCCGTTTCGTCGACATCTCAAAGGCGCAAGCAGACCATGACCCGCATCATCCACACCCTGAGCGGGCTTCTGCTCGCCACAACGGCCCTGGCCGCGCCGCACGCCGCGCTCGCCCAGACCGCTGAAACCGCACCGCCCGAAGCCACGACCGTCGAGGAGATCGTCGTGCTGGGCCGCTACATCCCCGAGCCCATGCGCGAGACCTCCGAGATCTCGGCCTTCGTCACGGCCGAGGATCTGGTCCGCACCGGCGACGCCAACGCCGCCGAGGCCCTGACCCGCGTCACCGGCCTGACCATCGCCGAGGATCGCTTCGTCTATGTCCGCGGCCTGGGCGAGCGCTACTCCGCCGCCCGTCTGAACGGCTCGCCCCTGCCCAGCCCGGAGCCGCTGCAGCGGGTCGTGCCGCTGGACCTGTTCCCGTCGTCCATCCTGCGCAGCGTCGCAGTGCAGAAGACGTATTCGCCCAACTATCCGGGCGAGTTCGGCGGCGGCATCATCGATCTGTACACCGTCGCCACCCCCGACGAGCCGTTCTTCAACTTCGGCGTCAGCGTCGGGGCCAACAGCGAAACCACCTTCCAGGACGGCCTGATCCACTACGGCTCGCGCACGGACTTCACCGGCTTCGACGACGGCACCCGGGACCTGCCTGACGAACTGGCGGCCGCCATCGCCACAGGCAACCGCGTCGTCCAGGGCGCCAACTTCACGGCCGAAGACATCCAGCGCATCGGCTGGGACTTCGTCAACGCGCCCCTGAACCTGCTGCAGATGGAAGACACCATTCAGCCGGACTTCGGGTTCGACATCTCGGCCGGCCGCTCCTTCGACATGGACTCCGGCGCCCGCTTCGGCGTCATCGGCGTTCTGGGGTACAGCAACGAGTGGCGCACCCAGACGGGCGTCCAGGGCGAGGCGCGCCTGGATGTGGACCAGATGGAGGCGACCCGTCAGTACGACGCCATGTCCACCGACAACGAGATCGGCTGGGACGGCCTTCTGGGCCTCAGCTTCGAGACGGCGGATCACGTCATCCAGTGGACCAATCTGTACGTCCGCCGCACCACCAAGGAAACGCGCAGCCGCGAGGGCTTCGACTTCGACGCGCCGGGCAACACCCTGGTGCGCGACGACTACACGGCCTGGTACGTGCGCACCCTCGCCAACACCCAGCTGACCGGCGAACACACCTTCGGCGCCCTCCAGATCGACTGGCGCGGGGCCTACGCCCTCTCGACCCGCGATGCGCCGTACGAGAAGTTCATCCGCTACTCGATCGATGACGACGGCGTGCCGTTCCACGAAGGCCAGCGCAACTCGACCTCGTTCAGCGAGCTCGAGGACGAGGTCGTCAGCGGCGGCGTGGACCTGACCTACACCGTGCCCCTGTCGGACTACCGCGACCTGGTCATCAGCGTCGGCGGCGAGACCTACGAGAACACCCGTGAAGCCGAGCAGCGCATCTTCAGCTTCCAGGGTTCGGGCCTGTCCGAGGAGTTCCAGCGTCAGCGGGTCGACTTCTTCTTCGCCGACTTCAACCAGGGCCCCGGCCTGATCCAGCTGGTGGAGACCACCGGCGGCGGCGGTGCGGCGGCCTATGACGCCGAACTGAACGTCAACGCCCTGTACGGCCAGATCGAGGCCGAGCTGATTCCGCTGCTCAGCGGTTCGGTCGGCGTGCGCTACGAGGAAGCGGAGCAGACTGTCGTCTCCCGCGACCTGTTCGGCGGCGTCACCCCGTTCCAGCCCACCAGCCTCGACAACGAGTACTGGCTCCCGGCCGCGACCCTGACCTGGAACTTCGCCGAGGACATGCAACTGCGTTTCGGCGCCTCGCAGACCATCGGCCGGCCCCAGTTCCGCGAACTGGCGCCGCAGCAGTACCTGGACCCGGACAGCGACCGCCTGTTCATCGGCAATCCCTTCCTCACGGACAGCGAGCTGCTGAACCTGGATGCGCGGTACGAATGGTACTTCGAGCGCGACCAGTACGTGACCGCCGGCCTGTTCTTCAAGGACATCGATCGTCCCGTTGAATCGGTCATCAACGACGTGGGCTCGGTCACCCAGCAAACCTACATGAACGCGCCTGCCGCGGAACTGTGGGGCATCGAGCTGGACGTGAAGAAGTATTTCGACAGCCCGATGACCGGCGCCTTCTGGGACGGCAAGCGCTGGCTGGTGCAGGCCAACTACACCTGGATCCAGTCCGAACTGCGCGTCGAGGCCGGCGACGAGGTGTTCCCGCTGTCCAGCGGCGGGGTGGCCCAGTCGGCCACCAACTTCTTCACGGACGGCGCGCGCATGACGGGCCAGTCCGAGCACCTGGCGAACCTGCAGTTCGGCTGGGAGGACGACGTCGTCGGCTCCCAGGCGACGGTCCTGGTCTCCTATGCTTCGGAACGCTCCTCGGCCCGCGGCCGTCCGGGCGAGCCGGACCTGGTCCAGGAGCCCGGCGTCATGCTGGACTTCGTCTACCGCCGCGACTTCAACTCCTGGGGCCGCGACTTCACCTTCGGGCTGGAGCTGCGCAACCTGCTGGACACGGAGTACCAAGAGTATCAGGAGCTGGGTCAGCGGGTGGACATCAACCGCTACGACCTGGGAACCTCGGGCTCGATCAGCCTGAGCACCAGCTTCTGACCCACGACCGGCGGAGCGCTTCGTCGCTCCGCCGGATCGTCCGTGAACCCGGCGATCGTCACACGATTGTCGCCGTTGCGTCATCGTCCTGAGCGGGCTTTGCACCCCTTCACCGCGCTAGTCAGGCGGTGAAGAGACCCGGGGGGCGAACGTCCGTGTTCCAACTGATCGACAGGCTAAACACGGCGCGGCTCCCGACGGGGGCCGCGTTCGCCGTTCCGGGCGGCGCCCGGGGCGCGGCCGAGGCCGCCCTGGCAGGACTGCTGGCCGTGCCGGCCGCCGCCGCGATCTGGATGCTCGTCAGCCCCGCGGGCCCGTTTGGCGCGGCGCCGTCCCGAACATCGTCCCCGCCCGACGTCTCCGTCATCGCCCGCATCGACGGCTTCTTCCGCACCGGCGCGCCGTCCAGCCTGGCTGAAGCCACCGCCGCCAACAGCGGCTCGTTGCGCCTGTTCGGGCTGCGGGCGGGCGGCGCCGGAGGCGGCTCGGCCATCATCGGTCTGGCGGACGGCCGCCAGGTCTCCGTCGCCGTGGGGGAAGAGATCGAGCCGGGCCTCAGGCTGGAGAGCGTCGCGTCCGACCACGCGGTGGTGGCGCGCGGCGCCTCGCGCACCCGCCTGGCCTTCAGCGAAACCCCGGCGGGCGCCGCGCCGCCGCCCCCGCCCCCCTCAGGCCAGCAGATCATCGCCCCGACGACCGGGGCGGCGCCGGCCGCAGGCGACCCCATGCAACTGCTGAGCGCCGGCGCCCTGGCCCCCCATGTGGTGGACCAGCGCATCACCGGCTTCGTCGTCACCCCGGCGGGCGCCGGGCCGGCCGCCCGGGCGGGCCTGCTGCCCGGCGACGTCATCCAGGCCGTCAACGGCCAGGTGCTGGACAGCGTCTCCAGCCTGCCGCGGATCGCCGCCGGCCTGGCGGGCGCCGAGTCCGTCCACATCCGCTACGAACGCGGCGGCGAAGTCCGCGCCGCCACCCTGAGGATCGCTCAATGACCACTGGCGCCAACCGCATCCTGGCCATGGCGGCCGCTGTCGTCATCGGCGCCGCCGGACCGCTGGGCGCCGCCGCGCCCGCCCTCGCCCAGTCCGCCCCGCGCCAGACCCTGAACGTGCAGGGCGCCGACATCCGCGCCTTCATCCAGGACATCGCCCGCACCACCGGCCACACCTTCATCGTCGACCCGCGCGTCACCGGCACCGTCACCGTGACCAGCGACCGGGCGCTGAGCCGCTCCGAACTGTTCGAGGTGTTCCTGTCGACCCTGCGCGCCAACGGCCTGGTGGTGGCGCCCACGGCCTCGGGCGCCTATCGGGTTGCTCCGGCCGAGGGCGCGGCCCAGGGGCCGGCCACCGTGGGCGCCGAGCGCTTCGCCACCGAGGTGTTCCAGATCGCCAACATCGACGCGGCCTCGGCCGCCGAGGTGGTGCGTCCGCTGGTGGGGCCCCAGGGGCAGGTGCTGGCCAACCCGCGGGGCAACACCCTGGTGGTGGCCGACTTCGCCGACAACCTGCGCCGCATCCGCGGCCTGATCAGCCAGATCGACGTGGACCGGTCGGCCTATGAGGTGGTCACCCTCAGGAACTCCTCGGCGCGCGAGATCGCCCGGGTGGTGAACGAGGTGCTGGCGCCCCCCGGCGGCGGCTCGCCCGGCATGGTCAGCGTGGTGCCGGTGGAGAGCTCCAACTCCATCGTCCTGCGCGGCGACCCGGCCGCCGTGGCCCGCATCCGCCCGCTGGTGGATGACCTGGACCGCCGCGCGGAGTCCGCCGACGACGTGCGGGTGGTGTTCCTGGAGCACGCCGACGCCGAACAGCTCCTGCCCGTCCTGCAGCAGATGACCGGCCAGATCGCGCGGCCGCTGGACGGCGCGGCCAGCGCGCCTGCGGAAGGCGAGGACGCCGCCCCGACCGCCGCGTCCGCCGCCACGCCCGGCGCCCGGGCCAACATCGCCCGCTTCCCCGGCGCCAACGCCCTGGTCATCAGCGCGGCGCCCGAAACCCAGCGCATGCTGGCCGAGGTGATCCGTCAGCTGGACACCCGCCGCCAGCAGGTTCTGGTCGAGGCCATCGTGGTGGAGGTTTCCGACGACGCCGCCCGGGCCCTGGGCGTGCAGTGGGCGCTGGCGGGCCGGGACGGCAATCCCCTGTTCGCCACCAACTACTCCAACACCTCGCCCGCCATCCTGCCCATCCTCGGCGCCATCGCCGGCGAACGCGAGCTGGACGAGGACGACCCGCTGCTGGAGGACCTGCGCGGCGCGGCCCTGAACTCCCTGCTGGGCGCCAACGGCGTCATCGGCATGGGCGGGGGGACCATCGGCTCGGACGGCCTGTTCGGGGCGATCCTGAACGCCGTGCGCAGCGACGAGGGCTCGAACCTGCTGTCGACCCCGTCCCTGATGACCCTCGACAACGAGGAGGCCACCATCCTCGTCGGCCAGGAAGTGCCGGTGGTGGTGGGCGAGGTTCTGGGCGCCAACAACACCAATCCGTTCCGCACGACCCAGCGCCAGGACATCGGCGTCAAGCTGGAGGTGCGGCCCCAGATCAATGCGGGCGGCGCCATCACCCTGTTCCTGCGTCAGGAGGTGTCCAGCATCAACGGCCTGCTGAGCTCCGGCGCCAGCGACCTGGTGCTGGACAAGCGCGAGATCGAGACCACCGTGCTGGTGGACGACGGCCAGATCGCGGTGCTGGGCGGCCTGCTGGACCAGAACGAGCGCCTGTCGGTGGAAAGCGTGCCCGGACTGGGCGACATTCCGGTGATCGGCGGCCTGTTCCGCTCCACCGCCCGCGAGCGCGGCCAGACCAATCTGATGGTCTTCATCCGGCCCACCATCATCCGCAGCCCCGGCGACGCCGCCCGCGTGGGCGCCGAGCGCTGGGACTACATGCGCGGCCGCCAGATCGAGCGCGACCCCGCGGTGGAGCCGTCGCTGGACATGCTGATCCGCGACTACATGGGCGGCTACCGCCCCGCCGCGCCGGTCGAGGGCGGCGACGTGATCTCGCCCGCCGGCATGGCGCCCGGCCCGGTCGAGGGCGCGCCGCTGCCGCCGCCCCCATCGTCGCCCGGGGGCTGACCCATGATCACCCTGGTCAATCCGACCCTGCCCTACGCCTTCGCCAAGCGGCACGGCGTGGTGCTGCTGGATGCGGGCGAGACGGCCCTGGTCGGGGTGCGGGACGGCGCCGATCCCCTGGCCCTGGTCGAGGCCCGCCGCGCCCTTGGCCGGCCCCTGCGCATCGAGCGGCTGACCGCGTCCGGCTTTGACCGGCGCCTGTCGGAAATCTACGCCGACGATCCCTTCTCGGGCGGAGAGCCCGGTGAATTCGACATGCCCTCGGGCCTGGACGGGCTGATCGACGACATGCCCGCCGCCGCCGACCTGCTGGACGTCACCGACGACGCCCCGGTGATCCGGCTGATCAACGGGGTGATCGCCGAGGCGGTCCGCTCCGGCGCCTCGGACATCCACATCGAACCCTATGAGCAGGCCCTGCTGATCCGCATGCGGGTGGACGGCGTGCTGCACGAGGCCTTGCGCCTGAACAGCCGCATCACCCCGCTGCTGGTGTCGCGCATCAAGGTCATGGCGCGGCTGGACATCGCCGAGAAGCGCGTCCCCCAGGACGGACGCATTCCCCTGGCCCTGGGCGGCAAGACGCTGGACGTGCGGGTCTCGACCCTGCCGTCACGGGCCGGCGAACGGGTGGTGCTGCGGATTCTCGACAAGGATCAGGCGGGGCTGGGTCTGGCCGAGCTGGGCATGGACGAAAAGACGCTGGAGGCCTTCAGCCAGGCCCTGGCCGAGCCCAATGGCGTCATCCTGGTCACCGGCCCGACCGGCTCGGGCAAGACCACGAGCCTGTACGCCGCCCTGTCCGTGCTCAACGACGCCAGTCGCAACATCCTGACCGTCGAGGACCCGGTGGAGTACGCCATGGACGGCGTCGGCCAGACCCAGGTCAACACCAAGGTCGGCATGACCTTCGCCGCCGGGCTGCGCGCCATCCTGCGTCAGGATCCCGACGTGGTGATGGTGGGCGAGATTCGCGACGTGGAGACTGCCCAGATCGCGGTGCAGGCCGCCCTGACCGGCCACCTCGTGCTGTCCACCGTCCACACCAATGACGCCGCCGGTGCGGTGACCCGCCTGCGCGACATGGGCATCGAACCGTTCCTGCTGGCCTCCACCCTGCGCCTGATCGTGGCCCAGCGGCTGGTGCGGCGCCTGTGCCCCGACTGCCGCCGCCCGGAGCCGGCCGACAAGGCCACAGCGAAGCTGGCCGGAATCAAGGAAGGCAAGACCATCTGGCGCGCGGTCGGCTGCGCTCACTGCAACCAGACGGGCTATCAGGGCCGGGTCGGCCTCTATGAGACCATCCGCGTCACCGACGCGGTGCGCCGCCTGATCGCCGAGGAAGCCGGCGAGGACGCCATCGTCGCCGAGGCCCTGGGCCGGAAGGCCAGCCTGTCGGGCCGCGCCCGGGCGCTGGTGCTGGAGGGGGTGACCACCGTGGAGGAGTCCGTCCGCGTCACCCGCCAGTCGGTGGAGGATCCCGACTGATGGCGGCCTTCGACTATGTGGCGGTGGACCCGCGGGGCCGGACCCTCAAAGGCGTGGTCAGCGCCCCCGACGAGGCCGCTGCGCGCAGCGTGCTGGATCGCCGCCGCCTGATGCCGCTGGAGCTGTCCGTCTCCTCGGCGCGGCCCGGTCGCGAGACGAGGACCGGCGGGGGGCGTCTGGGCTCCAAGACCCTGGCCCTGACCACGCGGCAGCTGGCCACCCTGGTGGCGGTCTCGCCGGTGGAGGAGGCGGTGCGCACCATCGCCCTGCAGAGCGAACGGCCGGCCGTGCGACGGGTGCTGATGGGGGTGCACGCCGGGGTGCTGGAAGGCTTCCGCCTGTCCGAGGCCATGCGGCGTCAGGGCCCCGCCTTCCCGCCCCTGTACCGGGCCATGGTCTCGGCGGGGGAAAGCTCCGGCGCCCTCGGGCCGATCCTCGAGCGCATGGCCGATCTGCTGGAGCGCGAGCAGCAGGTGCGCGGCAAGGTCATCACGGCCCTGGTCTATCCCGTCGTGCTGGCGGTGGTGGCCATCGGCGTCATCGCCGCCCTGATGGCCTTCGTGGTGCCCCGGGTGGTCGAACAGTTCACCAGCATGAACCAGACCCTGCCCCTGCTGACGCGGGTGGTGATCGCCATCTCGAGCCTGATCACCGACTGGGGCTGGCTGGTGCTGATCCTGCTGGCCGCGGGGGGCGTGCTGTTCGCGGCGGGGCTGCGCCAGCCCGCCTTCCGCCTGAAGGTGGACGGGCTGGTGCTGAAGCTGCCGGTGGTCGGCCGGCTGATGCGCGACCTGCACGGGGCGCGCATGGCCCGGACCCTGTCCACCATGATCGCGGCCGGCCTGCCGGTGCTGGAGGGCCTGACCATCACCGCCCGCACGGTCTCCAACCGGGTGCTGCGCGCCGCCACCGAGTCCATGGCCGAGTCCGTGCGCGAGGGGGGCGGGCTGTCGGCCGCCATGCGCCGGGCCGAGGTCTTTCCCCCCATCCTCGTCTACATGACCGCCTCGGGCGAGAGCAGCGGGCGTCTGGAGCCCATGCTGGAGCGCGCCGCCGACTACCTGGAGCGCGAGTTCGCCACCTTCACCGCCGTGATGCTGAGCCTGCTGGAGCCGGCCATCATCGTCGTCATGGGCGGGATCGTCGCCGTCATCGTGCTGTCGATCCTGTTGCCCATTCTGCAGATCAACACCCTGGCCCTCGGATAGGGAAAATGAGCATGAATATTTCTGGCCCTAACGCTCGCCGCGCGGCGGCTCGCTTCTTGAGGGCGCCGCGCGTCCGCTCGGACCGCCGCAAGCGCGCCGGCTTCACCCTGGTCGAGGTCATGGTGGTGGTGGTCATCATCGGCCTGCTGGCCACGGTGGTGGTCATCAACGTCCTGCCCGCCCAGGACCGCGCCATGGTCGAGAAGGCCACGGCCGACATCGCCGTGCTGGAGCAGGCGGTGGAGACCTATCGCCTGGACAACCTGACCTTCCCCCGCACCGAGGACGGCCTGCAGGCCCTGGTGACGCCGCCGGCCAGCCTGAACCGTCCCGAGCGTTATCGCCAGGGCGGCTACGTGCGGCGCCTGCCCGAGGATCCCTGGGGCAACCCCTACCAGTACCGTCAGCCGGGCCGCGACAACCGGCCCTTCGAGATCATCTCCCTGGGCGCCGACGGCCAGGAGGGGGGCGAGGGCAATGACGCCGACATCTCCAACTGGCGCTGACCGGGTCCGCCGGGCGGGCTTCACCCTGGTCGAGGTGATGGTGGTCACGGCCCTGATCGGCCTGGCCGCCGGCGCCGTGGTCATGACCCTGCCCGATCCGCGCCCGCCGGTAGGCCAGCAGGCCGAGGTCTTCGCCGCCCGTCTGGTGCGGGCGCGGGAGGAAGCCATCCTGACCGGCCGCCCGGTGGCGGTGACGGCGGACGCCCGCGGCTACGGCTTCGAGGTGTTCGCGGGCGGGCAATGGGGTCCGCTTGAGGACGGCCTGTTCCGGCGCACGGACTGGGGCGAGGACGTGCGCGTGGCCCTGCCGCGCGAGACGGCCCGCACCGCCTTCGACCCCACCGGCATGGCCGAGCCTCTGGAGGTGTCCCTGTCGCGCGGGGAGGGGACCGTGCGCGTGACGGTGGACGGCTCCGGCGAGGTGCGCGTGGATGACTGAGCGGCCGGGGTTCAGCCTGATCGAGATGGTGGTGGCCCTGGGCGTGTTCAGCCTGGCGGCCCTGGCCCTGCTGAACCTCATGGGCGAGGGCGTGCGCTCGGCCGTGCGCGCCGAGACCCGCGCCCTCGGCGCCGTGGTGGCCGAGAACGTGGCGGTGGAGGCCGTGGTCGCCCGCGATCCGCCCTCGCAGGGAACCGCGGACGGGCAGGTCCGGCTGGCCGGGCGCGACTGGCGCTGGACCCGCACCGTCACCGCCACACCGGATCCCGGCATCCTGCGCATCGACGTGTCGGTCACCGATGGCGGCGAGCACGCCGCCGATCTGGCCGTCTTCCGGGGCGTGCGATGACCCGGCGCGCAGGCTTCACCCTGGTCGAGGTTCTGGTCGCCCTGGCCATCTTCGCCATGATCGCCTCGGCGGGCGTGGGCCTGCTCTCCTTCGCCATCGACAACCGTCTGGCCGTGCGCGAGGCCAGCGAGCGCACCGCCGCCTTCCAGCGCGCGCGCGCCCTGATGCGGGCCGATCTGGGCCAGGCCGCCCCCCGGCGGGTGCGCGGCGCGGACGGGGCGCCCCAGCCGGCGTTCGAGCTGGGCGGCGAGGCCCTGTTCGCCGTCACCCGCCGCGGCTGGATCAATGCCGGCGAGGCGCAGCGCGCCTCCATGCAGCGGGTGGAGTACCGGCTGGTCGAGGGCCGGCTTGAGCGCCGGGTGCGCGAGCGTCTGGACGGCGCCCGGCCGGCCGAGCCGCAGGTGCTGCTGGAGAATGTGGAGCGCGCGCAGATCACGGCCATTCTGGACGGCGACCCCATCGCCGACTGGCGGCCGGTCCGGAACCGGCCCCTGCCCGACGCGGTGCGCATCGACCTGACGCTGGAGGGCTATGGCCCGGTCAGCCAGCTGTTCCTGGTGGCGGGGGCCGACGCATGAAGGCCGCCCGCCGCGAGCGCGAGGGCATGGCCCTGCTGACCGTCCTGCTGCTGGTGGCGGTGATGGCGGCGCTGTCCGTGGTCATGCTGGACGACATCCGCTTCTCCGTGCGCCGCGCCACCAATGCGTCGGCCATGGGTCAGGCCCGGTGGTACGGCCTGGGCGCCGAGACCCTGGCGCGGAGCCAGGTGCGGCGGCTGATGGACCAGAACAGCAGCCGCACGCCGCTGGAGCCCGAATGGAACGGCCGCACCTTCGACTTTCCGGTGGACGAGGGCGGAGCGATCCGGGTGACCGTGCGCGACGGCCAGGCGTGCTTCAACCTGAACAGCGTGGTGACCGGCCAGGACGAGGCCCTGGCCCGCAACGACGACGGGGTGCGCCAGTTCCTGGCCCTCGCCGCGGCGACGGGCGTGGCCGAGGCGCGGGCCAGGGCCATGGCCGACGCCCTGGTGGACTGGATCGACAGCGACAGCCGGTCCGAGCCCCTGGGCGGCGAGGACGGCGCCTACGCCGGCCAGGCGAACCCCTACCGCA
>JBALUZ010000083.1:0-11951 GCA_036963825.1 Brevundimonas sp.
CTCCGTACCATGGTACGGAACCTACATGGGGCGGGTCCGGTTTCCGGCAAGAGGAGCGTTCCCATGACCGACCACCCGAAGAAGACCGCCGTCCTGCACCGCATGGTGATGGACCAGCACGTGTGCCCATGGGGGCTGAAATCGAAACACCTGCTGGAATCCCGCGGCTACAAGGTGGACGACCGCTGGCTGACCAGCCGTGAACAGACCGACGCCTTCAAGGCGGAGCACGGGGTGAAGACCACGCCCCAGACCTTCATCGACGGGGTGCGCATCGGCGGTTACGACGACCTGCGGCGGCATTTCGGGCTGAAGGTGAAGGACCCGGAGGCGCTCACCTATGCTCCGGTGATCGCCATCTTCGGCGTGGCCGGCCTGATGGCGCTGGCGGCCACATGGGCGATGACGGGAACGGTGCTGACGCTCCGGGCCGTGGAGTGGTTCATCGCCTTCTCCATGTGTCTGCTGGCGCTCATGAAGCTGCGCGACGTCTCCGGCTTCGCCACCATGTTCCTGAACTACGACCTGCTGGCCCGGCGCTGGGTGCCCTATGGCAAGGTCTATCCGTTCGCCGAACTGTTCGCCGGCGTGTTGATGATCGCCGGCGCCCTGACCTGGCTGGCGGCGCCCGTGGCCCTGTTCATCGGCGGCATCGGCGCGGTTTCGGTGTTCAAGGCCGTCTACGTCGACAGGCGCGAGCTGAAATGCGCCTGCGTGGGCGGGGACTCCAACGTGCCGCTGGGCTTCGTATCCCTGACCGAGAACCTGATGATGATCGGGATGGCCGTGTGGATGCTGGCGCGGATGTAGGAAGCCGGCCCTCTCCCGCCGGGAGAGGGTTGTAGATTATCCCTCGAGATCCAGCGCATAGCCCGCCGAGCGGACCGTGCGGATGGGGTCGCGCAGGCCGTCGGCGACAGTCAGGGCCTTGCGCAGCCGGCCCACGTGGACGTCCACGGTGCGGACCTCCACATAGACGTCCGAGCCCCACACCGCGTCCAGCAGCTGTTCACGGCTGAACACCCGCCCGGGGTGCTGCATGAAGTAGTCCAGCAGACGGAATTCCGTGGGGCCCAGGTGGACCTCCTTGCCCGCGCGCTTCACCCGGTGGGCGACCCGGTCGATGATGATGTCGCCGTGGCTGACCCGGTCGTCGGCGAGGCCGGGCCGGATGCGGCGCAGAACCGCGCGGATGCGGGCGTTCAGCTCGACCATGGAGACCGGCTTGGTCAGATAGTCGTCGGCGCCGGTGTCCAGGCCGCGGACCCGGTCCGACTCCTCGCCCCGCGCGGTCAGCATGATGATCGGCACGTTGCGGGTCTCGGGCCGGCCGCGCAGGCGGCGGCAGACCTCGATGCCCGACACCTTGGGCAGCATCCAGTCCAGCAGGACCAGGTCGGGAGTCTCCTCCTCGGCCTGCATCAGACCTTCCTCGCCGTCGGAGGCGACGCTGACCTTGTAGCCTTCCTTCTCGAGATTGTACTGGAGCAGCGTCGCCAGCGCGTCCTCGTCTTCAAACACCAGGATGTGAGGCGTCATCCATTCTGCTCCGGCGTGCCGATTTCACTGGGACTGGGGGTGGCGGTGGCGCGCGGGCGTTCGCCCGTCAGCTCCTCGCCGGTCATCTCGTAGTGGATGGTCTCGGCGATGTTGGTGGCGTGGTCGCCGATGCGCTCCAGGTTCTTGGCCATGAAGAGCAGATGGGTGCAGGCGGTGATCGTGCGCGCGTCGCCCATCATGTAGGTCAGCAGCTCGCGGAACAGGGCGTTGTAATGCTCGTCGACCTCGTCGTCGGTGGACCAGACGGCGACGGCCTGTTTCACATCGCCGGTGGTGTAGGCGTCCAGCACCTGCTTGAGGCGCTGGGACACCAGCCGGCCCATGCGCTCGATGGAGCGGGTCAGGGGCGCCATGGGCTCGGTCTCGGCCAGGCTGAGACCGCGCTTGGCGATGTTCTTGGCCAGATCGCCGGTGCGCTCCAGATCCAGGGCCAGCTTCATGGCCGCCAGCGACTTGCGCAGGTCCGACGCCATGGGCTGGCGCAGGGCGATCATGCGGATCGCCTTGCGGTCGATCTCATTGTGCATGGCGTCGAGTTTCGCGTCGCGCTCGATGACCTGGCGGGCCAGGGCCACGTCGCGGCGCACCACCGAGGCGACGGCGTCGTTGATCTGGGCCTCGGCCTGGCCGCCCATGCGCGCCACCTCGGCGGTGAGCGCGTTCAGTTCCTCTCCATAGGCGCGGACGGTGTGTTCGTTCATTGCCATTGTCAGCGTCCTCAGCCGAAGCGACCGGTGATGTAGTCGAGCGTGCGCTTGTCGCGCGGATTCTGGAAGATGGTCTCGGTGTCGCCGAACTCCACCAGCTCGCCCATGTGGAAGAAGGCGGTGCGCTGGCTGACCCGTGCGGCCTGGGCCATGGAGTGGGTGACGATGACGAGGCAGTACTCCTCGCGCAGTTCGTCCATCAGCTCCTCGATCTTGGCCGTGGCGATGGGGTCCAGGGCCGAGCAGGGCTCGTCCATCAGGATCACCTCGGGCTCCACCGCGATGGCGCGGGCGATGACCAGACGCTGCTGCTGTCCGCCCGACAGGCCGGTGGCGGCGCCGTCGAGACGGTCGGACACCTCGGTCCAGAGGCCCGCGCGCCTCAGCGACTGCTCGACCCGGTCGGCCAGCTCGGTCCTGTTGTCGGTCAGGCCGTGGATGCGCGGCCCGTAAGCGACGTTCTCGAAGATCGACTTGGGAAAGGGGTTCGGCTTCTGGAACACCATGCCGACCCGGGCGCGCAGCAGCACCGGATCGAGGGCCTTGTCGTAGATGTCCTCGCCGTCCATGCGGATGGAGCCCTTCACCCGGGCGATGGGGATGGTGTCGTTCATCCGGTTCAGACAGCGCAGGAAGGTGGACTTGCCGCAGCCCGACGGGCCGATGAAGGCCGTCACGGCCTTGTCCGGGACGTCCAGGTTCACGTCGAACAGGGCCTGCTTGTCGCCATAGAAGACCGAGACGCCGCGGGCCTCGATCTTGACCGGCCCGGCGGGATCCTGATGGGCGGCGTGGGGCGGCGCCAGCAGGGGCGACGTCGCGACCGTTCCGCCGCTCTCGGCGCCGTCCAGTTGTCGGAAGAGATTGAAGCGCATGGGGACTACCACCGGCGTTCGAAGCGGCGCCGCAGATAGATGGCGGCGGCGTTCATGATGATCATGAAGACGAGGAGAACCATGATGGCCGCGGCGGTGCGTTCATGGAACGCACGCTCCGAGGCGTTCTCCCAGATGAAGACCAGCACGGGAAGGGCGCTGGAGGGCGAGGTGATGGCCTCGGGAACGCCCGGCACGAAACTGACCATGCCGATCAGCAGCAGCGGCGCGGTCTCGCCCAGGGCGTGGGCCATGGCGATGATCGATCCGGTCATGACGCCGGGCATGGCCAGGGGCAGGACGTGGTGGAACACGGCCTGGGTCCTGGACGCGCCCATGGCCAGGGCGGCCTCGCGGATCGACGGGGGCACGGCCTTCAGGGCGCTGCGCGTGGCGATGATCACCGTGGGCAGGGCCATGAGCGCCAGCACCAGACCGCCCACCAGCGGGGAGGATCGGGGCAGGTGCATCCAGTTGATGAACACCGCCAGGCCCAGCAGGCCGTAGACGATGGACGGCACCGCGGCCAGGTTGTTGATGTTGACCTCGATGATGTCGGTGATCCGGCCCTTGGGCGCGAACTCCTCGAGATAGATGGCGGCGCCGACGCCGATGGGCAGGGCCAGGGAGGCGGTGACCAGCAGCATCAGGGCCGATCCCACCACCGCGCCCAGAACGCCGGCCAGCTCCGGCTGGGTGGAATCGGAACGGGTGAACAGGCCGGTGTTGAAGCGGCCCTGGATCCGGCCCTGGTCGCGCATCTGGTCCAGCCAGAAGATCTGCCGGTCGTTCAGGCGGCGGAATTCCTCGTCGCCCGCCCCGTCCAGCTCGCCCTTGTAATAGAGGTCCGCGTCCGCGCCGATGGGCAGGGTCACGGTGATGCGGTCGCCGATGACGTCCGGGTTCTCGCGCACCAGCCGCTGCATCTCGAAGGCGACGCCGGCCGACATCAGCTGGCGCATGTCGGCCGAGGCGCTCATGCCCTCGTCGTCCTGGACGCCGAGACGGGCCAGCTGCTGCTCGGCGATCAGCTGGTCGAAATTGGTCCCTTCGGGATAGGCCGGATCGATGCGCGCGGGATCCAGATAGACCTCGGTCTGCACCGTGTGGGTCCAGAAGGCCGTATGCCCCTGCTCGATGATGCGGCCCAGCAGAAGCGCCAGAAAGCCGATGGCCACCGCGATGGCCAGCATGCCGTACAGCTTGAAGCGCCGCTCGCGCGCGTGGCGGCGCTTGAGCGACTTTCTCAGCTGGGCGGTGCTGCGACCGGAGGCGCCGGCGCGGGTCAGGGTCGCGTCAGTCATATTGTTCCCGGTAGGTCTGGACGATGCGCTGGGCCGCGAAGTTCAGGATCAGGGTCACCACGAAAAGGGTCAGCCCCAGACCGAAGGCGGCCAGGGTCTTGGCGCTGTCGAACTCCTGGTCGCCGGTCAGAAGGGTGACGATCTGGACCGTGACCGTAGTGACGGTCTCGAGCGGGTTCAGGGTGGTGCGGGCGGCCAGGCCGGCGGCCATGGTCACGATCATGGTCTCGCCGATGGCCCGGGACACGGCCAGCAGGAAGGCGCCGGCGATGCCCGGCAGGGCGGCGGGCAGCACCACGCGCTTGATGGTCTCGGACTTCGTCGCGCCCATGGCGTAGGAGCCGTCGCGCAGCGACTGGGGCACCGCATTGATGATGTCGTCGGACAGGGACGAGACGAACGGGATCAGCATGATCCCCATGACCGCCCCGGCCACCAGGGCCATCTGGTTCTGCACCAGCAGCAGGTGCTGGCCGAGGCCGTCCAGCGGGCCGCCGACCAGCTGGGCCCCGATCCAGTTGAAGAAGGCGCGGAACGACGGCCCCACCGTCAGGGCGGCGAAGAAGCCGTAGACCACGGTGGGCACGCCGGCGAGGATCTCAAGCACCGGCTTGATGACGGCGCGGCGCTTCGGCCCCGCGTATTCCGCCAGGTAGATGGCCGAGAACAGGCCGATGGGGCCCGCCACGATCATGGCGATGATCATGATCAGGAACGTGCCCGCGAACAGCGGCACGGCGCCGAACGCGCCGGTGGAGCCCACCTGATCGGCGCGGATGGCGATCTGCGGCGACCACTGGGTGCCGAACAGGAACTCGGTGATGGGCACCAACTGGAAGAAGCGCAGGCTCTCGAACAGCAGCGAGGCCACGATGCCGACCGTGGTGAGGATCGCCACCACCGAACAGGCGAACAGGGCCACGCCCACGAAAGCCTCCACCCGGTTGCGGGCGCGGGTTTCCGGGGTCAGCCGCCGCCAGGCCAGGCCGGCTCCCATCAGGGCGGCCAGGACGGCGGCGATCATCCCGCCCCAGGCCAGGGCGGCGTCCACCCGCGCGGACCGGGCCGCCTCTTCCTGGAGGGCGGTCGCCAGGTCGCCGGTCCAGATCTGGCGCGGCATGCCGCCGGCGCCGACGATGCGGGCGTCCTCGATGAAGGCGCCGCGTCGGGGCGCGTCCAGGGACTGCACCGCCTCGGGCGCGGAGGCGGCCAGCACCGTGCGCTCGACGCGGGCGTCAAAGACCGAAACCAGAACCAGGATGAGCAGGGCCGGGACCGCCGCCCAGATCAGCGCCAGGGCGCCGTGATAGCCGGGACCGCTGTGGGCGCGAACGCCGGCGGCGCGGCGGCGCGCTGCGCGCCGTGCGAACACGAACACCGCCGTCGAGAACACGGCGAGCACCAGGAGAGAGAGAAGAAACATTCACCGTCCAGACGCACGAGAGAGCGAATCGTCCGGCAGGACGCCTCGCAAGGCCCGTATGCCGACGGCCCGCCGCCGCATTACGACGGTTCAGCGACAGTTTTATAACATCGTCCGCCCGCTGACCGATTGTCACATGGACGGGGTCCGTCGCAGGGGCAGGTAGACGCCGAAGGCGGCGCCCTGGCCCAGCGTGCTTTCCACCGTCATGCCGCCCCGGTGACGGTTGACGATGTGCTTGACGATGGCCAGCCCCAGCCCTGTGCCCATGCGCTCGCCGCTCTTCTGGCCCTCGACCCGGTAAAAGCGTTCGGTCAGGCGCGGCATGGTCTCCCGCGCCAGGCCCGGTCCGTGGTCGCGCACGGTGATCAGCACATAACGCGCCTCCGGATCGCGGTCGGGCGTCAGCAGCGACAGCCCGGCGGCCTCGGCCATGCGCGGACGGGTCGCCTCGTCGGCGCTGACGTCCACGGTGAGGGTGATGTCCACCTCGCTGTCGTCGGGCGAATACTTGATGGCGTTGTCGGTCAGGTTCTGGATCACCTGGATCAGCTGGTCCCGGTCGCCGATCACGCCGGCCGAGCGGTCGCCGTCTCGCGTCACGTTCAGCCTGATGCCCCGCCTGGCGGCCAGGGGGCCGGTGGCGTCCACCACGTCGGACAGGGCCCCGGCCAGATCCACCTTGCCGGACGGCGGAATGTGCTCGTTCAACTCGATGCGGCTGAGCGACAGCAGGTCGGCCACCAGCCGGGTCATCCGCTCGGCCTGCACCGCCATGATGCTGAGGAATTTCTCCCGGGCCGCCTCATCATCCCGGGCATGCCCCCGCAGGGTCTCGATGAAGCCGGACAGGGACGCCAGAGGCGTGCGCAGTTCGTGACTGGCGTTGGCCAGGAAATCCACGCGCATCAATTCGGCCCGCTTGGAGTCGGTCTCGTCGCGCAGGCGCAGGACGGCGAGTCGCCCCTGCCCCTCCCCGCCGCCCGGCAGCGGCGCCACCCAGCCGCTCCAGTGCCGGTCCTGGGCTCCGCCCGGCTGATAGTCGATCACCTGGGTGCGCCGGCCGAACAGGGCCTCGTCCACCGCCTCAAGCAGATTCGGATCCCGGATCGAGGCGTGCAGGGGGTGGTCGAGGACCCCCGAGGGCAGGCGCAGCAGCTCGGCGGCGGCGCCGTTTGCGCGAACGATGGTGCGGTCGCCCACGTCGTAGGCGTCGTCGCCCGCGATCACCAGAAGAGGATCAGGCAGCGCCTCCAGCGCCTCGGTGGCCAGGGCCGCGTCGCGCAGGTCAGGCCCCGTCGAGGGCTCCGGAACCGCGACCGCCTTCAGGGGACGTTCGCGCAGCATCACCAGGGCGAGCAGGGTCGCGGCGACGCCTGCAAGCAGCGCAGGCGCGGCGGACGGATGCGCCGCGGCGGTCAGGGCCATGACCGCCGCGGCCAGCAAGGCCGGCGCCCAGCGCCTCAGGGTGTTCGTGTCGGCTCGGGATGCGGCGATCGGTGCGTCGGTCATGGGTGTTCCAGCGCGGCGGACCCTGTTGACCGCCGTGTCCGACAGTGTGGCGATATCGAACGCCGGTTTCAGCCCTTTTTCACACCTTCGCCGTAGTTAAGTGACGAACTCCGGGGGAACCGTGCGCGAAACGCTCACCTGTCTGGCGACCGAACATGACTGGCGGCTGCTGATCGCGGCCGTCTTCGTCTGCGTGCTGGGCACCGCCACGTGCATGCGCCTGTTCAACGAATCCCAGCACCGCAAGCAGAGCGACCGGAACATGGTGCTGCTGGCGGCCGGCCTGGTGGGCGGGTTCACGGTGTGGACCACCCATTTCGTGGGCATGCTGGCGCACCAGCCGGTCACCCGGTTCGACTACGACCTGGTCACCACCGTCGGCTCCCTGATCATCGCCGCCGCAGGGGTCGCGGCGGGCCTGCTGACGGCGGTCCATGTGCAATCGGCCGCAGGGCGCGTCCTCGGCGGGCTCCTGGCGGCGGCTGCGGTGTCGGCGATGCACTACACCGGCATGGCCGCGGTTCGGCTGCAGGGCTTCCTGACCTGGGACCCCGGCCTGGTGATCGGCGGCGTCATCGCCTCCAGCGCGCTGTGGGCGGCGGCCCTGCTGGTGCTGGGCCCGGGCTGGCGACGCACCGCGGGCGCGACCCTGCTGGCCGCCCTCGGCATCTTCACGCTTCATTTCAGCGGCGTGGCCGCCGCGCAGGTGGTTCTCGATCCCGCCATGCCCGCAGTCGAGGCCAACGCGGGGTCGCGCATGGCCTTCGGCGCCGCGGTTCTCGCCGCCGTGCTGATCACGGCGGCCGCCGTGGTCGAGGCGATGAACGCCTGGTCCCGGACCAGCATGCTCACCCAGCTGCGCGAAGCCATCGACGCCATGCCCGATGGCCTGGCCTTCTATGACTCCCACGACCGGCTGGTGATCTGGAACGCCCGCTATGCCGAGATCAACCCGGAGATCGCCGACATCCTCAAGCGCGGCGCCACCTTCCGCGAGATCGTCCAGACGGGCATCGACAAGGGCCACTATCCCGAAGCCGAGGGGCGCGAGGCGGAGTGGCTGAACGAGCGTATGACCGCCAGAACCCACCTGTCCTGCGCCATGGAGCAGAAGACCTCCGACGACCGCTGGCTGAGGGTTCAGGACCGGCGCACCGCCGATGGCGGCGTCGTGACCCTGGTCAACGACATCACCGATCTGAAGCGGGACGCCGAGACCCTGGCCGCCGCCCGTGACGCGGCGGAAGCAGCGAACCGCGCCAAGTCCGAATTCCTGGCCAACATGAGCCACGAGATCCGCACGCCGCTGAACGGCGTCATCGGCGTGGCCCAGGCCCTGTCCGGCACCCCCATGAACGAGCGGCAGCAGGAGATGCTGGAGCTGATCCGCTCTTCCGGCGTGACCCTGCAGCACCTGCTCTCGGACATCCTGGACCTGGCCCGGGTGGAGTCGGGACGGCTGGAGCTGCGGCCTGAGCCGTTCGACCTGCACAAGGCGGTCAATGAAGCCGGCCAGCTCTACTGCTCACAGGCCGAGCAGAAGGGTCTGCGCTTCTTCGTGGACGCGCCCGAGGACACCCACGTCTGGGTGGACGGCGACGTGGTGCGTCTCAAGCAGATCCTGACCAACCTGGTCTCCAACGCCGTGAAGTTCACCAGCCAGGGGTTCGTCAGCCTGTCCGTTTCGCGCGGTCAGGACGCCGATGGCGCGCCCGTGTTCCGCTTCATGGTGGAGGACACCGGCATCGGCTTTGATTCCGCGGCGCGCGCCCGGCTGTTCAGCCGGTTCGAGCAGGCGGACGGCGCCATCACCCGCAAATTCGGCGGCACCGGACTGGGGCTGGCCATCTGCCGCGAGCTGGCCGGCATGATGCAGGGACGCCTGGACTGCGAGAGCGAGCCGGGCGGCGGCTCGACCTTCATCCTGACCCTGCCCCTGCGGGAAGTGGCCGCGACGGTTCAGGAGACCGCCCCAGAGAGAAACGGCGACGCGGCCGCCGGCCGGCCTCTGCGTGTGCTCGTGGCCGACGACCACCCCACCAACCGCAAGGTGGTGGAGCTGGTGCTGGCCCAGATCCAGGCGGAGCTGGTCATGGTGGAGGACGGGGCGCAGGCCCTGGCCGCCTTCCGCGACAGCGACTTCGACGTGGTGCTCATGGACATGCAGATGCCGGTCATGGACGGCCTCACCGCCACCCGGGAGATCCGTCTGCACGAAGCGGCCATGGGCGCCGCCCGCACGCCGGTGGTCATGCTGACCGCCAACGCCCTGCCCGAGCACATGGACGCGGCGCGCGAGTCCGGCGCGGACCGTCACCTGTCCAAGCCCTTCGGCGCCGAGGCGCTGATCGACATGGTCACCGAGCTCGCGGCCGGGTTCGAGCCGGCGCTGGACGACGCGGCCGCCTAGAGGCGATCGTAGGCCGGCAAGGTCAAGAACTCCTCGCACGTCTCGGCCAGGCACAGGCCGGTGAACAGGCGCACCGCCTCCTCCAGATGAGGCAGGTCCTTCGGCATGCGCCGGATCTCATCCTCGATCAGGGCGCGGACCAGGGCCTCGTCCACCACCCGGCCGTCGTCCAGGTGGGCCGCCAGTCTGCGCCACTGCCAGACCTGGGTGCGGCTGATCTCGGCGGTGGCCGCGTCCTCCATCAGGTTGAACAGGGGCACCGCCCCGCGCCCGCCCAGCCAGGCCTCCGTGTACAGGATGCCGACGCGGATGTTCTCCCGCAGGCCCGCCTCGGTGCGCGGCCCCTGATGGATCTCCAGCAGGCGCTCGCGGCCGATGTCCTGACCCGACAGGGGCCGGTCCAGCTGGTTCGGACCCGGCATCAGGCGGTTGAAGACCTCCATGGCCACGGGCACCAGATCCGGGTGCGCCACCCAGGTGCCGTCATGGCCGTTGGACGCCTCCCGCTCCTTGTCAGCCTTGACCTTGGCGAAGGCGGCGGCATTGGCGGCCTCGTCGTTCTTGACCGGGATCTGGGCCGCCATCCCCCCCATGGCGAAGGCGCCGCGCCGGTGGCAGGTGTCGATCAGCTTGAGGGAATAGGCGTTCAGGAAGGCCTGACCCATGGTCATGGCCGACCGGTCCGGCGTCAGGAAATCGGGATTGCCGCCCAGCCGCTTGATGGTCGAGAAGATATAGTCCCACCGGCCGCAGTTCAGACCGACGATGTGATCCTTCATGGCGTGCAGGATCTCGTCCATCTCGAAGGCGGCGGTGATGGTCTCGATCAGGATGGTGGCCTTGAAGCTCCCGTGGGGGATCTCCAGCCCGTCCTGGGCGGCGCGGAACACCTCGTCCCACAGGGCCGCCTCCTCCATGGTCTCCAGCTTGGGCAGGTAGAACCACAGGCCCGAGCCGGCGTCGATCGCCGCCCGGGCGTTGTGGAAGGCGTACAGGCCGAAGTCGAACAGGGCGCCGGACACCGGCGCGCCGTCCACGGTCAGATGCCGCTCCGGCAGGTGCCAGCCGCGCGGGCGCACCTTCAGCACCGCGCGCTGGTCCTTCAGGCGATAGGCCTTGCCGCTCTTCGGGTCGTCGAACGACAGGGCACCCGCCCACAGGTCCTTCAGATTGATCTGGCCCTCCACCTGGTTGGTCCAGGTGGGGCTGGTGGCGTCCTCGAAATCGGCCATGAACACCTTCGCCCCCGAGTTCAGGGCGTTGATGACCATCTTGCGGTCCACCGGACCCGTGATCTCCACCCGGCGGTCCAGAAGCTCGGCCGGGATGGTCCCGATGCGCCAGCCGCCGTCCCGGATGTGGGCCGTGTCGGACCGGAAGTCCGGCGTCTCGCCCGCGTCGAACCGCGTCTGCCGCCTGGTCCGCTCGGCCAGCAACGCCAGCCGCCGGGCGTCAAAGCGCCGATGCAGGTCGGCCACAAAGGCCAGGGCCTCGGGCGTCAGAACCTCGGCCGCGCGGCCCTCGACCGGGCCGGTGACGCGGATGGCGGGGTCGGTCAGGGAATCCAGGGGCATGTCGTGTCTCTTTCTTCGGCCTCAGTGTCCCTCTCCCGGTGAGAGAGGGCTGCGCGCAGCGGGATGGGTCAGCAGACCGCTCCTTCGCGCGCAGGGTGAGGGTCCGGTGTTTCCTCGCCGGACCACCCGACCCTCATCCCCCGCGCCGGAACGGAGCCGCTCGGGCGTCTTCGTGCGCGGGTTCCCCCTTCTCCCATCGGGAGAAGGAAGCTCTACTCATACCCGTGCGCGGCTTCATTGATCACCAGCGGCGGCATGGCGTTGAAGTCCACGGCCACCGGCTGGGGGATGCGCGCCTGATAGGTCTTGATGACGTGGGTCATGCGGCGGCGCACCTCCTGCTCGGCCGCGCCGCCCCCGTCCAGCCCCAGCGGGGCCAGGCAGAAGTCGATGATGGCGTCGGGGCTTCTGATCTCGGTCATGGCAGTGCTCCTTACTCCGCCGCCACGAACTGGGCGGTCTCGGTGGAATCCTTCAGGGCGGTGGTGGACGAGGCGCCCGACGAGATGGTCATGGCCACCTGGTCGAAATAGCCGGTGCCCACCTCGCGCTGGTGCCGGGTGGCGGTGTAGCCCGAGGCCTCATT
>JBALUZ010000084.1:0-11891 GCA_036963825.1 Brevundimonas sp.
CGCCGCCCGACCCGCCGGCGCCGCCCTGGCCGCCGACGCTGCGGGCGGTGACGCCCGTGCCCTGGTACCCGCTGGTGACGATGAGGCCGGAGTGGAACAGGTTCACCGAACCGCCGTGACCGCCCGCGGCCCCGTCGCCGCCGTCGCCGCCCGCGCCGTAGCCCGCGCCGCCCCGGCCGCCGTCGCCGCCGCGGCTGAGACCGACCATGCCCGGTCCGGTGGAGATCAGGGTGGCGGCGTTGGCGTAGCTGATGTAACCGCCCTGGCCGCCTTCGCCGCCGTTGCCGCCGATAGCGTAGCCCAGGCCGAAGCCTTCACCGCCGCGTCCCCCGTTCCCGGCTTCGCTGGACAGGGTGATGGCCCGGCCCACGACGTTCTGGTCGACCGTATTGGTCCCGATGATGTCCGCGGGCGTCGCGCCGGCGTCGCCGTCGCCGCCTTCGCCATAGACAACATAGGTGCTGAACCCGCCGTTGGCCCCGTCCGGGGCGGGCGGGTCGATCACGACCTGGGCCAGGGCGTCGCCGGGGAGCATGATCGCCCCCAGGGCGCAGGCCGCGGCGCCGCCGAGCAGGGCCGTTCGAAGCGCTGCGGGCCTGCCGCCGTGCGGCGCCGTGATCAGGGCGGGCGCCCGCGGCGGCTCCGGAATGTCGAACACGAAACGCGGATCGCGAATGAACACGTAGGCCATGACTTCCCCCGGGCGCACGTGTCAGACTGGCACACGCCGCGCGCACCCTCGTGTTGTGGTGCAGCTCCCGCGCCGGGTCAACGCGATGCTCCGGACGCACGAAAACGGGGAATTTCACGCGCCTCCCGGGCGGTCCCGACACTGTGTCGGCGCCAATGAAGGCTGGCTCAATCGCTCCCTGAGAAGTCTTGCCATCTTTCCGGCGGCCACTCGGCCGACCCCTTAAAGGCGCCGCCCTCAAACGCCGCACTGCCGCTCGCCGCGCAAACGGCAGGTCCGCGCCAACAGCGGACACTCCTGGCCGTCGGGAACACGACATTCAGATCCGGGCGCCCGGCGGCGGAGAGTGCGGCGTCCAGCCTTCGTTGCCTTGCTGGTCAGGGGCCTCCCTGAGAAGCCATCCGTCCCGTGACGGTGCGGCTCGCTGTCGCTGCCACGTCTGCAGCGCAAGCCGCAGCGGCCGCCAGCGAGGCTTTTCTGATGCCGGCGGGACGACCGGCCCGTCCATCGTGTCGCAAGCATCCGGCCGGGCCATGAGCCGCCGTCCCGGAAGCGGATGAAGATGCTCACCGCATCGTGAGCCCGCCCGGCGGGCACAATCCCGGCGACGCGCCGTTGCCTCGCTGTCCTTCCCAACCGAGAGCCCCCTCGCAACGGAGAGCCCGATGTCCTTCAACCCCCTCGCCGAACGCGGCCTGCCGCTCGACCGCCAGCTGCGCAGCTGGTCGGAACTGAACGTCCCGCCCTACGACACCCGCGACGTGCATCCCTACACCCGCTGCCGGGTCATCCTGATGAACGGCGTCGAGGTCGAGGCGGCGATGTTCTCGCACAACTTCAACCGCAACTGCGCCGACGTGGGCCTGAAGCAGCAGCTTCAACGGGTGCGGCGGGTCGAGCAGCAGCAGCAGAAGGCGGTCAATTGGCTGATCCCCGGCGAACAGACGGAAAACGCCATCGAGGTCACCATCGGCTACGAGCAGGTGGCGGTGGACCTGACCGCCTGGCTCGCCCGCAACGAGCCCGACCCCTATCTGCGCCAGGTCTATGAGTTCGGCCTGCTGGAGGACTTCGACCACCTCTACCGCTACGCCAACCTGATGGACCTGATGGGCAACGGCCGCCGCGCGGAGGAGATCACCGGCGCCTACACCGAGATCACGCCCGGCCGGCCGACCATCTTCGAGCACCGCCACCCGCACGACGACATCCGCCGGCCGATGACGGTCCAGGCCGCGGATCGCCAGTCGATCCTCAACGCGATGACGCTGGTCTCGGCCGAGCAGCAGACGATGAATTACTACATGAACTTCGGCAACCGGCCGGAGGACCCGCTGGCGCGCGCCCTGTATCTGGAGATCGCCGAGATCGAGGAGCAGCACGTCAGCCACTATGAATCCTGCCTCGACCCGACCATGAGCTGGCTGACCAATTGGGTCCTGCACGAGAGCCATGAATGCTGGCTCTACTGGTCGTGCATGGAGACCGAGGTCGATCCCCGCATCCGGGCGATCTGGGAGCTCCACCTGGCCATGGAGATCGAGCATCTGCACATCGCCGCGCGCGCGCTCGAGGAGATCGAGGGCAAGGACGCCGCGGCCCTCGTCGGCGCCGGCTATCCGGCCCCGATGACCTTCGAGGAGAACAAGGACTACCTGCGCCGGCTCGTGACCGACCAGGTCGACCTGACCGCCTGGGATTCCGAGTTCCTGCCGGTGGAGCAGCTGCCGGAAGGCCACCGCTATTTCGAGTACCAGGCGGCGGTGAACGCGGGCGGCGTGCCGTCGGAGCAGGTCATCGACCGGCACCGCGCCGAGTTCGGCGGCGAATACCGCTTCCAGACCGAAGGCGAACACCCCGTCGCCCCGTTGCAGGAGGCCGGCCCCCATGACGACCTCGGCTACTGGCGCACAGCACGCGCCCACGGCGTCGACACCGACAACGCTTCAGGGAGAGCATGATGTCTGACAAGGATGAAAAGGGCGCCCTCGGCAAGATGGCCGACAAGGCCCAGGACATGGCCGGCGGCATGGTCGGCATGATGTCGGCCTCGACCGCCGGCTCGCACAGCGCCGCGGCGTTTGTGGAGAACGCCTGCATCGCCGATCTGTACGAGATCGAGGCTGGCCGCCTGGCGCTGCAGCGGTCGCGGTCCGATGCGGTGCGCGGCTTCGGCGGCATGATGGTCGAACACCACACGACGGCCATGCACCAGATGCGCTCCGCCCTGCGCAGCCACGAGGTCACGGACCCGCTTCCGGATCTGCAGCCGACGGCGGAACTCGACAAGCGGCGCAGCGGCATGATCGACCATCTGCGCGAAGCGCCGGATGACGACTTCGACAAGATGTATCTGGATCAGCAGAAACTGGCCCATCAGGAGGCCATCGCCCTGCACCGGGGCTATGCGGAGAATGGAGACAACCCGCAGCTCCGTTCGGTCGCCGCCGGCGGGCTGCCGATGGTCGTGCGCCACGAGAAGATGCTTCATCGGATCGGGACGCATTGAAGCTGACGCCGGCGGGCTTCGCGCCATAGCGCTTCGCCTTGATCCTCGTCATCCGGGCTTCCTGAGTTGAACGACTTCAACGTCATCGTCGCCCTGCTGGGCGGCATCACCCTGGTTCTCGGCCTCTGCTCGAGACGTCTCGCGGCCAGTCCGGCGCCGCCGACACTGCTCGCCCTTGCGCTTGGCGTACTGATCGGGCCGGAAGCGCTGGCGCTGGTCGATCCCCAGCGCCTCGGCGATCAGTCCGACATCATGGAAAAGGCGGCGCGCCTGACGCTCGGGATCGGTCTTGTCGGGGTCGCTCTCAGGGTCCCTCGCCCAGGTCGTCAGCGGCGATGACCGGCGCAACGAAGACCAAGGCCAGGAGGCGGTGAACCGGTTCTTCGCCATTCCGATCTTGTCCTGCTGGGAACGGCTGTTCCCTGGCAAGGCTGGGCCGCCCTGGGGCGGCAGGGCGTGCTGCTGGCCGCGGCAGTCCTGGCCTTCCGGCGCCTGCCGGTGATTCTGCTGATGCGTCGGCTTGTTCCGGGCGCGCACGGAACCGCGGACGCCCTGTTCATGGGCTGGTTCGGCCCCATCGCGGTGGCGGGGCGAAGTACGGCGCCCTTTCAAATTCGAAGGGACGGGTCCGGATAAGGTGGGCGGTCGGCGAACGGGACGGGGAGGGGACCTTCTCCATGTCCTGGACGGAGGAGCATGGACCACGCGTCAGGACGCCGACCCGCAAAGGATTCGGCGGGCGTGTTGTCGGGCCCCTGGTGGAACGGTCGCTTTGCGGGCGGGTCAGTCTTGAGTTTGCGGAAGCCGGCGTGACCTGGACGCTTCACTGCCTCTTGTCGTCGGTGATCAGGAGCCCGCCCGGTCCGGCTGGATGACCCTGCTTGAACGGTCAGCAGTCGAACGGCGGCTGTCACCTGGAATTCCGTCCGGCGGCCGGTCAGCCTGCGCGCCCCTCAGGAGGTCGCGCCCGGCCAACACCGCGCCGCCCAGGGCTGCGGACAGGCACAGGATGGCGACAACCACCCAGAGCCAGCGCCTGGTCCGAGGACGGCTCGCGCCGACCGGAAACGGGATGACATCGCCCATCAGCTGCCTTTCGGCTGGAGCGCCGCAGGCCCTCCTGTGGCCCTTCGTCGATTTTCAACGGTCCCCGGCGACTGGCGTTCCGTCCCCGCAGGGGGTTGACCGCCGGACCTCGACCGGCCGCGCCACGCCGTGGACGGCGGCGAGTTATTGGCCGACCACCCCGGGGCGCCTCAGTCGCACCCTGCAACGCTGCTCGCCGCCAGAAAGGCAGGTCCGCGCGGCTCGTTCTGGTCTCAGCATGCCGCGTCTGCACCCTGCCAGTCCGGCGCATGGCCGAGAGGGCGCCGTCAGCCCGGTTCAGCCCTGGCGATGGGACGCACCGATGATCGTTCCACCAGCGACACGTCGAAGACGGTCTGGCTGCGGACTCCGGGTCCATCGGAGATGCGCTGGACCAGGGTTTCGATGGCGGAGGCGATCATGGCCTCGATCGGCATGTCGATCGTGGTCAGCGGCGGCGTGGTAAGCGCCGCCCAGGGGATGTCATCGAAGCCGACGATCGAGACGTCGTCGGGCACCGACAGGCCGAGGGTCTGAAGATGGCGCATGGCGCCGATGGCGATCATGTCCGAGCCGGCGACCACCGCCGTAACCTCGCGCCGGTCGAGGGCGTCGGCGACGGCGGGGTCCAGATCGAGGGAGAAGGCGTTCTCGACATGCCAGGCCAGGCGGGCGGATCGCTGGATGGTCTGGACGGCTCCCTCGGCCCGGTCGCGGGCGCTGGAGGCGGCCCTCGGGCCCGAGATGACGCCGATGTCGACGTGACCGGCGGCGATCAGGTGGTCCGCCGCCAGCCGCCCGCCCAGGGCATAGTCGGCCAGCACGACGTCATGATCCGGCAGGTTGCGGTCCAGAACCACGACCGGGATGCGGTCCAGTTCCGGCGCCGGACGGCGTCCCCTGGGATTGGTGTCGTCGATGGGAAACCAGAGCAGACCGTCGACGCCGTGGTCGACCAGAAAGCGGATGGCTGTACGCTCCTCCTCCGGCGCGCCGCCCGTGTCGGCGATCAGAACGCTGTAGCCCTGACGGCGGGCGGTCTGCAGCACCGCCTGGGCCAGGCCGGGGAAGAAGGGATTGGTCAGGTCAGGCACGACCAGACCGAGAGCGCCGGTGCGGCCGGTCTTCATCGCCTTGGCGCTGGTGTTCGGTCGATAGCCCAGCCCGGCGGCGACCTGGAGAATGTGGGCCCGTGTCGCCTCGCCGACCGAGCCTGAGCCATTGACCGCGTAGGAGGCGCTGGCCAGCGAGACGCCCGCCGCACGGGCCACGTCCTTGAGTGTCGGACGGCGTGAGGTATCCATTCCGGACGGGAACCTTGTCTGGAGGCGTGATCGAGCCGCCCCGCCGCTTCAGTGGGCAGCGGGGCGTTCGAGGTCAAGCATCGGGTCAGAAGCGGGTCCGCAACGAGACGGTCACCGTGCGGGGCGCGCCGACGAAGTACCGGTCCAGGGTGCGGACGCCCGGACCCGACAGCAGGCCGAACTCCGGCTGGGTCGCCGTCGCGCTGCTGACCGCGGCTATGTAGGTCTCGTCGAAAAGGTTGTCGACATTGAGCTGCAGTCGCGTGGACGGCAGACCGGCGCGTTCCAGATCGTGGCGGACGGTCAGCCCCACCACCGTATAGGCGTCCAGGGTCTCGACGCCGACTTCCTGGAAGCTGGTCGGCGCGACGATATGGCCGCCGACCCGCTCGCCGACGTGGCGTGCGCTCAACTCAAGACGCGTCGCCGGCGTCGGCGACCAGCCGACCTGGGCGAACAGGGAGTGTTTCGGAATATCCCGCACCCGGGCGCCCCCGATGATTCCGAGCGAGGCCAGGGTGGCGCGAGCCTCACTGCCGGAGGCGGGGTCGTCGTGGGTGGCGTCCTGCCAGGCGTAGGCCGCGTACACGTCAAACGCGCCCAGCTCCTGGAACCCTGTGACTTCGATCCCGCGCGAGGTTTGCCCCAGGGTGTTGGCCGCCCGCGTGGCGACATTGCCTCGCACGATCTCGTCAGGATCGAGGGTCGCGGTCGGGTCGCGGGGGACGATGCCGACGCCGTTCTCCAGATCGACCTCATAGGCCTGGATCGAGAGCGCCCGGCCGGTCGCGACATAGCGCAGGCCGAGGTCGAGGTTGCGGCTCTGGATCGGCTCCAGGGCGTCGGGGTCGATCACCGCCGTCGAGCCGAGGAAGGCGTCCTCCGGAATCCCCGAGAAGTTGCGGGCATAGCCGCCGAACACTTCCCATTCGGGCGTAAGACGCCAGGTCGCGCCGACCTTCGGATTGACGTCCGACGTCTGGGAAAAAGCCAGGTTGGCCTGATACTCCAGCGGCGAGCGGGCGTCGTAGCGCACATCATGCCAGGTCAGCCCCAGGGCCAGTCTCAGCCGGTCCTCGTACAGACGCACCTCGTCCTGCAGATAGAGCATGACCGTCTCGACCTCGGCCGTACGCTCGTATTCGACATAGTTCAGCTGGCCGCGATCGTAGCCGATGCCGCGGGTCGGATCGGTGATGCGGTAGAAGTTGCGGCTCTCGCTGGAGTCGCCGCCTTCGTACCAGGCTCCGGCCCGGACAGTGTGGCCCTCGAACAGGTCCTCGATGCGCAGTTCGGACGTCAGGCCGTAGCGTTCGCGATCGCGCGGCGTGACCCGCATATCGGCCGGACCGCCGACCGCGTTGCTGTCGCGCGTCGTGATCAGGGGCGGCCGGACCGCTCCGCCGTTGGCGTTGTAGCCGGTGACGGCGCGCGGATCGGCTCCGGTCAGGCGTCTGGCGCGATCCTGGTAGCGGAAGGAGTCCCCTTCCAGCGTCTGGTAGTACGGATTGAGGCTGAGGCTGATCCGGTCGCTGAACACGAACCGGCCGTTGACATAGGCGAGCAGGTCCTCGCGCGTACCGCCCAGCCCGCCGCCGAAATTGACGTCCTGCGCCGGGATGCCGGTGATGGCGTCCGTGGCCTGGTCGCCGCGCGGATCGGCCTCGAACTCGCCCCGGGTGACGATGTTGAAGTCGTTGTCGGCCTGGTCGTTCCAGGAGACGCGCCCCTGAAGCTGCGAGCCGTTGTCGAACACCTTGCGCAGCTTGACTTCATAGTGGTCGCGCTCGCTCGAGCGGCTGTTCCGGCCCGCCCAGATGTCGTTCTCCTGGTGCGAGGCCGAGGCGTAGCCGCTGAGACCGGACGCGAACTCGCCGAAGTCGGCGCGGACGTAGGCGCGGCGGAAGTCGAACGAGCCGAGACCGGCCTCCACCGTCAAACCGGCATTGCGGGCAGGATTGTCGGTCACGAAGTCGATGAAGCCGCCGAGGGCGAAGCGCGACGGCGCGCCAATGTCGCCGGCGCTCTGTGAGACGACGATCCGCCCGATGTTGCTGGATTCGATGAAGCGGGTCGGCGGCGAACCGCCGTTGAAACGCGCGTCACCGGTGGGAACGCCGTCGATCGTCAGGCCGATCTGCTCCTTGTTCAGGCCGCGCATGTAGAGTTCGAACGAGAAACTGCCGCCGCGCGCGTCCCCGGTGGAGACCTGAAGCCCCGGCGCCTTGACCAGGCTCTGCATTATGTCCGCGCCCAGCGGACGTTCGCCGATATCTTCCGCGCCGAGCGTGAACGTCGCCCGGGGCAGGCCGGAGCCAAACTGTTCAGCGGTGACGACGACCTCGTCCACCTCGGTCGCGGGCCCAGCCTGCTGCGCCAGGACCGTGGATGTCTGGCCCAGAACCACAAACAGGGCGCAGGACGCCAGCCAGATTGATTTCTTCATTGTCAAAACCCCCGCTTCTCTTCCCAAATGGGTGAAACGTTTCATATCGAGAGCGAATGACGGGCAGATTTCGTTTGGATGACGCTTTGAAGTTTGGGTCGACGCGCCGTATCGGGGCCTCTAATTCAGCCACGGGATGGCGTCAGAGGCCGTCCGGATCGGCTGCAAATTCCAATGAAGCGTTTCATCTCTCGAATTGGGTGCGGACGGACTGTGACCGCCAAGGTTTCCTGGAGCCCTGGGCGCGGTCTCCGTTCTGGCCTCGCCCTGGCGAGCTGCTGCGCCGCCCTGGCGAGCTGCGCCGCACCCGCGCTCGTCCAGATCGGCGCCATCCGGCCCATCTCCGAAGACGGGGACGACGCAGGGTGGAGGTTTGGAGGCATCTCCGGCCTTGACCGTGATCCGCGGACAAACGCCTGGGTGTTGGTTTCAGATGATCGATCCGACCCCGGCGCAGCGCGATTCTACGAAGCCGCACTGGTCTGGCGAAGAGACCGACTGGTCGGGGCCAACATCCTTCGCGTGCGACAGCTGCGGGACAATGACGGCGCGGCGTTCGCAGCCATGGCCGTTCGGGCGAGGCCCGCGCGCGAGGCGATGGATGCGGAGAGTGTCCGCTTTGATCCCCTGAATGGCGATCTCATCTGGGCCAGCGAGGGCGACAGCGTCGGCGGGTTCAATCCCTCTATCCGCCGGGCGACGAGGGACGGGCGCGTTTCGGACGGCGTCCTGCTTCCCGCCGGACTGGAATTCCACCGGGACAGCAGCCGCGGGGCGCTGCCGAACAGGACGATCGAAGGGTTGTCCTGGACGCCGGACGGACATGCCCTCTGGAGCGCCATGGAAGGCCCGCTGGCTCAGGACGGGCCCCTGCCTGATGCGGATCACGGCGCTCTGGTCCGGTTCACGCTGCAGGACCGGTCGGGCGCCGTGCTCACACAGATTGCCTACCCGGTTGATCCCCTCATCGCCTCCCTGCCCGGACGGCTCGCTGACAGTGGCGTCAGCGAAATCCTGGCGCTTGATGATGACCGATTGCTGGTCCTGGAACGGGCCGGCCTTCAGATGGAGGATGGACGTTTCCGGTACCGGGTCCGGTTGTATTGCGCGGATTTGACCTCGGGCGCCGACATCGCCGATGTCGACAGCCTGGAGAGAGGTGCGACGCGCCCAATCACGAAACGGCTCGCGTTCGACTTCACCGATGGCGCGCTGGTCGACAATTTCGAGGGCATGGCCTGGGGGCCGAAACTGTCCGACGGACGCCCGACCATCGTGTTTGTCTCCGACAACAATTTCGAAGACGGGCGCCCCACTATTTTGACCGCGTTTGCTCTTGCAGACACCGAAGGCGTCGTCGCCTGGAGCCGGGACCATTGCCCGCGGTGACAAGGACCCGGGCGATTTCCGAACGTGCCGCCTACCTCGTGTCTGAAACGCGCCATCGGCCATCCCGGGGGCGCCGAACACCGGACATTCATCCCCGCCGGACGGATGCTGGTTGGAGCTCGAGGTGGAGTTTCCCGATCGGCCACCGTGGTGTTGCGGATGAATGGCGGAAGTGGGTCGCCTCGATAGACCGCCGTGATGAGACGCTGAAACAGCACGACCAAAGCTGACCCGCAGTCCGGTGAGCGCCAGAAGCGGTCAAGAGTTCTCCGCCCGAAACCTGACATTCGGCTCCAGGCGCCCCAACGGCAGCATCGCCGCTAGATGCGGGCTGCGACCAGATAGGCATGGCACGCGCGCGGAAGCTCAACACGCAACCGCTCCAGATTGCCATCGGTCGGATCGGCCTCCATCACCATTCGCACCGATCCGCCCAGCAAGGCGGCCAGCATGAAGGCCACTGACGCCCGATCCGCAAATCGCCCGTCCGGCGCACTGGCCAGCAAGGCGTCGAACATCTCCGTCATCATTTTCGCCGCCCGCCCCATGGGGGCTGAAAGATCGAACTCGGAGGCGATCCCGTAGATCGCTCGCGACGACACCATGTCCGCTGTCTTGGCGTCGAGCCAGGCCGCCGCCAGCCCCTCGGCGAGGGTCTTCAGGTCTGCCCCCATCAGGCGGTCGGAGGCGGCGCACATCGCTTCTTCGATCAGAAGCAGCTGCTTCTCCACGATCCCGAACAGCAGGGCCTGCTTGTGCGGGTAGTACTGATACATCGTGCCAACGGAAACACCGGCCCGCTCGGCGACGCGCGTGGTCGTCAGACGCCCCACGCCTTCGGCCAGCAAAACCTGAATGGTCGCCTGCCGGATCGCCTCGATCGTGGCGGCGGAGCGGGCCTGTTGCGGTGATTTGCGGGGCTGCAGCAGCGTGGGCTTGGGGCGGTTCAAATGCGAATTCCAAAACTGAAGGATGCTTCATATTTTGAAGCCTCACTTCGTCCCCCGCAAGGAGTTTCCCATGCAGACCGTCCTCATCACCGGCTGTTCGACCGGCTTCGGCCGCGAGACCGCGCTGGAGTTTCTCGACAAGGGCTGGAATGTCGTCGCCACCATGCGCGACCCGACCGCCAGCACCCTGCCGGCCGGGGGGCGTCTGCGGGTGCTCCCTCTGGACGTCACCGATCCTGACAGCATCGCCGCAGCGGTCGCCGCCGCGGGTCCCGTCGAGGTTCTGGTCAACAACGCCGGCGTCGGCTGGCTGAACGCCGTCGAGGGCACGCCGATGGAGACGGCGCGCCGCCTCTTCGACGCCAACCTGTTCGGAGCCATCGCGATGATGCAGGCGGTGCTGCCCGGCATGCGCGAGCGGCGCTCGGGCGCCATCGTCAATGTGGGGTCCAGCTCAACCTACAAGCCCTTGCCCCTGCTGTCGGTCTATCGCGCCAGCAAGGCCGCCCTGAACGCCCTGACCGAATCCGCTGATCTGGAGTTGGCGAGGTTCGGCATCCGCGCCCGCGTCGTCCTGCCGGGCAGGGCACCCTCGACCGCCTTCGCCGACAGCGCTCGACGTCAGGTCATGGGCGGCGGCGGCTTCCCCGAGCCCTACGCCGATTTCGCGCATGAAGTGATGACCACCATGATGGCGGCCGACGACGAACCGCTGACAACAGCCCGCCATGTCGCCGAGGCGGTCTATCGCGCCGCGACCGACCCCGATTGTCCGATGATGCTTCCGGCCGGTCCGGACGCCATCGCATGGGCCGCTGAGACGTAAACGGTCGCATGGCGACTCGAGACGACGATCCGGCCGCGTCGGTCGAATGACGGACCAGGGGCGACGAAGACGTCCGTCGAGGCTGACGATCCGACACCGAAAAGGGCGCGCGTCATCAGGGCATCCGCAAGGGTCCGACGGGGCCGGACCCTTGCGCTCCGCCCCCTCAGAACCGCCAGTTGAGCGCCGCGGCGAGGGCGTTGGCGTTGAGGTCTGAGGAGAGCTGGCCGGACCAGTCGACGGTGAGGCTGAGGCGGTCCTTCAGGTCCAGGTCGAGGCCCAGTTCGGCCACCAGGGCGTCGTCGGCCACCGGCAGGCCGTTGACGGTGAAGGCTCCGGCGGGGGTGGGGCTGCCTGCGAAGGCGTGGCGGCCGTCGGCGGCCGTGTCGTCCCAGGCGTGACGCCAGCCGAGGCGGCCCGACAGGACGGCGGTGCGGCCCTCGCCCTGATCCCAGGCCCGGCTCATGCCCAGGCCGATCGTGGCCAGATTGGCGGCCTGCACCCGGCCCTGCACAGCCAGAGCCGCGTCGCCGCCGGCCTCGGTGAAGCCGTCGCTTTCGGTCCGGACCCGAGCCAGGTTGACGAAGGGCTCCAGGGTGGTCGCCGGACCCATGTCCACCCGCCATGAGGCCTCGATGAAGGCGTGGACGGTCTCGGCGTCATAGTCGGCCGTCAGCACCTCGGCGAAGC
>JBALUZ010000085.1:0-11800 GCA_036963825.1 Brevundimonas sp.
CGCCGTCACGCTCCACGGCCGTAACGGCGATCTCGGCCCGTGCGTCGTCCGCCTGGACGTAGACCGCAACACCGAAGTCGTAGACCGTGATGACGCCGCTGAAGCCCTCGGGCATCACCGGCACTTCCTTGACCTGGAGAACGTAGGCCGCGCTCTGGGCCAGGGCCGGGTCGCCGATGTACTGGAACCGGATGGCCTGGCTCTGCTGGGGCGCCACAAGGGCCTGCGGCGGGAACACCGCGAACTGCTCCTCGGCGGGCGAGAAGGTCTGGGCGCCGTCCGGCGCCACCTCGCGGCGAAGCACGCGCACCTCGAACGGAAGAGGATCGGTGCGGCTGTTGGCGACCGTCACCACAGCTGACGACTGGCCGGCGTGGGGCGCCAGGAACACCCGCATCGGCGTGACTTCGTGGGCCGCGGCGGTGGTGGCCAGGCACGCGCCGGCGACGATGGCCGCCGGCCCGATCTGCTGGATGAAGGGGTGACGCAAGATGGACATTACTGAGCCTCTGGGCCGACGGGATCAGGCGCCGCCGAATGGAAAGTCCGGCGGGCGAGTGTTCGCCCGCCGGACCCGCCGTGGTCGGTTCGTCCTAGTTGGCGACGACCGCGATCGTCAGGACGTCGGTGTAGTCACCGGCGAAGACGTTGGTGGTCGTGAAGGCGGCGTTCGCCGGCGAGGGGATCCGCACGCCGTCGGCGCGCAGGGTCACGGTGCCGCCCTGGCCGGCCATCAGGGCGGTGGAGCCCGGACGGACGGTCACGATCGGAGCCGACAGGCCCTGCTCGGAGAAGTTCAGGCCAGAGCCACCGCCGTGCTGGATCGAATACTCGACCTGGTTGGCACTGCCGCCCGAGGTGCCGGTGCGGAACAGGTAGCCGCCGTTGGCCGAGCTGATCGTGCGGGTCATGCCGGCGGCCGAGTTGCAGATGTAGGTGGCGTTGAAGCCGCCCAGCGGCACCTGGGCCGTGGCGTCGGTGTTGGCCAGCTGGCCGAAGTCCAGGTTCAGGACGCCGCCGGTGGCGCCCGAGTTGTAGGCGCCGCAGACCGAGGCGACGTTGCCCGTCAGGTTGACGGTCAGGTTCTGGGCGGCGGCCGGGGCGGCGATCATGGCGAGGGCCGAGGCGGCGAGAAGAATGCGCTTCATGGTAGTCTCCAAAGTCTGGCCGTGTGGCCGATTGAAACCGGCGGGAGCCGGATGCGTGCGGGGTCGAAACCCCGGAAAGAGCGGTTCCGCAAAAGGCGGAGCCGAAAGGCGGGCCATCGGCGCGTACGCCTCTGGTCCCCTCCGGAGCGGACACGCCAGACCGCGTTGCGCCGGGAGTGAATCCGGCGCGCTTCGACGACCTGATCTGCCTTCTGGAAACGGTCTGTGGACCGTAGCCCCCCGGAAGCCGGAAACTTAACGCTTCCTTAACGCCAACCTAGTCGCGCCCCCGGACACGGGCGTCCCCACATTTGGGTAGCGGCGTTACATTCAACCCGCAGGCGAGAGACCGTGGTTAAAATACCATGAACGCGGCGAGATTTAATCATCCGCCTGTTGTTTTAACTGGGGAATTTATTTCGGCCGCCGGAACGCACGAGCCGCGGCACGATCTTGCGCCGGTTCAGGCGCCCGCGACCGCCGCCTGCAGCCTGAGCGCCTGCACGGTCTCGCGCACGTCGTGGACCCGGACCATGGCGGCGCCGCGACGCGCGCCCTCGAGGGCCAGGGCGATCGAGCCGCCCAGCCGGTCCATGGGGTCGGTCGCGGCCGGGTCGACGACCTGGATCGTCCGCTTGCGGCTGGCGGCGTAGAGCACCGGAAAACCGAGGGCCGTGAGCTGATCCAGATGCGCGGTCAGGGCCAGGTTGTGCGCCGCCGTCTTTCCGAAGCCGATGCCCGGGTCCAGCCAGATGCGCCCGCGCGCCACGCCTGCCGCCATGGCTGCGTCGGCGCGGCCGGCGAGCCAGTCGCGGACCTCGGCCACCACGTCGTCGTAGCGGGGATCGGCCTGCATGGTGCGCGGCGCCCCCTGCATGTGCATCAGGATGACGCCGCAGCCCAGCTCCGCAGCGGCGGCGGCGCTGTCGGCGGCGTGGGTCAGGGCGGTGACGTCGTTCCAGAGGGCGGCGCCGGCGGCCACGGCGGCGCGGGCCACCTCGGGCTTCATGGTGTCGATGCTGAGGACGGCGCCGGGCCGTTCGGCGCAAATGGCCGCGATGACCGGGACGACCCGGGCGATCTCCTCGGCCGCATCGACCGGCTCGGCGCCGGGCCGGGTGCTTTCGCCGCCGATGTCCAGCACGTCCGCGCCCTGGCCCAGCAGGGTCAGGGCATGGGCCACGGCCGCCGCGACGGAGTCATGGCGCCCCCCGTCCGAGAAGCTGTCAGGGGTGACGTTCACAATGCCCATGACGCGGGTCATGCCGGTTTCCCGATCAGGGCGCCGATGGCCTCCACATAGGCCTGGAAGGCCTCCCGGCCGGCCTCGGTGATGCGCACGCGGGTCAGGGGCTTCCGGTCGACGAAGCTCTTGTCGATGGCCACATAGCCCGCCTCCTCCAGCTTCTTGAGGTGGATGGACAGATTGCCCTGGGTGGCCTCCAGCGCCGTCTTCAGTTCGGTGAAGTCGGCCACCTCGGCGTCGGCCAGATAGACCATGATCCCCAGCCGGATGCGGCCGTGGATGATCTCGTCGATGCGTCCGAGATCGTGCAGGCCCATGGGTCAGGCCGCCGCCCGCGCGCGCAGGGCGCCGCTGAGCATGACCCAGCCCGGCAGGGCGAAGAGCAGGAACAGGGCTGCGGTGCAGACGTAGAGATAGATCAGCGGCTCGCGCACCAGCAGGCCCAGGGCGATCGCCGTGACCCAGCCGCCCAGGCATGTCGCCAGCATCCAGACCTTTCGTCTCAGGCTCCAGGCGACGAACCACGCCGCCGCCTGCAGGGCGAAGACCATGGCGGGGTAGTAGAGCCAGACGGCGAAATCCTGGTCCCGCACCGCCCCGGCGCCGAACACGGCGATCACCGCCAGATTGACCATGCCCGTGGCGCTGAAGGCCGCGTTCAGGGTGCGGGTCACCACGGGCCCGGGGCGCGGCTGTTTCCGGTCCATGCGCGAGGCCCAGATCAGCACGGCGATCATGGCCACGGTGATGGCGATGACGAAGGCCAGGGTCGGCGCCGGCGGCCAGACGATCCAGCCCCGGGCCTGGCCGATGTGGAACAGGCACTGGACGCCGTAGAGCAGGCCCCCCGCCAGATAGGCCACGCCCATGGTGAGATGGCCCTGCGGGCCGCCGCCGGAGATGACGGAGCGGAGGTAGGCCAGGTCGTCTTCGGGCGATGAGGTGCGGGGCGCGGTCATGGGGGCGATTCCTGTGGCGGCCTGACGCCGGGGTGAACGAGCGGGCGTGGCTTGGCAAGTCATTCGGCGGGGACCGCTGCGACTGCGGGCGCCCGGCGCCAGGGCACGCGGCGGCCGTTCAGCCAGCGTCCCATGACGCTGTGGCGGATCAGCAGTTCGTAGGTGACCAGCGAAACCGCCATGACGCCGCCGACGACGGCGGCGAGCTTGGCGAACCACGGCCAGTCCAGCCCCAGCATCAGGACCTGGCCGACCATCACCAGCGGCAGGTGGACGATGTAGATCCAGTAGGAGGCGTCCGCCAGGTAGCGGCGCACGCCGCTGACGCCCGAGGCGAATCGCAGGGCCAGGGCCATGGCGGCCAGGGCCCCGGCGTAGACGGCGAAGGCGTAGAGCGCCGCCATGCCGGCCTTTGTCTGGGGATCAGTCACCGGAGTCATGTCCGGCGCGGCCCCGCCGCTGAGGAGGAAGGCGGCGGTTCCGGTCCCCAGCGCCATGACGGTGAAGGGAGCCCACAGGTTTCCGACGCCGGTCAGCAGGTTCCGGCGGCGGTCGAGCAGGACGCCGAAGCCGAAGGCGACGCCGAAGGCGGTCAGGGCCGCGGCGTTGGGGACCAGCCCGGTGTCGGGCGTGGGAACGCCGAAGAAAGGAATCCAGTCCGGCGTCAGATACAGGGCGACAGCCAGCGGCGCCGCGAGGATCACGGGGGTCCACGGTCCGATCAGGACGCCGGTCAGACGATCAACCACCCTGCCCCACCCGCCGCTCCGGTCGAGAACGGCGAAGGGCGCGCGCAGGATCAGCAGGGCGGCGTAGAGGATCAGCAGCACCCAGAGGAACCACAGGTGGGTCAGGGGGAAATTGCCCACGGTCATGGCGGGCGGCGGGGGCGCGTCCGTCGGCATGACGCCGCCGTTGTTGATGACCGCGACCCAGATCAGCACTGCGACGATGCCCGCGAAGACCGGCGTCCAGAAGGCGGCCAGCGGTCCGGCGATGCGGCTGAGCCGGTCACGGATGAAGCCGCCGACACCTTTCCGTCCGATCATCATGTGGGCGAACAGCCCGGCGATCAGGAAGAAGGCGGTCATGCGGAACAGGTGGATCGCGAAGAACAGCGCCGCAGCGACGGGCGAGGTCTGGCCGTCGACCACCACCCACATGGGAAAGGGCGTGTAGGCCATGGCGGCGTGCAGGACGACGCCCAGCAGCAGGGCGAATCCGCGCAGGCCGTCGAGGCCGTGCAGGCGGTCGGTCGGTTCAGTTGGAAGGGCGGCGGCGGTCATGATGCGTCTCCAGGCGTCAGCTCAGCACATGGATTGCATAGACAGGTCTGTTTTACAAACTTGTTTTCCGCATGCGTTCTGCAGCTTCATGCCGACGACGAGCGACGGGCACGCTGGAGATGGCGGGAGGGGCGTGATCCACACATGCGACAGGGCCGGGAGCCCCCCCCCCCGGGCCTGCACTATCCATGGCGCCGGTGGGGGGGGCCCGGCTGACCGCCGCCCCCTCCCTCGTCTTAATGCACCGTCGGCTGCTCCACCTCGACGCCGTCCGAGACCGGGGTCACGGGCACGGCGACGGAGGGACCGGCGTTGGGGAAGTTGTTCTCGTCACGGTTGGGCGCCAGGCCCTTTTCCAGCAGGTCCTTGATCTCGTCGCCCGACAGGGTTTCGTACTCGAGCAGGGCCTGGGACAGCTTTTCATGGTCCGCGGCCTTCTCGGTCAGGATGCGACGGGCCTCGTCCCAGCCCTCGGTGACCAGACGCTTGACCTCCTCATCGATGATGCGGGCGGTCTCTTCGGAGACGCTCTGGTTGCGGGCGACGGAGTGGCCCAGGAACACCTCTTCCTGGTTCTCGCCATAGGCGACGGTGCCGAGCTTCTCGGAGAAGCCCCAGCGGGTGACCATGGCGCGGGCCAGCTTGGAGGCCTGTTCGATGTCGGATGAGGCGCCGGAGGTGATGTTGTCCTTGCCGAAGATCAGCTCCTCGGCCACCCGGCCGCCGGCCATGATGGCGATGCGATCGACCATCTGGCGGTACTTCATGGAGTAGCGGTCGCCCTCGGGCAGCTGCATGACCATGCCCAGGGCGCGGCCGCGCGGCACGATGGTGGCCTTGTGCACCGGGTCCGCCATCTTGACGTTCATGGCGACGATGGCGTGGCCGGCCTCGTGATAGGCGGTCAGCTTCTTCTCTTCCTCGTTCATGGCCATGGACTTGCGCTCGGCGCCCATCATGACCTTGTCCTTGGCGTCCTCGAAGTCGCGGTGGGTGACCATGCGGCGGTCCTTGCGGGCCGCCATCAGGGCCGCCTCATTGACCAGGTTGGCCAGGTCGGCGCCGGAGAAGCCGGGGGTGCCGCGGGCGATGGTCTTGACCATGACGTCGGAGGCCAGGGGCACGTCCTTCATGTGCACGCGCAGGATCTTCTCGCGCCCGTTCACATCGGGGTTGGGCACCACCACCTGGCGGTCGAAGCGGCCGGGACGCAGCAGGGCCGGATCCAGCACGTCGGGCCGGTTGGTGGCGGCGATCAGGATGATGCCCTCGTTGGACTCGAAGCCGTCCATCTCCACCAGCAGCTGGTTGAGGGTCTGCTCGCGCTCGTCATTGCCGCCGCCCAGACCCGCGCCCCGGTGACGGCCCACGGCGTCGATCTCGTCGATGAAGATGATGCAGGGCGCGTTCTTCTTAGCCTGTTCGAACATGTCGCGCACGCGGCTGGCGCCGACGCCGACGAACATCTCGACGAAGTCCGAGCCGGAGATGGAGAAGAAGGGCACCCCGGCTTCACCCGCGACGGCGCGGGCCAGCAGGGTCTTGCCGGTGCCCGGAGGGCCCACCAGCAGGGCGCCCTTGGGAATCTTGCCGCCCAGACGCTGGAACTTGCCCGGATCCTTGAGGAAGTCGACGACCTCCTGCAGCTCCTCCTTGGCCTCGTCCACGCCGGCCACGTCGTCGAAGGTCTTGCGGCCCTTGTGCTCGGTCAGCAACTTGGCCTTGGACTTGCCGAAGCCCATGGCCCCGCGGGCGCCGCCCTGCATGCGGTTCATCATCCAGAACCAGAACAGGATCAGCAGGCCGACCGGCAGGATCAGGCCCAGCAGGCTCATCCACCACGGATTGCGGGTGGTTTCCACGTCCATGGCCACCTCGGCGGCCTCGAGGCGCTCGATCAGTCCCTCGTTGGGATAGGGCGTGGTGGCGGTGAAGGCCGTGTCATCGGTGAAGACCCCGCGCACGGTGTCGCCCTTGATCACCACGGACTCGATCTCGCCGGCCTGGATGCGCGACAGCAGCTCGGAATAGGTGATGTCGGTCGGCCGGGCCCCGGCGCCGGCCTTGCCTGCGGTTCCGGGGCCGGACGGGCCGACCATGGCGTAGGCGGCCAGAACCGCCATCATGATGACGCCGACAATGGCCAGGGTGCGAAGGTTCATAAGGGTCCTCAAACTCGGTGCGGCGACGTTCAGCCGCCGCGACGGTCCAGAAATAGGTCAGCGGGCGGCGTTTCGCCACTTGAATGCGTCAACTGGTCCTCATGCCCGATCCCGCCGACCGCGCCGATGAGGCGGCCTGCGGCCAGACAGCGCGTTTCGGCGACGGCCCATGCAAGACGCGGGCGAGGATCGTCGTCCCGGAACAGTACGGGCAGAGCCGGCCGCGCGGATGCGGGCAGGCGTCTCACGATCGCCTGATCGGCGGGGCCCAGCGCGGCCATGCGGCCCTGCAGCGGCCCGGCGCGCCAGCCGGGGCCCGGCGCGGTGATCTCGAAGCGGCCGTCCCAGACCGTCGGCTCGTCCGCCGGCAAGGGGGCGGCGGGCAGGCCGTGACGGCCGGGCTCGCGGGTGATGACAAGGTGGTCGCCGTCGGTCTGGACGCGGGCGCCGGCGAGGGTGGCGGTGACGTCGGCGTCGTCAGCGAGGCGGGCGTGAAGGGCGGCCAGACGGGCGCCGCGCGGCGGGGTGCTCTGGCCGGACACGCTCAGCAGGGCGGCCGCGAGGGTCCGGGCGGGGATCGCACGCGGGAGGGTGAGGACGCCGGCCCAGTTGTCCGCCGAAGTCAGATGACGCCCTGCCCGACCCTCATCCCCCGCGCCCGGAACCGGATCGCTTGCGCCCTCCGGTGCGCGGGGCCTCCGTCTCCCAACGGGAGAAAGATTGAGTGCGTCGCGCGCCCGGGTGCGCAGGAAGCGGGGGTCGGCGTTGGCCGGGTCCTCGAGCCAGCGGGCGTCCCGGGCGGCGAGGAAGGCGCGCAGCTCGGCGCGGGACGCGGACAACAGGGGCCGCAGCAGCATGAGCCCCCGGCCCTGCGGGCAGGCGGGGGACGGGGACCAGTCGCGCAGGACGCCCAGCGTGGCCCCCTGCGCCCACATCCAGTCGGACTCGGCGACGTCGTCCCTGGTGTGGGCCATCAGGATGACCCGGGCGCCGGCCTGGCGCGCCGCGTCGGCCAGCAGGGCGTGGCGGGCGGCGCGGGCGGCGGCGGGCAGGCCGGCGGCGGGCCTGGGGCCGTCCCAGGACAGGGCGCGCCAGTCGGCGCCGGCGGCGCGGGCGGCCTCTCCGGCGAAGGCGGTCCAGGCCCCGCTGTCGGGATGCAGGCGGTGATCGACGGTCAGGGCGAGCAGGCGTCGATCCCGCCGGGCGCACCAGCCGGCGGCCAGATGCAGCAGGGCCATGGAGTCCCCGCCGCCGGACAGGGCCAGGGCGACGGGGCGGTCCGCGTCCGGGGACAGCCGCGCATCCAGCGCGGCGGCGACGCTGTGGATCAGGCCTCGCACTCCGCCTGGTCGCGGATGCGCTCGGCGCGGTTGATGAGGGCCGTGGGCGCGCCTTCGCCGTAGCGTTCGAAGAACTCGCGCACCGCGGCGCAGGCCTGGGCGTCGCGGTCGGTGGCGTCCAGCCCGGCGGCCAGCTTGATGGTGGCGTCGGGCGCCCAGGAGGTGCGCGGCCAGCCGCTGAGGGACGAGGCCCAGGCCTGGACCGCGCCGGCCTGGTCGCCCGCGCCGGCCCGCAGGTCGCCGAGGCGGTAGTTGGCCTCGCGGGCCTGGGGCGCGTCAGGCCAGGTGATGACGAAGACCTCGAGCGCCCGCAGGGCCCGAACGTCCCGGGCGTTGGCCAGACGAATGGCGCGCTCGAAATCCTGGCCGGGGTCGCCGGTGGGCGAGTCCGCCACGATGGGGGCGTTGGCCTCGGCCACGGCCTCCAGCTGGCCCTCCAGGGCGGTGATGCGGTTGTTGGAGTCGGTCAGCAGGCGGCGCATGGCGGCGTTGTCCCGCTGGGCCTCGTCATTGGCGAAGGTCAGGCGTTCGATGTCGCCGTTCATGCGCTGGACGGTGGCCTCCAGGTCGGCCAGCCGCCGCTGCATGTTGTCCACCACGCCCTGGAGCACGATCACCTCGGGGTCGGTCTCGATCAGCACGGGGTCGCCGGCGGCGTTGCGCTGGGTCACGGCGCGCTCCAGCCGGCGGACGTTGCGGTCCAGCTGGTTGAGGCGGCGCGGGGTCCACTCGACGGGCTGGTCCGGAGCCTGCTGGGCCCGGGCCGGCGCGGCGGGGGCGACGACCAGCGCCGCGGCCATCAGGGGGGCCAAAGCGGTTCCGGCGATCAGGGCGGAGACGGTGAACGGACGAAGCTGGGTCATGCCTGCATAGGTTCCATCGGTTTGCGGCGGGCGCAAGGCCGCGCGCCGGGCGGGCGAAGGACGAAACGGAAAGGGGGACCGACGCGCCGCGCCGGTCCCCCCCGTTCTCAGTCCGGGACGCCTACTGCGGCGCGCCGGAGATGATGGCGGTGTGGGCGTTGCGGTTCTGGGCCCAGGCCTGCTCGTTGGAGCCCTGGGCGATCGGACGCTCCTTGCCGTAGGAGATGGTGTCGATGCGGCTGGCGGCGACGCCCCGGTTGACCAGATGGCTGCGCACGGCCTCGGCGCGGCGGGCGCCCAGGGCCAGGTTGTACTCACGGGTGCCGCGCTCGTCGGCGTTGCCCTCGATACGCACCCGCACGTTCGGATAGCGGTTCAGCCACTGGGCCTGGGCGTCCAGGCGGGGCATGGCGTCGGCGCGGATCGAATAGCTGTCCAGGTCGAAATAGACGCGGTCGCCCACGTTCTGGCGGAAATCGCCCACCGATCCCGGGGCCGCGGCGCCGGGGATCGTGCCCGGGTTCACCGGCCCCGTGGGGGCGCCGGGCTGGCTGGGCTGCGAGGGCTGGGAGGGACCCGGCTGCGGCAGGGGCTCGGGCTGCTGGCGCGGGGCGCAGGCGGCCATGGCGGCGACCATGACGCCGACGGCGGACAGCCGGATGATCGAACGGGTGGATTGCATCGGGGTCGTCTCCTTTTTCCAGGGCCGCGACAGCCGGCCGGTGAAGCTTTGCCTTAAGGCACTAGCCTTGGCTGTAGTGTGGCGCCAGCGGCGATAACGCACAGTTGAGTGAATGGGTCCGCAGCCTGCGGGCCGCCGCCGCCCGGTCCCGGTCAGCCGGGGCAGCTGTCCGCGGCCTGGCCCACGCCGAGGTTGGCCGGCGGCGGATCCAGCAGGGGCGACCAGGCCGGGTCGCCCGCCATGCCCGAGTAGGAGGCCTGACCCACCACGCGGCCGGTCACATCCACCGTCCAGAGGCGCGACCCGCCGCCGGGCGCCTGGCGCGCGAACACGATGTAGCGGCCGTTGGGGGCCCAGGAGGGGCCTTCCTCGAAATAGCTGGACGACAGGATGCGCTCGCCGCCCCCGGCGGGGTCCATGACGCCGATGTGGAAACGCCCGCCCTGCTGCTTGGTGAAGGCGATCAGATCGCCGCGCGGGCTCCACGACGGCGCGGTGTAGACCCCGCCGCCCCGCGAGATGGGGCGCTGCCCGGAGCCGTCGGCGCGCATGGTGTAGAGGCGCGCCGAGCCGGAGCGGTCGGACACGAACACGAGCTGGTTGCCGTCCGGGCTGAAGGACGGCGAGGTGTCGATGCCCGGATCGTTGGTCAGCCGGCGGGTCTGGCGGGTGCGCAGGTTCATGACGTGAATGTCAGTGTTCCCCCCCACGCTGATGGAGAACGCGATCTGGCTGCCATCAGGCGAAAAACGCGGGGCGAAGACCTGGCCCGGAAACTCGCCGATGCTTTCGCGGCGGCCGGTCTGCAGGTTCATGATGTAGATGCGCGAATAGTCCTCGCCCAGCGCCATATAGGTGATTTCGTTGGGATTGTTCGAGAACCGGGGCGTCAGGATGATCTCCTCGCCGCTGGTCAGGAAGAACGGGTTGAAGCCGTCCTGGTCCATCACCGCCAGGCGGCTGAAGCGGTTCAGGCCCGTGCCGCTTTCGGACACGAACACCACCCGGGTGTCGAAATAGCCCTGCTCGCCCGTCAGGCGCTGGTAGACCACGTCCGAAACCTTATGGGCCAGGCGGCGCCAGTTGTCGGGCGTGGCGGTGAAGGCGAAGCCCACCAGCTGGCACTCCCGGTACGGGTCATAGAGGCGGAACCCCACCTGCACCCGGCCGTCCGGCTGGGGCGTGGCCGAGCCGTACAGGACCGCCTGGGCCCCGATGCGGGTCCACTGGGGGAAATCGGGCTGGTTGGAGAGGTTGAGATCCTGCTGGATGAAGGCGTTGGGATCGATGGGGTCGAAGAACCCCGAACGCTGCAGGTTGCTGGAGATCACCCCGGCGATCTCGGCGCCGTTGGGGCCGCTGAAGGGCGCGATGGCGATCTGGAGCGGACGCAGGACGCCCTGGGTGATCTCCACTTCGGGGGCGCCGGACTGGGCCATCACCGGTGTGACGGCCGCGGGCGCCAGGGCGATGGCGGCGACGCCGGCGATCAGCGCGTTGAGGCGTTTGTTCGGTCGCATGAGATGAAATCTCTCCAGCAGGCGATGGGTGGTCATGCTCGGCATGGCGCCGCAGCAATGCGGCGACTTTCAGGCTTGGCCTTGCGCACGCAAGTCACAAACGCGCGGGACCTCAGGCGGCTCCGCTACCGGTTGGCGCAGGCCTGGTCGGCGCGGAAGCGGAAATTGATCTCCTGGGTTTCGAAGCCGGGGGGCACGTCGAACGGCTCGGCGGCGCGGACCGCGCGCAGCATGGCCTCTGAGGCCGTGCGCCAGGTCGCGCCGGATCGCCGGTCCGTCACCACCGGGCCCGAGCTGATCCGACCGTCCGAGGTGATGGTCACCCGCACGGGGATGGACAGGTCGCGCATGCCCTCCAGATCGCAGTTCAGAATCCAGTGCCGCGTCACCTGCCCCCCCAGATCGGCGATCTGGGAGCCCGTCGCGCGGGCCGCGCGGCCGGCCCCGGACTGGCCGGTCGGGCGCTGCTGCTGGGTCCGGGGGCGCGGCTCGGCCAGGGCGTCCAGGTCAAGACCCGGATCCGGACGGTTCTGGCTGGGGCGCGGCTGCGGCTGGGGGCGGGCCTTCTCGGGCGGGGTCTGGCTGGGCCGCGGC
>JBALUZ010000086.1:0-11708 GCA_036963825.1 Brevundimonas sp.
CCGTCTCGGCCAGCGACGCCCGCAGGGCGCGCCGACCGCGCGACAGCAAGCTCTCCAGAGCCTCGACGCTGATCTCCATCAGGGCCGCGGCCTCCATATTGCCCAGCTCCTGATAGTGGCACAGCACGATGGCCTCGCGCTGTCGCTCCGGCAGGGCCGCCAGCGCCGCGTCCACCCGCGCGCCCAGCTGCGCCGCCTGCAAACCCTGATCCGGCCGCGGCCCGGGATCGACCCGGTCCGGAACCGTTTCCGTCACAACCTCGCGGCGGCGGCGCAGACGATCGTAGCAGAGGTTCAGCGCCACCCGGTGCAGCCAGGTGTCGAACCGCGCCTTGCCCGGCCGCCAGCGGGGCGCTTGGCGCCACGCCTTCAGCATCGTCTCCTGCGCCACGTCCTCGGCCTCGGACGGGTCGTTCAGCATGCGCTGCGCCAGGGCCAGCATGCGCGGCAGCTTGCGCGCGACCATGGCCTGGATCGCCGCGGGGTCGCCCTGACCCACGCGGCTCACCAGATCTTCGTCGGGATCGACCACCCGTGTCGCCAAGCCGGCTCGCTCCGTTTCCTTGCGGGCGGGCCGACCGGACCGATCCGGTCTGTCCCGACATCACCCCTACTCCGCCGCTGGGGCGCGGCGTTCGGCCCGGCGGGCCTGACGTTCAGCCCGGCGCGCCTCGTGCTGCGCGCGCATCTCGGCGCCGGTGACGAAGCCGTCGCCGTCCGCATCCATGCGGGCGAACTGTTCGGTCGCACGCTGACGGGCCTGTTCGATGGTCACACCCGCACCGCCGCGGTCAAGCCGCATGCCCATGCCATGGCCGCCTGCGCCGCGATGGTGGCCGCGTCCCGCGCGTCCCCCCATGCGCCGCTCATGAGCCGCGTCGAACTCGGCCCGGGTGACCGAGCCGTCGCCGTCCGCGTCCATGCGCTCGAACATGCGGTCCTGCATCTCGCCCATGCGGGCCTGGCGCCGGGCCTGCATTTCCTCGCGCGAGACCAGCCCGTCGCCATTGGCGTCCATGGCGGTCAGGCGGGCGACCCGCTGCTCCACGAACTCGGCCTGGCTGACCCGCGCGTCCGGGTCCATGCGCCAGCCGGGCTGCTGCGCGCCGCCGGTCTGGGCGATCGCGGCCCCGCCCAGGGCCAGGGCGGCGACGCCGCCCAGCACAATCATCGTCTTCATGGGTTCGTTCTCCTGATCCGCCGTTCAAAGGCGGCGTTGTCCGTCCCTGTCGACAGGTTCAACGAACGGCCGTCAGGATTCCGTCGCGGGGGGAGTCAACGGCCCCAGAAGGACCTCCAGCGCCGCCCGGGCTGAACGGCGCCGGGCGGCCAGTTCGGTCTTCAGGGCGTCGAAGCTGCCGAAGCCGGCCACGCCCGCCAGCCGCTCGCGGAACTCGGCCGGCTCCGCCTCGGGATCAGGGTCCCCTTCGAAGGCGCACCGGATGACCTGGCTGATGGACTGCTGCAGGCTCCACGCCTGGCCGAACACGGGATCCAGCCCGGGCGCGCCGAGGGCCTCGACGGTGGAGACGGTCAGGGGTTCGCCGCGGGCGGCGGCCAGAAGCTGGCTGTGCTGGGCTGCGAACTCGCAGTCCACCTGGCCGCCGGGCGCCAGCTTCAGCTCCCACAGCCCGCCGCCGGGCCGCTCCCGGTCCATCAGGGCCCGCATCTCCCGCACGTCCCGGGTGACCTGCTCCGGATCGCGCGGGCGGCGCAGGGCCGTCTCGACGGCCCCGGCCACGCGCCGGGCGAAGGCCGGCTCGCTGGCCCACACCACACGCGCGCGGGTCAGGGCCAGGAACTCCCACGTCTCCGCCTCTGCGGCGTAATAGTCCTCCAGCGCCCGAAAGCTGACCGACACCGGCCCGGCGCGGCCCGAGGGGCGCAGGCGCATGTCCACCTCGTACAGCGCCCCCTCGGCCGTATGCGCCGACAGGGCCGCGATCAGACGCTGGGTGAAGCGGCCGTAGAAGGTGTCGGCGCTCCAGCCCTTCTTTTCCGACATGCCCGCCGGGTCGTCGGCCTCATACACGGTCATCAGGTCCAGGTCGGACCCCGCCGTCATTTCGCGCGACCCGGCCTTGCCGAGCGCCACCACGGCGATGCGCCCGGCGAAGCCGCCGCCCTGCCGCGTCACTTCCTTGAGGGCGGCGGCGGACAGGGCGCGGATCGAGACGTCGGCCAGGTCGGCGTAGGCGTGGCCGGCGCTGTCCGCATCGGCCCGGCCCGTCAGGGTCTGGATGCCGATGCGGAAGATCTGGTCGCGGTGGATGCGCCGCACCGCGTTCATGGCCTCCTCGAAATCGCTTTCGCCCACCGCCTCGGCCACAAGTTCGTCCAGCACACCGGTGTCCCGGTCCAGCGGCGCCAGGAAGCGGGCGTCCAGCATGCTGTCCAGGGCGGCGGGGTAACGGGCCAGGGTGCGCGCCAGACGCGGGGCGAAGGCCATCACCCGCACGACGAGGGCGAACAGTTCGGGCTGGGCCAGGAACAGGGACTGGATCTGGGCCCCCGCCGACAGGCCGGCGAAGAAGGTGGAGAAGCGGGCGAAGGCGGCGTCCGGCGCGCCGGTCTCGGCCAGGGCGGTCAGCAGGCGCGGCGCCAGCCGCGTGAACAGCTCCCGGCCCCGCGCCGTGCGGGTGGCGCCGATGCGGCCGTGGTGCCAGCTGCGGATGGTGTCCGCGACGCTCTCGGGGCTCGAGAACCCCATGCGCCCGAGCGTCTTCAGGGTTTCGGGATCGTTCTCCACCCCGGTGAAGACCAGGCTGCCCCAGGGCGAGGACAGGTCCTCCTCGTCCGAGAACAGCTGGCCATAGCGGCGGTTGACGCCCTGCAGCAGGGACTCCACGCCCGCATCGAACGCCGCCAGATCCGCCTCGCCGGACAGGGCGGCCACAGCGGCGCGCCGCCCGGGGGACTCGGGCAGGGTGTGGGTCTGTTCGTCCGCCAGCATCTGGATGCGGTGCTCCAGCGCCCGCAAACGTCCGTAGGCGGCGGACAGCTCGGCGCGCACCGTCTCCTCCACATGGCCCGCCGCCGTCAGGGCGGCCAGCGCTTCCAGCGTCCGCGGCGCGCGCAGGGCGGGATCACGGCCGCCGAGGATCAGCTGCTGGGTCTGGACGTAGAACTCGATCTCGCGGATTCCGCCGCGGCCCAGCTTCAGATTGGCGCCCGCCGCCTGCAGGCCCTCGCCGGTCTTGAAGGCGTGGATCTGGCGCTTGATGGAGTGGATGTCGGCGATGGCGTGATAGTCGAGGCTCCGCCGCCAGATGAAGGGCGCCAGGTCCGCCAGGAACGCCTCGCCTTCCTTCAGGTCGCCGCAGACCGGGCGCGCCTTGATGAAGGCCGCGCGCTCCCAGTTCTGGCCCACGGACTCGTAGTAGGCCATGGCCGCCGGCGCGGGGACCACCGGCGGGGTCGACGAGGGATCCGGGCGCAGGCGCAGGTCGACGCGGAACACATAGCCGTCGCCGGTCCGCTCCGACAGCAGCGACGCCACGCCCTGGGCCAGACGGTCGGCGAAGGGCTGGGCCTCGACGCCGGGCGCCAGCGCCGCCTCGAGGGCGTCGGGCTCGTGGAAGAACGAGATGTCGATGTCGCTGGAATAGTTCAGCTCGCCCGCCCCATGCTTGCCCATGGCGAGGGCGAACAGGCCCGGGACGGGGCCGCGCGGGTCGTCGGCGGCGCTGACCAGCCTGCCCCGCTGGCGGGCGTCGTGGGCCACGGCGCCCAGGGCGGCGCGCGTGGCGGCGTCGGCGAAGGCGCTCAGGGCCCCGGTGACCTGGTCCAGGTCCCACACCCCGCCCAGGTCGCACAGGGCGGTCAGCAGGTGCAGGTCCGCCTTGAGGCCGCGCAGGGGCGCGCGCAGGTCGTCGGCGCCGCCGGTCAGGGCTTCGGTCGCGGCCAGGATCTCCGTCAGCCGCCGGTCCGGCCCGATCTCGAGGATCGTCCGCAGGCGCTCCGGCCCCCGCCGCGCCAGCCCGGCCAGATAGGGCGCGGCGGCGAACACCGGCTCCAGCGCGGGCCAGGCCGCGTCGAGGGTCTCCAGCCAGCCGCCCTCGCGCGCGGCGGCCAGGGCGGGCTCGCGGGTGCGGGCGGCCAGTTCGGCGTCCAGCACCGGCCCGCAGGGCTTCAGCTTTCCGGCCAGACCGCTCATTCGGCGGGCGGCAGGACCAGGGCCACGCGCAGCCCCGGCCCCGTGTCGTCCACCACCCCGGGTCCTTCATCCAGATAGATGCGGCCCCGGTGCGCCTCGGCCACGGCGGCCACCAGCGACAGCCCCAGGCCCGAGCCCGGCTCGGTGCGGCTGTTCTCCAGCCGCACGAAGCGGTCCAGCACCCGCGCGCGGTCCTCGTCGGGCACGCCGGGGCCGGTGTCGGTGACCGAGAACTCCACCTGGCCGCTGGACCGCCTGCGCGCGCGCAGCATCACCGCCCCGCCGGAGGGCGTGTACTTGATGGCGTTGTCGATGAGGTTCGCCAGGGCCTGGGCCAGGAAGGGGCGGTTGGCGCGGATCATCAGGCCCTTGTGGATCTCGGAGTCGAACGCCAGCCCCTTGTCCTCGGCGGCGGGCTCGTACAGCTCGGCCATGTCGGCCGCCAGGTCGGCGGCGTCGAACACCTCGGTCTGCGGCTCCCGGGACGCCTGCAGCCGGGCGATGGCCAGCACGGTGTTGAAGGTCTTCAGCAGTTCGTCGGCCTCGGCCAGGGCCATCTGCAGGGCGTCATTGGCGTCGATGCGCCCCGCCTCGGCGTCGATCAGGGCCACCTCCAGCTTGGCCCGCATGCGGGTCAGCGGGCTGCGCAGGTCATGGGCGATGGCGTCCCCGGCGTGCCGGATCGAGGCCATGGAGGCCTCCAGCCGGTCCAGCATGCCGTTCAGGCCCGCCCCCAGCTCATCCAGCTCGTCGCCCGTGCCGCGCACCTCGGCCCGGGCCTTGAGGTCGCCGCCCTTCACCGCCGCCACCACGGTGTTGAAGCGGCCCATGGAGCGCTCCAGATTGCGGCTGATCAGCAGCCCCCCGCCCAGCCCCAGCACCACCACCAGCAGCATGGCGCCCCACAGGGCCTGGGTCAGGCGGTCCAGATAGGCCTCGGTGTCGCCGATGTCCTGGGCCACGAACAGCAGCTCGCCCCCCTGCAGGCGCACCATGACGCCCAGCGCCTTGCGCCGGATGATGCGGCCCGCCTCGTCGGTGTCGGTGAAGCGGAACGCCTCCCATCGCTCAGGCGGATCCTCGGGGCTCGGCTCCACCGGGGTGATGTTCAGGCTGCGGGTGACCGGATCGCCCTCGGCGTCCAGCAGGATGTAGAGATAGGAGCCGCCCCTCAGGATGCGCTCCACCAGCGCCTGGTTGAGGGGGTTCATCCCCCGCTCCCGGTAGATGGCGGTCAGCACCCCCACCTCGCGGCGTATGTCCGCCTCGGCCCGCGCCCGCGCCTCGGACGCCGAGGCCACATAGACATAGGCCAGCACCGCGCTGGCCGCCGCCGCGAACAGGGCCACGAACATCAGCGTCAGCCGGAAGGGCGTGCGCCGGAAGAGCGAGGGCAGCTTCATGAGGCGCTAGGCCTCCAGCCGGTAACCCGCGCCTCGCACCGTCTGCAGCATGGCCTTGTCGAAGCCCTTGTCGATCTTGGCGCGCAGGCGGCTGATGTGGACGTCGATGACGTTGGTCTGGGGGTCGAAATGGTACTCCCACACCTTCTCCAGCAGCATGGTGCGGGTCACCGACTGGCCGGCGTGGCGCATGAGGAATTCCAGCAGCTGGAACTCGCGGGGCTGCAGGTCGATCTCGGTCTCGCCCCGATACACCGTGCGGGCGATCAGGTTCATTTCCAGGTCGCCGACCTTCAGCACCGTCTGCACCCCCCCGGTCTCGCGGCGGCGCGACAGGGCCTCGACCCGCGCGATCAGCTCGGCGAAGGCGTAGGGCTTGACCAGATAGTCGTCGGCCCCGGCCTTCAGGCCCGTGACCCGGTCCTCCACCTCGCCCAGCGCCGACAGGAACAGGACGGGGGTCTGGTCCCCGTCCTTGCGCAGGGTCTCGACCATGCCGACCCCGTCCAGGCGCGGCATCATGCGGTCCACCACATAGACGTCGAAGCCGCCCTTCTGGGCCTCCACCAGGCCGTAGGCGCCGTCCACCGCGTGGACCACCTCGTGCCCCGCCTCGGACAGGCCGCGCACCATGGCGCCCGCGGCCTGCTCATCATCCTCGACCACCAGTATGCGCATCAGCCCCGTCTCCAGAATCGCCTGCATGAGGCCGGAGTCTGACCGGGCGCGGCGAAAACGCGAAGCGATTCCGCCGACCGGTCAGGCTCCGCCCGACTATTCCCCGTCGCCGTCCAGTTCGAGGACCACCGGCGTGTTGCCGTTCGGCGTGCGCACCAGCAGCAGGACGCCCGGCCGACCCGACTGACGCACCCGATCCACGGCGGCGCGGAACTCGGCCGCTGTGGACACGGCGCGGCCGTCCGCCTGCAGGATCACCATGCCGGGCTGGAAGCCGCGCTGGGCCGCCTTGGTCCCCGCCTCCACGGCGGTGACGACCAGGCCGCTCACCGAGCCGGGCACCGAGTAGCGTTCGCGCAGGGGCGCCGTCAGCGGCGCCACCGACAGGCCCTCGACCGCCGTTCCGGTCGGCGCCTCCGACGGTCCCGGCTGGGCCTCTTCGGAGTCGCCGCCGTCCAGGGCCTCCAGTTGATCGGGCGACGGGCGTGCGCCCGAACGAACCGTCAGCTGCATCCGCCGGCCTTCGCGCAGAACGGTCAGACGCAGCGTGTCCCCGGGGCTGGCCTGGGCCACGCGGCGGGTCAGCTCGGTGTTGTTCGTGATCGGCTCGCCGTTCAGGGCGACGACGATGTCGCCCGCCCGGACGTCGCCGTCCTCGGCGGGCCCGCCCGGCGTCACGCTGATGACGAGCGCGCCTTCGACCGTTTCATCCAGGCCAAGCGCCTCTCGCTGATCATCCAGAAGCGTGCCGATCTGGACGCCCAGATAGCCGCGCTGGATGCTGCCGCCCTGCATCAGCTGACGGGTCACCCGCTGGGCCGTGTCGGCGGGGATGGCGAAGCCGATGCCCACGGACACGCCGGTGGGCGAGAAGATCGCCGTGTTGACCCCGATCACGCGGCCATAGATGTCGAAGGTCGGACCACCCGAATTGCCCCGGTTGATGGGGGCGTCGATCTGGATGTAGTCCACATAGGCCTCGCCGATGTCGCGGCCGCGCGCCGAGACGATGCCCGCCGTCGCCGAACCGCCCAGGCCGAAGGGATTGCCCACGGCCACGACCCAGTCGCCCACCCGGGGCTGGGCCGAGGTCTCGAACTCCACGAACGGGAAGGTCCCGCCGTCCACCTTCAGCACCGCCAGATCGGTCTCGGGATCGCGGCCCACGATGCGGGCCGGCAGCTCGCGGTCGTCGGTCAGGCGCACCGTGATCTCGGATGCGTTCTCGACCACGTGGTTGTTGGTGACGATGAAGCCGTCCGCCGAGATGAAGAAGCCCGAGCCGGAGCCCGCGCCTTCCATCATCGGCTCCTCGCCCTCTTCGCCTTCCGGCTGCTGCGGCACGGAGAAGGGGAAGGGCAGGCCCGGAATGTTGGGGAAGCCGCGCACGCTGGGGCGCGGCACCCGCGTGGTCACGTCGATCTGCACCACGGCGGGCGAGACCTGGTCGATGATGTCGGCGAAGGAATTGGGCGCGCCCGGGGGCGGCTGGAACAGCACGGCCCCGGCGGTGGAGGCGGGCACCAGGCCGCTGCGCAGCTCGGCCCGCTGCTCCTGCGCGCCGGCGGCCGGCCAGTCGATGATCCCGCCCGCAGTCGCGGCGGCGGCGAAGGTCAGTCCGACCGCGGCGCCCAGAATGAATTCCTTACGCTTCAGCATCGTCGTCCTTGTGTCGTTTCGGCGGGACCGAAGGGCGGCCCCGTACCTCTGATATAACCCTATGACGCGGCGCGCCAAGGCGAACCAGTTACGGATCATACAGATCAGGGATGATCATGGGGCGAGGATGCGTCCAAATCCGGGCGGTCGGCCAGACGCTTCTCCAGCGCGGCTTCCTCCGCCGGGGTCAGGGGCGCGGCGTCGGCGGGGCGACGGCGCAGGGTCGCCAGCAGCACGCCGCCGGCGACCAGCACCACCAGAAACGGCCCCAGCCACAGCAGCAGGGTGCCGGGCCGGAACGGCGGGCGGAACAGCACATAGTCGCCGTAGCGCCGGACCAGCCCCGCCTCGATCTCGGCGTCCGAGCGGCCCGCCGCCACCTCGTCGCGCACCAGACGGCGCATGTCGGCGGCGATGCCGGCGGGGGAGTCGGCGATGGATTCGTGCTGGCAGACGACGCAGCGGATGTCCTCGAACAGCCCCTGCGCCCGCGCCTCCTGCGCCGGATCGGGCAGGGGGCGGTCGGGCGCCGCCGCCGGCTCGGCGAAGGCCATCAGACCCACGGCGGCGAGCACAACCAGCGCCCTCTCCCATTGGGAGAGGGATGCGCGCAGCGGATTGCGCAGCAAGCCGCTCCTTCGCGCGCAGGGTGAGGGTCGCCTGGCGGCCTCGAGAAACACCCGACCCTCATCCCCCGCGCCAGAACCTCCGCGCTTCGCGCTGCGGTGCGCGGGGCCCCTTTCTCCCACCGGGAGAAGGACTTGCTGCAGCCCCCTCATCCCCGCTTCCTCCCGGCCACGCCGAACCGCAGCCGCCGGTCGGACAGGGACACCAGGCCCCCCAGCGCCATCAGGGCCGGCCCCAGGAAGATCAGCCGCGCCCACGGGTTCCAGTGCACCCGCACGGTCCAGGCCTGGGCCAGGGTCTCGGTCGCGCGCCGCTCGCCCAGCACCACATAGACGTCGTCCAGCCCGCGGAAATCCAGCCCGACCTCGGTGGTGGTCTGGCCGCCCGCCGGGAAGAACCGCCGCTCGGCGCTCAGGGTGCGCGCGGCCCCGCCGTCCGCGCGCGCCACGGTGAACACGCCCTGTTCGGCCAGATAGTTCGGCCCCTCGACGATGCGCAGGTCATCCAGCGTCACATGCCAGGGCCCGGCCACGGCGGCCGGTCCGCCCGGCGCGGTCACCGCCACCGCCTCGACCTTGAAGGCCGTCTCGGCCACCGCTCCCATGACGAACAGGCCCAGCCCCGCATGGGCCAGGGTCATGCCGAAGGCGCCCACGGGCAGGCCGGTCAGCCGGCGCCACACCTCGGCGCGGGGGGCCCGGAACAGGCGGATGCGCTCGGCCAGCTCGGCCAGCGCCCCCGCGATCAGCCAGACGCCCAGCCCGATCCCCGCCGCCGCCATGGCCTTCATGGGGTCGAACAGGGCCAGGGCGGCCAGGGCCGCGATCACCGCCACGGCGAAGGCCAGGGTCAGGCGCTGGACCACGCCCTTCAGATCGGCTCGCTTCCACGCCAGCAGCGGCCCGGCGGGCAGGATGATCAGGGCCGCGGCCATCAGCGGCGTGAAGGTCAGGTTGAAATAGGGCGGGCCCACCGAAATGGTCTCGCCGGTGACCGCCTCCAGGATCAGCGGATACAGGGTGCCCAGCAGCACTGTGGACGCCGCCGCCGACAGGAACAGATTATTGAGGACCAGGCTGCTCTCGCGGCTCACCGGCGCGAACACCCCGCCCCTGGGCAGGCCCGGCGCGCGCCAGGCGAACAGGGCGAAGGCCGCGCCCGCCGCCACGCCGAGGATGGCCAGCAGCAGCAGGCCCCGCTCCGGGTCCACGGCGAAGGCGTGCACCGAGGTCAGCACCCCCGAGCGCACCAGAAACGCCCCCAGCATGGAGAAGGTGAAGGCCATCAGGGCCAGGAACACGGTCCAGCCCGCCAGCGCCCCGCGCTTCTCCGTCACGATGGCCGAGTGCAGCAGGGCCGCGCCCGCCAGCCACGGCAGGAAGGAGGCGTTCTCCACCGGGTCCCAGAACCACCAGCCGCCCCAGCCCAGCTCGTAATAGGCCCAGAACGACCCCAGGGCGATGCCGGCGGTCAGGAACACCCAGGACGCCAGCGCCCACGGCCGCACCCACCGGCCCCACGCCGGATCGACCCGCCCCTCGATCAGGGCCACCGCCAGGGAGAAACACACCGAGAAGCCGACGTAGCCCACGTAGAGCATGGGCGGGTGGATCGCCAGGGCCGGGTCCTGCAGCAGCGGGTTGAGCGAGCCGCCCTGCACCGGCGCCGGATCCAGCCGCGTGAAGGCGTTGGAGGTGAACACCGTGAAGGCCAGGAACATGGCGTTCAGCCCGCCCTGCACCGCCACCGCCGAGGTCTTCAGCCCGAACGGCAGGCCGCGCCCCAGTCCCAGCACCGCGCCGAAGGCCGTCATGACCAGGCACCACAGCAGCAGCGAGCCCTCGTGGCTGCCCCACGCCCCCGCCACCCGATAGAACAGCGGCTTGGCCGTGTGGCTGTTCAGGGCCACGTTGCTGACCGAGAAGTCCGACACCACGAAGGCCCAGATCAGGGCGCCGAAGGCCACCGCCACCGCGCCGGCCGAGGCGAACGCCGCCCCCTGCCCGGCTCCGGCCAGCACCGGCGAACGTAGCAGCCGGCCCGCGCCGGACGCCGCCGCCTGCAGCACGGCGAGGGCCAGGGCCAGGGCCAGGGCGAAGGCGCCGAATTCCGCGATCATTCGGTCACATAGGCGGCGCTGGAGGGCGCCGGGGCGTCGGCCCCGCCGCGCCATTCGCCGGTCTCCTTGAGGCGGTCGGCCACCTCGCGCGGCATGTAGGTCTCGTCGTGCTTGGCCAGCACCTGGGTGGCGTGGAACACCCGCGCCTCGTCGAAGGCCCCCTGCGCCACGATGCCCTGCCCCTCGCGGAACAGGTCGGGCAGGTCGCCCTGGAACACCACCCGCGTCTCGGCCGCATTGTCGGTCACCGAGAACGCCACCGAACCGTCGGCGCCCTGCTCGACGCTGCCGGGCAGAACCAGCCCGCCCAGCCGGATCATGCGGCCCGCGGGCGCGGCCGTCTCGGTGACCTCGGAGGGGCTGTAGAAGAAGGTGACGCTGTCACGCATGGCCCACAGCGACAGGCCCACGGCCAGCAGCAGCACCGGCGTCACGGCGGCGAGGATCCACAGGCGGCGGCGGGCCTTCGGCGATCGGGGCAGCCAGCTCATGCGCCGTCCTCCACCGTCGCCAGATCGGCCTGCAGCTGGGCGCGGCGCGGATCGCCCGGCGGCAGCTCGGTCAGCAGCGGCCCCCACAGGGCCCGGGCGGCGTCGGCGTCGCCCCGGGCTGCGGCCGCGCGGCCGAGGAAATAGCGGGCGGACTGGGCGTCGGGATCCCGGCGCAGCGCCTCGCGGAAGGCGGCCTCGGCGTCGGCGCCCACCACCCCCTGCTGCGCGCCGGTCAGGGCCTCGCCCAGCCGCGACCAGCTGACCGGGTCCTCGGCGTCCAGCGCCAGGGCGCGGCGGAAGGCCGTGGCCGCCCCGATGGGATCGCCGGCCTCGAACCGCGCCCGGCCCAGAAACACCTGCGCCTCGCGGTCGTCCGGGTTGTCCCGCGCCACGGCCTCGGCCACGGCCGCCAGACGCGGGGCGTCCAGGGTGTCCAGGGATGCGGACCAGCGCTCCACGCGAGCCGCATGGGGCTGGTCCGGCACGCCCGGCGAGCCGGTGAGCCAGTACGTCCCGAGGGCGCCCAGCGCCGTGGCCAGCAGGGCCGCCAGCACCCAGCGTCCCTGCGCCATGTC
>JBALUZ010000087.1:0-11654 GCA_036963825.1 Brevundimonas sp.
CCACCTATTGCGTGGAGCACGCCAAGCTGGCCTACCAGGCGCAGATCCGCCGCGGCTCGCGCGACGGCGCCACTGAACTGGCCCGCTCCCTGCGGCGTTATATCTGACCCGCATCAGCCACAGGGCTGTCACGAACGCCCCTTAAGGGGCCGCCGTCCGCCCCGCCGGTTCGCCGGCGGGCCTGGGGCGGGGCCGCGATTCTCCGGGTTGGCGCGGCCCCTCACCCTCCTCGCGAGGGATCAGAATTCCCACCAGCTTTCGCCGGGATCCTGCTCGCCCGGTTCGGCGTACTGCTGGCCCCAGGTCATCATCATCAGCAGCCGGTGGCTGCGAATGGTGTACTGGCCGATCATGGGCGCCACCGCCGCGATGGGGGCGCCGTCGTCCGCCCGGTAGACGAACCCCGAGAACTCGGCCACGCCCGTGCGGTCCCGCCGGCTGTAGAGCGACAGCTCCGGAAAGGACACCACCCGGTAGTCGGACAGGGGGACGCTCATGGCCGGAACGCCCAGAAGCCGACGCATCTGTTCAAGGGAGAGGGCGCCGGCGCGGATCTCGAAGACGACATCGGCCTGGTCGCGATTGCGCGCCAGGGCGTAGCCCGCCTCCGACAGGGCGGCGCGGATGGCGCTGACGGCGTAGGGGGCCGCCTCGGCGCGGAAGTAGGTCTCGTCGACGAACACGACGGCGCCGTCGGGGATCGGCAGGGTCAGATCGTCCACGGCCCGATCCGCCGCCCGCGCCACCAGAAGCTGCTCGGTCGCCGTGCGCGAGGGGTGCGTTTCGGTGGTGGAGGCGCACGCAGCCGCCAGCGCAGCCGCAAGCAGGGCTGAAAGCAGCGGCGCCGGGCGGCTGGGGAGGGCCGTTCGCGTCATCGACAGGAGACTATCACCAGCTGCCCGTGTTGGACATGGAAGCCCACGGCTCGGCGGGCGCCAGGGGCTCGCCTTCCTGCAGCAGCTCGATCGAGATGCCGTCCGGCGACCGCACGAACGCCATGTTGCCATCGCGCGGGGGACGATTGATCACGACCCCGCCGTCCATCAGGCGCTGGCAGGCGGCATAGATGTCGTCCACCTTGTAGGCCAGGTGGCCGAAGTTGCGCCCGCCGGCATACGCCTCCGGATCCCAGTTCACGGTCAGCTCCAGCTCAGGCGCCCGTTCGGCCGCCGAGCGCGCCCGGTCCTTCGGCGCAGCCAGAAAAACCAGGGTGAACCGCCCCTTTTCATTGTCGACGCGCCGCACCTCCTCCAGCCCCAGCAGATCACAGTAGAAGCGCAGCGAGGCGTCCAGGTCCGTCACCCGGACCATGGTGTGCAGATAGCGCATGCTCAGTGGGCCTCGCCGTGCCGGGGCGCCGGATCCAGATACTCGTTTTCCGGGGCGGGATGGGCGGCCAGCACGAAACGCCGGTCGCAGTAGCCGCACTCCACGAAGTCGTCATCCCCCATGTCCATATAGACCAGCGGGTGCCCCAGGGCCCCCCCGCCGCCGTCGCAGGCCACGCGTTTGCTGGTCACCACGACCTCTTCGGGCGGCGGAACGGCGATGTCGGGGTGGCGCGGCGGCATAATCGGGCTCATGACCTTGGCGTGGGGAGGAAGGCGGCATACCTACGGCGCGCACCTCGACCCGTCAATTTCACGCGAAGCCCGACGATCCCGCTCGCTGCACACTGAACCGAACGCTTCATGACCCAGACTGACGCCGCCCTGCCCGACAACGCCATCGAGGTCCGGGGCCTGGAGAAGACCTATGTCGGGAACCGCAAGTCGCCGGCGAAGACGGCCCTGCGCGGCGTCGATCTGGTGGTGCCGCGCGGGGCCATGTTCGGCCTGCTGGGGCCCAACGGGGCGGGCAAGTCGACCCTGATCAACATTCTGGCCGGGGTGGTCAAGAAGTCCGGCGGGACCGTCGCCATATGGGGCCGCGACATCGACGAACGGCCCCGGGACGCCCGCGCGGCGCTGGGCGTCGTGCCCCAGGAGATCGTGGCCGACGTGTTCTTCACGCCCCGGGAGGCGCTTGAGGTCCAGGCCGGATTCTACGGCGTGCCGGCGGATGAGCGTCGGTCGGACGAGCTGCTCGCCGCCCTGGGCCTGTCGGACAAGGCCCACGCCTATGTGCGCGCGCTGTCGGGCGGCATGAAGCGGCGGCTGATGGTGGCCAAGGCCCTGGTGCACAATCCGCCGATCCTGATTCTCGACGAGCCCACGGCCGGCGTCGACGTGGAGCTGCGTCGCCAGCTCTGGGAATATGTCCGCAAGATCAACGCCGAGGGCGTCACCATCCTGCTGACCACCCACTACCTGGAGGAGGCGCAGGAACTCTGCGACACCATCGCCATCGTCAACCGCGGCCGGGTGGTGGCGTGCGAACCCACGGCCCAGCTGCTGACCCGGCTCGACACGCGCAATGTGGTGGTGACGCCGTCAGAGGCCCTCGCCGCGCCGCCGGTGCTCAAGGGCTTCGAGGTGAAGGGACGGCCGAACGGATCCTTCTCCGTCACCTACCGGACGGGCGAATCCAGCGTCGAACAGGTGCTGGCGGCCGTGCGCAAGGCGGGCGTGGCCATCCGCGACATCGCCACCGAGGATCCTGATCTGGAGGACGTCTTCCTGGCTCTGACCTACGGCGACGCCGACCAGCCGGACCCCACCCGCGACTGAGCGACCGGCGATCTCCCTGTCCCGATTCCGCACAGCCTCTTGTGACGGAAACGCGACCGTGCTGCTTATGCGGCTTCGCGCGCCGGTTCGGGCGCAGGCTTAGGGAGTAAGGCCGTTGAGCACGACGGACGGGGGAGGCGCGGTTTCAGCGCCCCGCAAGACATTTCTGGGACACCCGCGGGGGCTGGTGATCCTGTTCATGACCGAGATGTGGGAGCGCTTTTCCTACTACGGCATGCGGGCCCTGCTGGTCCTGTATCTGACCCAGCATTTCCTGTTCGGACCCGCCGAGGCGCAGGGCATCTACGCCGCCTACGCCGCGCTGGTCTATTTGATGCCCGTGATCGGGGGCCTGCTGGCCGACAAATATCTAGGCTCGCGCAAGGCGGTTATCATCGGCGCGGTCCTGCTGGTGGCGGGGCACTTCACAATGGCCTTCGAAGGCACGGGCGGGCGTGAATACCTGACCGTGAACGGCACCGAGTATGTGCTCGAGGTCGAAGGCCGGGACACCGACCGTCAGATTTTCGCCGTCAGCGGCGATGAGCGGGTACAGGTCCGCATCTCCCCGGAAGGCGTGAGCACCGTCGGCGCCGAGCCGTCGGCGGCCATCGCCGCCGATGGAGGCGCCGCCGCAACCGCTGAAGCGATCACCGGCGAGACGCCCGAGGGAGCCGCCGGTCCGACCGCTCCTTTGCCCACGGGCACCGAAGCGACCGCCGATGCCGCCGGATTCCCGGCTGCCGTGGCGCCCGGTGAGTACACCTTGCGCACAGAGCGCGATCTCAGCGCCGAGCCGGTGCTGTTTCTGGCCCTCTCGCTGATCATCGTCGGCGTGGGCTTCCTGAAGGCCAACATCTCCACGGTCGTTGGCGATCTGTATGATGCGAACGACCCGCGGCGCGATGGCGGCTTCACCATCTTCTACGTGGGCATCAATCTGGGTGCGGTTCTCGCCACCCTGCTGTGTTCGTGGCTCGGCATTACGTACGGCTGGGCTTACGGCTTCGGGCTCGCCGGCATCGGCATGCTGTTCGGCCTGCTGACTTTCATCCTGGGCCAGAGCTGGCTTGAAGGCCGGGGCGCAGCGCCGCAACCCGAGCGTCTGAAGCGTCGCAGCCTTCTGGGTCTTCCCTTCGAGGCGATCTTCTGGATCGGTGGACTGGTGGCGGTGTTCCCCACATGGCTGCTGATGCAGCGTCATTCGCTGATTGAAACGGCGCTGCCTTGGGCTGCGGGGGTGATCTTCGTCGCAGTGGTCGCCTACACCGTCGTCAAGCTGAGGGGCACCGAACGCACCCGCATGTTGGTCGCCCAGGTGCTGATCTTCTTCTCGGTCCTGTTCTGGGCCCTGTTCGAGCAGGCCGGGTCCTCCCTGACCCTGTTCGCCGACCAGTCAACCCGCATGCCGGGGTGGCTGAACGTCGGCCAGACCCAGTTCTTCAACCCCGGCATCATCGTGGTCTTGGGACCGGTCATGGCGGCCTTGTGGGTCTGGTTGGCCCGAAAAAACATCGAACCGTCCACGCCCGTGAAGTTTTCGTTCGGGCTGGTCTTCGTTGGTGCCGGCTTCCTGCTGCTGTCCTGGGCGGCGGTGACGCAGGCAGGCGTGGATTTCCGCGTGCCGCTGCTGTTCCTGTTCCTGACTTATCTGCTGCACACCATCGGCGAGTTGTGCTTGTCACCGGTGGGTCTGTCGATGATCACCAAGCTGTCTGTCGACCGCGTGGTAGGCATGATGATGGGCGTATGGTTCCTGTCCAGCTCTGTGGCGCACATCGCCGCCGGCCAGATCGCCAAGGCCACAGCCACCGACACGGTCGCCGGCATTGTGACGGATCCGTCGCTGGCGCTTCAGACCTACAGCTCGATCTTCGGCACCATCGGCTGGGTTGGCGTGGGCGTCGGCGTGTTCCTCTTCCTGATCTCGCCGATCCTCAAGAAGGGCATGGCCGGCATCCACTGATCGCCGCCGTCTCCTGAAGGATCAGGCCCCCGCGGATCGCTCCGCGGGGGCCTTTTTCGTCCGGTCGGCCGCCGGCCGCCGGGGCCGGTTCGCCTAGAAGGTCTTCCTCAGGCGGATCGACAGGAAGGTGCGCGGGTCGATGTCGCGGGTCTCCACGAAATCGACCGGGCGCGGCGGGGCGCGGTCGGCGTAGACCGTGCGTTCCACCCGGAAGTCATCCCAGAGGTTCAGCTGGGCCCGGACCGACAGGGTGGCCGTCGGCTTGTACTCGGCCGCCAGCTCGAAATAGTCCGCGCCGCGCCAGGCGAAGGTCTGGTCCGGATCGAAGGTGGTCTGGCCCAGACGCGGGATCCACGCCACGCTCCAGTTCAGCCGCCACGACGGGATGTCCTGCTCGAAGGACACCGTCGCCTGGCGGGCGCGGACCCCCGAGATGGGACGGGTCTCGCCCGTGGTCGGATCGGTGACCCCGGTGTCGTTCCAGTCGTTGCGGAAGCCGAACTGGCCGCCGGCGATCCCCAGCCGGTCGGTGGGGATGACGAGATTGACCGACAGCTGGTCCAGGGTGGCGTCGCCGATGTTGCCCACCGCCGACAGGCCGTCCTCCAGCGGAATGCGGTCGATGACATTGGCGATCTCGTCGTGGCGGTAGCCGATGCTGACCACGCCGTCTCCCCAGAACCGGTGCTCGTAGGTGATCTCGCTGATCCACCGCTCTTCCGGCTCGAGGTCCACATTGCCGCCCAGGACGTTCTGGTCGTCAAGCTCGGCGCTGGCGGCGAAGTCGCCGAAGTCCAGCTGGCCCACCTCCCGCTCCAGCCCCAGGCGCAGCTGACTGTCGGCCGTGGGCGTCCAGGTCAGCTGCAGGCGCGGCTTGGCGAAGTAGAAGGAGGTTTCCTGATCCGCGTCGCCGGACTGGCTGATGGTGGAGGCCTCCAGTCGCAGGCCGCCTTCCAGCGACAGATCAGGCGTCATCCGCCAGGTGGTCTTTCCGAACAGCTCGCCGCGCGTCTCCTCCACCGTCACCGAGGCCGAAGGCAGGGGCACCGGCGCCCCCCCGATCGAGAAGCCCTGGGTTGTGTCGAGGCGGTTGTAGGCCAGCTCGCCGCCGCCCTCGAAGGTCAGGGTCTCGCTCCGCTCCCAGCGAAGCAGGCTGCGCAGAATGGTCTCGGAGGCGTCGCCCACGGACTCGAAGCGCTGTTCCGGCTCCGGCCCCGACCCGCTGTCGGCGTTGTAGGTCGACACGCCGTCGAACTCGGAGAATTCGTGGATGAACCGCGTCTCCACGTTCAGGCGTGCGCCGAGCGGGCGGGTGTAGACCACCCCGAACTCGCCCGATGAGCCGTCATCGTCGTACCGGCTTTCCCGGCGCGCACCCGGTGCTGTGAAAAGATCGATCTGATGCCAGTCGTTGACGCCGTAGCGGGCGGTCAGGTCGATCTTGCCGCCCAGCAGGGGCGCGCCCAGGTTGCCCCGGATCGATGTGCCTCCGCCGTAGCCGTCGTTGTAGAAGTCCTCGGCCCTGAGCGGCGTCCCGTCGGCGGCGCGCCGGACCGACGGCCCCGCGCCGTTGGAGTCGCTCATGCTGATGCCGTCCGAAACGGTCACGCCCCAGGTGCGCTCGCCCTCCCGCGCCGTGAACTGGTAGCTGCCGCCGAAAAGGTCCTGGCCCCCGTCGAACAGGGTGGCGTTGGCGCTGAGAATGTGTTCGCGGCTGCTTTCGCGTGAGGTGATGACGTTCACCACCACGGGATAGCCCTGCATGTCGATGCCCGGCGCCCCGCCCCGGATCAGTTCGATGCGCACCACCTGCGCCGCCAGGGTGCGCGACAGGACGGACGAGCCGAGATCGTTCTTGGAGGCCGGGCGCGACCCGTTGATGAGCACATTGCCGACGGCCCCCTCGAACCCCCGGCTGCCGTCGCCGTCATCGAGGCTGAAGCCCGGAATGCGGTTGACCATGTCGAGGGCCGAGTTGGGGTTCTGGTCGGCGAAGAAATCGGGCGTGAAGGTCAGGATCTGGCGAGCGCTGCCGCCCTGGGGCGCCGGCGCAGCGCCGGCCTCCTGGGCCGCGCCCGGCGCGGCCGCAAGGGCGAGAGCGACGGCGGATGTGGCCGCCAGAAGTGTGAAACGCATGATGTCCTCCCGAAACGCTCCGGAGGGTGTGCCTGTCCAGGCGATGAACAGGCCAGTTACATCGTTGAAATGTAGATTAAATTACCGACACATCATTACCCGGCCGTAATGCCGGCCGGCTCAGACCGCCGTGCCGCCGACCGTCAGTCCGCTGATCTTCAGGCTGGGCTGGCCGATGCCGACAGGCACGCCCTGGCCGGCCTTGCCGCAGGTGCCGACGCCGGGGTCGAAGGCGAAGTCGTCGCCGATCATGGTGATGTTCCGCATCACCGTGGCCCCGTCGCCGATGAGGGTGGCGCCGCGCACCGGGGCGGTGACCTTTCCGTCCTCGATCAGATAGGCCTCGGTGCACTGGAACACGAATTTGCCGTTGGTGATGTCCACCTGGCCGCCGCCGAAATTCACGGCGTAGAGCCCGCGCCTCGTGGAGGCGATCATCTCCCCCAGGGTGTGCGAGCCGCCCTCCATGAAGGTGTTGGTCATGCGGGGCATGGGCATGTGCGCATAGGACTGGCGCCGCCCGTTGCCGGTGGCCGCCATGCCCAGCTGGCGGGCGCTGAGCCGGTCCTGCATCAGCCCGACCATGACGCCGTCCTCGATCAGGACGGTGCGGCCGGTGGGGGTGCCCTCGTCGTCGACGCTGAGCGAGCCCCGCCGTCCCGCGATGGCGCCGTCGTCCACCACGGTCACGCCCGGCGCCGCCACGCGCTGCCCCATCATGCCGTTGAAGACGGAGCTGCCCTTGCGGTGGAAATCGCCCTCGAAGCCGTGACCCACCGCCTCGTGCAGCAGGACGCCGGGCCAGCCGGGGCCGAGCACCACATCCATCTCGCCGGCCGGACAGTCCACCGCGTCCAGATTGACCAGGGCCTGGCGCAGCGCCTCGTCGGTCTGGGCGCGCCAGCGGTCAGGCGTGATCCAGGTCTCGAAGCCGGTGCGCCCGCCGGCGCCGGCGCCGGCCGACTCGCGCTTGCCGTCCCGCTCGACGGTGACGGAGACGTTCAGGCGCACCAGGGGCCTCACATCGCGCAGCAGGCGCCCGTCCGCCCGGAGGATCTCGATGTTGCGACGCTCTCCGGAGAGAGAGGCGGAGACCTGCACCACGCGCGGATCCGCGGCGCGGGCGTAGGCGTCGATCTCCTGCAGCAGGGCGATCTTCTCGGCGAAGGCGGGCGAGGCGAGGGGGTCGTCCTCCCCATAGAGCTTCTGGTTGGTGGCGCGGGGCGCCTCGGCCGTCACGCCCGCATGGCCGCGCTTGGCCAGGGCGGCGCTGTCGGCGGCGCGTCGGAGCGCCGCCTCCGAAATCTCGTTGGCGTGGCTGTAGCCGGCCGTCTCGCCCGCCACCACCCGCAGGCCGAACCCCTCGCCCGCATCGTAGGACGCGCCCTTCAGCCGTCCGTCGTCGAAGACCAGGCTCTCGCTCTCGGTCCGCTCCACGAACAGCTCGCCGTCGTCGGCGCCGACAAGCGCCTCTTGCAGGATCGAGCCGGCGCGCTCGGCCCCCACGCCGGCTTGATCGATCAGGGACGGAATGGCGGCGGGGGCGGTCATGGGGCGGTCCTTCAACAGTATCCTGGACCCTAGATAGGGCTTCGGATCGCCCCATGAAACCGTCAGTCGGCCTGGTTGACGCTGCCCGAGCCGCTGACCTGGCTGATCAGGCGCGCGGGACGGGTGGTCAGGTCCACGTCGCCGGACCCCCGGATGGTCACATCCGCCTGGCCCGACGGCGCTGCGGCGACGCCGCCGGAGCCGTTGATCTCGATCACGGCGTCGGTGGAAGGCAGACTCTCCAGGTCCACGTCGCCCGAGCCGTCGATGGTGACGGTCAGGGACTCTGTGCGGCCGTACCCCTCGATTTCGCCGCTGCCCGACACGGCGAGCGTGAGCGTCGGCTGGTCATAGTCACGGATCTCCAGGTCCTGCGAGCCGTTCAGGGTGAACTGGCGAACAGCCGGCGCCATGACAGTGATGCGGGGGCGGGAACGGCGGCCTGTCCGTTCGCCTTCCTCAAGGCCGAAGCGGCCTTCGGCGAAGGTGACGCGGTCCACCACCTCGGCCGGGCCTTCCACGGTGATGGAAGGCGTCTCGCCCTGGGCGTAGATCACGCGGGCGGACAGGTCGAAGGTGAGGGCCTCGCCGCCCTCCCAGGCGATCTCCCGGGTGACGATGTCCTCGTCGGGGGAGTCCCGGTTGAAGTCGCCTTCCACCAGGCTCCAGTCGTCACCCGAGATCATCCAGCCGTCGCGGGTGATCTCCCGCCCGCCGATGGCGGCGGCGGCGCCCAGGCAGACAATGGTCAGCACCAGGCTGGCGGCGGCGATGATAAACAGTGAGCGGATCATGCCAGCCCCCTTTCGCTGTAGCTGGTTTCAGGCTGGATGGCGGGCTTGATCAGGCGGTAGTGCAGCCGCCCGAACCAGACCAGGCCGTTGACCAGCCACACGGTGATGATGGTCAGGAGCGCCGCGCCGAAGACTGCGGCGCCCATCAGGCCCAGACCCAGAAGCACGGCGAAGAGCGGACCGCCCGGCGGATCGAAGAAGGGCCCGGCGACGAGAACGCCGCCGCCCGAGATGAAGACAGCGATGACCGCGACATAAAGGCCGGCGATGGCGCTGACCACGCCGGTCAGCAACGGCAGCAGGATCAGGATGTCGACGGCGCCCAGCCCGATGAGGGCCATGACGGCGCCCGCGGCCGAGGACGGGTTCCGCTCTTCTTCCCAACGCTTCAGTCCGGCCTCCAGTCGGAGTTCGCGCGCCAGTCGGCGCGGATCGCCCAGGGCGGCGGCCACCTCGGCCTCGCTGCGGCCGTCTGCGGCCCCGTCCGTGAAGTGGGTTTCGTAGTCCGCCAGAATCTCCTCCTGGGTCGAGAGCGGCAATCCGGCCAGCCCTCGCCGCAGGCGAAGCATGAAATCGGCGCGCGTCATGCTGTCTCTCCCTTTTCGTCTTGTGAGTGGACTTCACCGCCCAGCAGGCCGTCGACCGCGCGCACGAAGGCGCCCCATTCGGTCTTCTGGGAGGCCAGGCTGGCGCGCCCGGCGTCGGTGAGGCGGTAGTATTTGCGCGACGGCCCGGACGCAGACTCGACCATATAGGTCTCCACCAGTCCGTCGGACTGCATCCGCCGCATCAGGGGATAGATCGTGCCCTCGCCCATATCGACCGCCTCGGCCATGCGGCCGGCGATCTCGTAGGCGTAGGAGTCCCCGCGCTCGAGGAGGGCCAGCACGCACAGCGCCAGCACCCCCTTCTTCAACTGTATTTCGATGGCTTCAGGCACCTTTGGCCCTCCATGTGACAGCCAACGACTATCGCAAGGTATCTGTCGTCACAAGGTAGCATGCACAACATGACAGCGATTTAATCCATGCCGCGGCGCCCCTGCGACCCCATGTTGCGCTCCGCATGCTTGGCAAGCGCGAGTCGAGCCGATATGGACCGAGCCTGAACGCCGCGACGCCCCCTCGGGCCCGCGACTCCTGTTTGCGAACGTCTCGCAAAAGGTTGCTGCAGAACGGATTATGAGGATTTCTCGAATGGGGATGGGCAAGCGGGCCAGGGCGTTCGTCGCCTCAGCGGTTCTCGCCTCGACGGCGCTGTTCACCGCCGCGCCGGGTTGGGCGCAGGAGCTGGTGGGTCAGCCGACGCCAGGGGGCATCGGGCTTCAGCCTTCGGCGTCGCCGCTCAAGGCGGAGGCGACGCTGTTCCACAACGCCATCCTGATGCCGGTCATCACGGGCATCTGCCTTCTGGTGCTCGGCCTGCTGCTGTGGATCGTGTTCCGATACAACCGGCGCCGCAACGCCGTGCCGGCGAAGTGGAGCCACAACACCACCATCGAGATCATCTGGACCATCGTGCCGGTTCTGATCCTGATCTTCATCGCCCTGTTCTCGTTCCGGCTGCTGTTCGCCTATCACGACATGCCCGAGCCCGACCTGACGGTTAAGGTGACGGGCAACCAGTGGAACTGGACCTACGAGTATCCGGACCATGGCGTGGGCGAGTACGTGTCCAACATGCTGCCCGAAGACGAGGCGGTGGCGGCGGGCGTGCCGTTCCGCCTGGCGGCGGACGAACCCATGGTGGTGCCGCTGGGCCAGACGGTCCAGCTGCTGGTGACCGCCTCCGACGTCATCCACGCCGTGGCGCTGCCCGCCTTCGGCCTCAAGACCGACGCCATTCCAGGCCGGGTCAACGAGACCTGGTTCCGCGCAGACCGCACCGGCGTCTTCTACGGCCAGTGCTCGGAGCTGTGCGGCGTCGACCACGCCTTCATGCCCCTCCAGATCAATGTGGTGACCCAGGCCGAATTCGAGGCGTGGATCGCCGAGCGTGGCGGCTCCATGCCGGGCGCAGAGCCTGCCGAAGCGGCCGCGACGGACGCCGTCGCCGCCGAAGCCGCACCGGCCCCCGCCGCCACTGAAACCGAAGACGCTCCGGCCGCCGACGCGGCCGAAGCGGCCCAGTAAGAGAACGCGAGCCCGACCCTCATGGCCACCGCAACCGCCCATCACGACGATCACGACCACAAGCCGGGCTTCTTCGCCCGCTGGTTCCTGTCCACCAATCACAAGGACATCGGCACCCTCTACATCATCTTCGCCATCATGGCGGGCGTGGTGGGCGGCGCCCTGTCCGGCCTGATCCGCTGGGAGCTGGCGGCGCCGGGCATCCAGGTGTTCACCGAGGGCTCCCTGGTCCAGTACCTGGGCATCGTGGAGGCCTCCAAGCACGGCTATAACGTCACGGTCACCGCCCACGCCCTGATCATGATCTTCTTCATGGTCATGCCCGCCATGATCGGCGGCTTCGGCAACTGGTTCGTGCCGATCATGATCGGCGCGCCGGACATGGCCTTCCCCCGCATGAACAACA
>JBALUZ010000088.1:0-11616 GCA_036963825.1 Brevundimonas sp.
TGTCCCAGCAGCCGACGCGCTACGCCACGGCGGTAGGGGAACAACGCACCTTTCAACTTGAGGACGGCTCGCGCATCACGCTGGACACGGCGTCGGAGGTCGCCGTGCGCTTCAACGATTCCCGCCGTTCGGTCACTCTCGCAACCGGCCAGGCCATGTTCGATGTCGAAGGCGATCCGGGACGGCCCTTTGTTGTCGCGGCCGGCAACACCCGGGTGACGGCGGTCGGCACCCGCTTCGATGTCCGACGATCGGGCGCAGGCGCTCGGGTTGTTCTCGTCGAAGGGCGGGTCGATGTCCGGCGGGAGGCCGCGTCTGACGGTCAGTGGACCCTGGCGCCCGGTCAGCAGGTCACGACCTCGACGGATCGTCCGACGGTCGCGGCCGCGAACCTGCCGGCCGCCACCAGCTGGACCACGGGGCGGCTGACGTTCGAGAGCACGCCGATCGGCGAGGCCGTGGCGGAGATGAACCGCTACAGCCGCGCGCCGATCGAGCTGCGGGACGAACGAATCTCATCGATCGAGATCAGCGGCGTGTTCAACACCGGCGACGTCGACGGCTTCGTCGCCGCGCTGAGCGACCTCTACGCCCTTCGGTCGACCCAGGCCGACGATGGCCGGATCATTCTCACCGGCCCGGCCTGAAATTAATCCGTACGCGACTTAGGGGAACCTCCGCGACCCAACGTCTCCTCCCCAGCCCGCACATCCGCGGGTAGAAAATGGGGGATGGTCATGGGCCAGGGTTTCACGTCGACGGCGCTTGCCGCATTGATGCTGGGCTTCGCGACGCCGGTCGTCGCGCAATCGAGCGATGTCGCGCGCCGCTTCGATATCGCGGCGGGACCGCTTGATCGCACCCTGCCCGCCTTCGCCCGCCAGAGCGGCCTTCAGATCCTCTATCCGAGCGCCCTGGTGGCGGGTCGCCGGTCGCCGGCCGTCAGCGGCGACCTGACGCCCGAGGCCGCGCTCACGCTGCTGCTGCGCGATTCCGGGCTGACCTATCGCCAGAGCCGCCCCACGGTCTTCGTTCTCGTCGATCCGACCGCCCGGGCGGAGGCAAGCGAGACAGACGCGACCCAGCTCGAAGAGATCGTCGTGACCGGCACCTATCTGCGCGGCGCCGACAGCCCCTCGCCCGTCACGGTCGTCACCCAGGCCGACATCGATCGACAGGGACGGGGCACCGTCGCCGAAACGCTCGCTGCCTTGCCGCAGAATTTCACCGGCGCGGCCTATGAGGGCTCGGCCGGCACAGGCGCCGACCGCACAAGCCGCAACCTCGCCTACGCGACGGGTGTAAACCTGCGGGGACTGGGGGCGGACGCCACCCTCGTCCTCGTCAACGGCAGGCGCATCGCGGGAACGGGCAGCGCTGGCGACTTCTCCGACGTCTCGAACATTCCCACCAGCGCTGTCGCGCGAACGGACGTCCTGCTGGATGGCGCGTCCGCCCTCTACGGCGCCGATGCCGTGGGCGGGGTGGTCAACATCATCCTCAAGTCCCGCTTCGAAGGCGCCGAGAGCCGCCTGCGCCTTGGCGGGACGAGTGATGGCGGAGCCGAGGAGGTGCTGCTGTCCCATAGCGGCGGTCTCAACTGGGCCACCGGCGGAGTCGTTGCGGCTTATGAGTTTCACGATCGTGGCGAGTTGCGGGCCGCAGATCGCCGCGCGACCGCGGACGCCGATCTTCGCCCCCTCGGCGGCTCTGACCGGCGCTTCTTCTACAGCGCTCCGGGAAACCTGATGGCCTTCGACCCGGTCAGCGGCTCCTATGAACCCACCCACGCGATTCCCCCGGGGCAAGACGGCCTCGACCTCTCCGCTGGAGACTTTCGCCCCGGCGAGGTCAATCTAACGAACCAGATGGAAGGACAGTGGAGCCTCCCCCATCAGCGGCGCCATAGCGTCTTCGTCGCGGGCCGTCAGGACCTCCCTGGCGGGTTCAGCCTGGACGGCGATATGCGATACACCGACCGGCAGTACGAGCAGGACACAATGGCCGACATCGGCATTCTGTTCGTCACGCCTGACAACCCGTTCTTCACGCCCGTCGCGGGCGAGCCTTTCCAGGAGATCGCCTACTCCTTCATCAACGATCTGGGCCCGGGCCAGGACGAGGGATTTTCCCGGAGCTTGGGCGGGGCGCTGGGGATCAGCGGGACGATCCTCGGTTGGAACGCCGCCGCCTATCTGAGCGGCGGCGAGGAGACGACGGGCCTGTTGGCCACAAACCGGGTCCAGACGACACGGCTCGATGAGGCCATAGGCGCCACGCCCGACAGCGCCGCGACCCCGTTCAGTCCCGCGATCGACGGCTACTTCAACCCGTACGGCGACCCTGCCGCCCATGGCCCCGCCCTGCTCGCCTTCATCGGGTCCGGATATATCCGATCCGAGAACGTCAGCACGGTCGGATCGATCAATCTCAAGGTCGACGGCGTCTTGCTCACTCTGCCGGGCGGAGACCTTCGCATGGCGGCGGGCGTCGATTTCAGGCACGAGCGGTTCGAGACCTCCGGCGAGAACTTCATTTCAGGAGACCTACCGAGGATCGCGGCGCCGACCCGGTTCGAGCGCGATGTGGCGGCGGCGTTCGCGGAGCTCCGCATCCCGATCGTGGGCCCCGACAACGTGATGCCCGGCGTCGAGCGCCTTGAGATCTCGCTCGCCGGCCGGGTCGAGGATCACGAGGGCGTCGGCCGAACGAGCAATCCGAAGGTGGGATTGCTCTACAAGCCGACGCCGGACCTGCTGCTGCGCACCAGCTACGGCACCTCATTCCGGGCCCCGTCCCTGCGGGAGTTGAACAGCGCCTACCGTCTGGGACCGGTCTTCCTCGACCGGTCGGGCGCCAATGTGATCAGCATCGTCCAGTATGGAGGCAATCCGGACCTTGCCCCGGAAACGGCCGAATCCTGGACAGCCGGGTTCGTTTGGACGCCAGGGGCGCTCGGAGGCCTGCGGATCGAAGGCGGCTGGTTCCGGACCACGTTCGAGGACCGGATCGCGACCCCGGTTGCGGAGAATCTGATTGATGCCCTGAACGACCCGACGCTCGCCCCCTTCATCCGGTATGTCAGCCCGGGTTCGAACGCTGACGATCTGGCCTACGTCCAGTCGCTCCTCGCCCATCCGGGCAACTACAACCCCAACATCTTTCCCGCGACGGCCTACGGCGCCGTGATCGACAACCGTTACGTCAACGCTTCGGCGGTTGAAATGGAGGGGCTTGATCTGTCGACGCGATACCGCTTCGCCCTGGGATCGGGCGATATCTCGCTCGATGCGACCGTCACCCATCTGCTCACCAATGACAGGACGATCACGCAGGCCTCCCCGAGAGAGGACCTTCTCGGCGCGCCGAACTTCCCGGCCCGCTGGCGAGGCCGGTTCGGCGCCCAGTGGATGCAGGGGCCGATCACCGTCGGGGGCGCCCTCAACCACATCAGCGGGGGGCGGGACACGACCAACGGCAAGGCGATCGACGACTGGATCACGCTCGACGGGCAGGTCCGGATCGATCTGGAGAACGGCTGGGCGGAGGGCCTTTCGCTCACCCTGAACGCCCTCAACCTCCTCAACGAGGAGCCGCCCTTCTATGACGCCCCGGCCGGCATTGGTTACGATGCTGCCAACACCAACGTCCTCGGCCGCCAAATCTCACTCCAGCTCGTCAAGCGCTGGTGAACGGTCGTGCGCAGAGCCCTGGTCCTAATGGCGAGCACGCTTGCGCTCGCCTGTCCGTCCGCCGTTCGAGCCGATCCTCTCACCGTCGAAATCGCGCTGGGCCTTGAGAGCTACGGTCGTGTGGCGATCGACCCGTCAGGCGCGGTGGCTGTCTTCGAAGAGCGCCGAAGCCGCATCGATCTGCCGCGCCACGATGTCGAGGCCGAAGGCGCCAATCGCTATGCCCGGCTCTTCCGGTTCGATCTCGACCAGTCCGGGCCGCCGCGCCCCCTCCTGCCGATGGCGGAGGATGCAGGCTACACGGCAGGACCTTTCTCGCCGGACGGCCGGCGGCTGGTTGTTTTCCGCCTGCGGGACGATGAATGGCGGCTAGGCATCGTCGAGCTTGCGTCCGGGCGGGCGATCTGGAGCGATGTCGCCCCCGAGCTCGGTCTCTGGGGAAGGTCCGTCGAATGGGTCGGGAACGACACCCTGGTCGTCCTCGGGACGCCGGACGGCACGCTCCCGACGCGGCTGGCGGGACCACGCACGGAACAGAACCGGTTGATGGCGCTCAGGGCCGCCGCGACGGCCGGATCCGCCGCAGCGGTAATCGTCGGCGAAGATGCACCTGAGACCCTTGCGCCGCGCCGCCTTTGGCGGATCGCCGCCGCGACCGGCAGCGCATCCCCGATCGCCGATGGGCCCTTTCTGGATTTCGAGATGTCTCCAGACGGACACTACGCGGCGCTTCTTCTCGACGGCCCCCTTTTGCCGCCTCCGGCCGCGGACGCGGCGGCCGAGGTGAGGCGCGCCCGAGGCCTTCAGATCGTATCGCTTGCGGATCGGACCCGCGTCGCTCCGCCGGAGGCCGCCGACATTTCCACGAGCCTTCTTGCGTGGTCGCCAGCCTCGGACGCGTTGCTGGTGGCGACGATCGCACCTGACCCGGCGAGGCTCCTGACCGTGACACCAGCCGGGGTCGTCAGGGATGTGACCCCGCCCGGCGTGGCTCCGACGATCCCGATCGACTTCCAGGGCATGCCCACCGCGGAGGGGGGCTGGCTCGGTGACAGGCCGCTGTTCAAGGGCCGCTCCAGATCGACGGAAGGATGGTTCATCGCCGGCGCCGACGCACATCCCCTGTCGGGGTTGGGCGCAGGCGCGCGGCTCGTCGCGGAAGGCCGCTCCAGCGTCCTCTTCAGCAGCGATGGCGACATCGTTCGCCTGGAGCCGGGCGGTCGTCAAACGGTTCTCGGAAGAGCTGGATCGGCGGTCGACCCGCAAGGTCCCTTCGGTCTGAGGGCTCAGAGCGGCGCCATGAAGCGTCGCTTCACCATCACCTCGGCTCCCGGCGGACAGCTCTGTCGGGTCCATTCCGACCCGACCGCCGAGACAGATTGCGTTGTCGCCGCCCCCGGAGCCGCGGCGAGCTGGAGCCGACGCGTCAGTCTGGATCGGAGCGGTCAAGAGGGCGAGCCCGATGTTCTGCGCCTTCAGAGAGCCGGCCGTCGGGAGGTCGTCTGGCGCCTCAACCCCGAACTTGAGCGGGTCGCGGTGGCCGCTCCGCAACGGATAGCCGGTGCCGGCGCGGTGGGTGGCTGGCTCTATCTGCCGCTCGACAACGGTTCGAGGCCACCCGTCATCGTCGTACCCTACCAAGGCGCTGCCTATGCATCGCCGCCTTGGTGGATGGAACGCGGATCGACGAGCTTGTCCATGGCCCCGCAGCTTATCGTCGCTGCGGGCTACGCCGTGCTCATCCCTGATCTTGCATCCACACGCGAACCCGCTGACGGGCTGGCCGAGCGTATCCTCGCGGTTGTCGATGCCGCGGGCGCCGCGGGCTTGGTGGACGCGGACCGGATCGGCGTGTGGGGCTGGAGCTTCGGGGCGTGGTCCGCGGTGATGAGCGCCGCCCAGTCCGATCGCTTCGACGCTGTCGTGGGTCTCAACGGTCCGATGAACTTCGCTACGGTCATCGGAGACGTGGGATCGACGCTCCGGCTGGAAGGCGGACATGCGTTGGCGGCCGCCGCCAGCGCGCGTTGGCTTGAATCGGGTCAGGCCGCCATGCAGACCTCCTACTGGAGCGCCGCCGACCGCTACCGTCGCAACAGTCCGTTCGATCAGGCCGATCGGATCCAGGCTCCGACGTTGCTGGTCGTCGGTGAATACGACCTCATGCTCGGCCAGTCGGAACAGCTCTACGGCGCCCTCCACCGTCTTGGGCGACCGGTCGCCCTGACCCTGCTTATCGGCGAGGAGCATGGTCTCCGCAGTCCGGGCAACATCCGCCTCTACTACGCTCAGGTCAGGCGCTGGTTTGACCGCTATCTCAAACCCGCCGACGGTCCAGGCGATCCGTCCAGCGACGCACCCACGCCTCCGTCTGGGCGAGACTGAGCAGCTCGGAATGGCCACCCCGCCAGAGCAGGTGATCGCGGGTCAAACGAGCGTCCAACGCGGAGTCGATCAGCCCCGCCTGGGCGAGCGCGCCCCCGAGCAGGAACTCGCGAAGGAACGGGAGCCGATCCGCCACGGCCTGTCCATAATAGGCGCCGAGTTCGCCCTTGGAGCGACGATCGAGGATGAGGGTCGGCACGTCGTCGGCGAATGCGGCGCGGGCCAGCGCCCGATCCCGGCCGCCCCAGGTGAGATCGACCGAGGACCGGGCAAGGCCCGCCTCCATGACCGGCTGGCTAAGCAGGGGATTGACGCAGGCTCCCCGGCGGCTGCGGACCGCCGGGCCCTGAAACGTCTGACAGAAGGCGAGGGCCGACACCTGCAGCGCCTTGGCCGGCGGAACGCTCTTGAGATCCTCGAGCCAGGGGTGGGTCCAGGCGGCACGGTGTCGGACCTCCTCCCGCCAGTCCCGGGCGAGCGCGGTCAGCCACAGCGGGCGGCGCAGCCATCGGGAGATCCTGTGCAGGACTTCGGCTCGGGCTCCGAGCCGGCGCTCCCAGATCTCGTCCAGCCCGACAAGAAGCGTCGGCATCTGGAAGAAGACCGCGTCGCCGCCCTGCCCGGTCAGGGATCCCCAGGCCTCCAGCGCCTCTATCCGATCGGCGATGTCGTCGTTGTAGTCAGGGTCGATGTCGTTGGACGCGGGCCGGAAGGCGTCCGCGCCGGCCTCGAGACGCTGAGCGTTTAGCTGCAACCCCTCCCGGCGCACCTCGGTCAGCCCTACGCCATGATGCCGCGCGACCGCTCTCGCGTAGTCCCGCTCATCCCCCTCGCGGTGATCGACGTAGTGGTTGACCCACGCCGCGACCCTGGCGCGCTGGTCGATCGATAAGGCGGCGGCGACAATGGCCGAGTCCAGCCCGCCGCTCAGTTCTGCAACCCATCGCCGGCTTCCGGCGAGCGCCGTGACGGCGAGGACGACGGCCGCCTTGAGATCCGGCGGCTCGTCCGCATCGCGGCGTCTGTAAACGTCCGCGGGTTTCCAGATTTGCTGACTGCGTCCACCCGCCTTCCCGATCGTCCGTAGCTCGCCGGCGGCCACGGGCGTCAGGTCGGTCAGAGGCAGGCGATGACGGTGCTCTCCGGGACGACGGATAAGGGCGGCCACCTCTCCCCAGTCGATCCCCGAGCTCTCCGGCAGCCAGGGATCGATGACATCGTCGGCGCCGGTCGCGACGAAGGTCACGCCGCCCCTGCGCCAGACGACGCAGTCGATCGCGCCCGACGGATCCCGGAGAATGGCGACCTCACCGGTGGACCGGCGAATGAGGAGATAGCGGCCCCAATAGTCTGAACACACTGCCCGAGCGCGCGCCTCGTCCAGAGGTCGACAGCCGAGGACGCCGCGCGCCGCGTGCTCGAGCGCGGCTCCGGCCCCGTCGAAAATCTCCCCGACCAGGACTCCGTGACCATCCAGGCCGCCGGTGATATCCAGCCGCCCGCCGGACGGCGCGAACACCGCGATGAAGGGAGCGTTCGCCTTGCAGGACCAACCCCGCCGGCTCAGCCGCTTTCGCATCGGCGCGATGGCGGTGTGAAGAGCGGCGGGATCGTCGCCCACCAGGATGATGGCCGAGTCCGCCGCCACGTCAGATCACCATGATCGGGCGATAGACGTTCAGGGTTTCGGGCGCCTCGCTGACACACTGGTCGCCGCACTGCAGCCAGCAGTGGGCGAGGAACGGAAAGGTCCGGACCCCGAAGACCCAGTCGGCGTCGAGATGGTCCGCGTTGAGGAACCGGAGCAGCATCTCCGCCTGAAGGAGGCAGGCTCCGGTCGCGGGCGCGAAGGGAAGCAGTTGTCGGAACACTTCTACCCTGGCGGCCAGGGCAGCCGGATCCCGACGCCCGCGCCGGCCATGATGGCGTTGCTTCAGATGAAGCAGGGTCGGCCGCCGTCGCACGCAACTGACCCAGATCGCCGCGAATGTGAGCACGTCGCGAAGGGTGGGCCGGATGTGCGGCGGCGGTGGAAGACGAGCCGATGGCAGGGCCGGCGCCTCACCGCAGGCCTCGTCGGTCTTCGTGGGATGCAGCAGCTCTTCCGCGGCGAGCCGGAGCAGCGCGTCCATCGGTCCCGACACGGTTCGTCCCTCGACATCGACGTCGCCACACTCCGGCAGGCAGAGATAGTCGTCAGCGGTCAGGTCGAGGAGGATCAGATCGTCGCCGATGCGCACGGCGTGCATTCCCTCGGCCAGCGACGCCTGGTGAGGCTGTGCCGCTTCGCAGCTTGCGTTGGCCCGGGACATCTCACGCCGCCGGCTGTTCGAGGCGCCGCGTCGAATCGCACTCATGCAGGATTCCGCTCTCGCCTCGCGTCAGCGTTCGCACGGCGCCGAACCGCAACGGTCGAGACACCCTGTTGATCGGCATCGGTCATCTCCGTGGATCGGCCGAAGAGCCGTCGGGGGCCGCCCCAAGGCGACCCCGTCCGGGTCATTCGGGCGGCATGGTCCAGTGCCGGGCCGGGTTCAGTTCGGTGAACGGTCCCATCGCGATGGCCCGGGTCAGCCGTCGGGCGGACCCGAGTCGCAGGATCGGTGCATCAGTCTGGATCTTCATCGACCCATCTCCTTGTCACGAAGAACGCCTCTGATCGCGGGGTCCGGGACGAGGCCCAGCCCGGACGTGCGGGCCGCCGAAGCGGCCCGTCCGCTTATTCGGTCGGCGGAATCGTGTACTTCAGCACGGGATTCAGCTCGTCGAATTCGCCCCGCGAGTTGGCGCGGGTCAGGGTCCGAGCGGCGCCCAGGCGAACGAGGCGCGAAATGCTCTTGGCGGTCATGGTCGTCTCCTCTTTCTGAAGGTCGACAAAAGGTCGACGACGGACCATCAGCGCCCTTCCGCAAATCGATTCAAACGATATTGCGGGTGTATTCCGAGCCGTCGGGATCCAATCGCCTGACCCGCGCCGCAAGCCCGGCGGCGGCAGCGCGCCACCGCGCGTAATAGGCTTCGAGATGGTCCGGCTCCGGATCGTGCGAAGGTGAAATCGGCCCGTTCAGCCGGCGCAATGGCGCGAGGCGACTGCGAACCCGCAACAGGCTCTCGACCAGCGGCTGATTCTCGCAATGCTCCAGCAAGCCGGCGATCCAGGCCTCCACGGCTGCGTCGGATCCCCCGGACAGGGCCGGGGCGGCGGTTGAGCACGTCGCCGCGAGCCGGACGTGGGCCGCCTCGAGATCCAGCAGACCGACGATGTCCTCCACGGGCGCGGCCCGGCTGAAGTATCCGAGACCCCGTCGATCTTCGACGAGCCCCTCGCCGCAGAGCCGGGACAGCGCTTCCCGAACCGGACTGGTGCTGAGCTTCAGCGACGCGGCGATATCGGCGACCGAAAGATGTTGTCCGGGCGCGAGCCCGTATTCGAGAGCCGCGCGCAGACCGGTCACCGCTGAACCGAAAGGGTCGCGCTGTCTCATGGGCCCTCGCCGGGAGAAGCGGGCTCAGCCCGTAAATCGCCGACGTTCGGGTTTCGGGGCGTGCACGCAAGACGACGGCACCTATACTCAAACCCGCAAGAACATTGCGCCATTACCGCAGCTTTTATGCTGTTGATCCTGTTGGGCTTTCATTTGATGCGAGGCTGAGGCATTTTTCAACCTGCAGGGGTGAAGGGAGCCCTTCCTGAAGCCAAAAACGGGGTGGCGGACCGAAGCATGGACAGTCGGCAAACCCCGTCACCCAATGCGGTGCTCTCCGCCAGCCTTCGTCTCATCCGGTCTCACAGGCGAATGCGGACCATTGACGTGGCCGTTGGGATGAACATGGCCCTGAGGTCTTACGAGCACTTCGAGTCGGGCGCCGGCCGCATCAACCTGGAGCGGATCCACCGCTTCGCCGAGGTGACCAACAGCGACGCGCACGCCATCCTCGCCGCGCTGGCGATCGGCTCTCCGGCCTTCGCCTTGCGGTGCGCGGACAACAAGCTGGCGACCATCATCGCGGTCGTCCTCCAGGAATTCGACGAGGAGGCGGGAGACGCGATCGCCGACCTCGACGCCCGAACGATCATCAACGCCTTCACCAAGACGCTGAAGGATCTGGCCGACCAGTCCGTCCGCAAGGACACTGAAGCCGAAGCCTGGCTCGAGGAGCGGAAAGGGCGACTGATGACGCCCGCGCGGGAGGACGGCTCCGGCGACGCCTGACCGACCGCGAATTCCCGTCCGCAACCTTCCCGGATCGACGCGGCGGCCGTGTCAGCGGCCAATGGCGAGGTGCGCCTTGATCCCTCCCCATCCTCATCGAACGCTGTCCTGACCGGCCTGACCCCGCGCCAGCAGGCGTGTCTCGAACTCGCCGCCGAAGGCCTGACCTCGGCGGCGATCGCCGAACGACTCGGCGTCTCACCCCGAACGGTCGATGAGCATCTGACGTCCGCATGCGAGGCGCTGGGTGTCCGGACTCGCATTCAGGCGGTTGCGCGGCTGGCCCAAGGCGAGCGCCGCGGCGAGGCCCGCAGTTTCCGTCCGTAGATTTCCGGCGGGAAGGTCGCGGGTCGTTCGCGGGCGACGGATCGGATGAGGTGATGGCCTCAAGCCAGGAGCCCTGCATGCTCGATCTCGTCGCGGTTCTCGCCCTGTCCCAGGCCTGCGCGCCCTCGGTCGCTCCCGAGACGTTGGCGGCCATCTCCCACGTCGAGAGTCGCTTCGATCCCCTGGCGATCGGCGTCAACCGCGGCGGACGTCGCCCGCCCCGCGCCCGCGACGCCGCCGAGGCCGCGCGATTGGCGAGGGGTCTGCTGGCGCGGGGAGCCAACATCGATCTCGGTCTGGCGCAGATCAACAGCAGCAACCTGTCCTGGCTTGGCCTGACGGTGGAGGATGCGTTCGACCCCTGTCGCAACCTCGCGGCGGCCGCGACCGTCCTGCACGCGGGATATCGGGTGACCAGCAGCGCCGCTTCGGACCAGCAAGCCGCCCTGCGCATCGCGCTCTCCCGGTACAATACCGGGGATGCGGAACGAGGCTTCCGGAACGGATACGTCGGTCGGGTCGAGGATGCCGCGATAGCGCTCGGGCTGTCCCGTCCAGCGGCCGCGGCCGCCGCCACGGACACGCGCGCGCCGCCGACTTCGCTTTCGCTTGAAGCCGAGCCGCCGCCCCCCTGGGACATCTTCGGCCGCGCCCGGGCCGACCTGTTCGTCATCTCAAACCCAGCCGCACGGTGATCCCGATGACTTCAGCTGCGCACCTTCGTCGCCCCGCCCGTCATCTGGGCGCGCTCCTGTGCATCGCGGTCGCCGCGACCGCGCTGACCGCCCAGCCCGCCCTGGCGTCCGCCAACGTCGAAGGGCTGCTGCAGAATGTGGTCGACATGCTCACGGGCAACACGGCCCGGCTCCTCGCGGTCCTCGCGGTGGTGGTGGTCGGCATTCTGTGGATGTTCGGTCTGTTCGACCTTCGTCGGGCGGCCATCGTCGTGCTCGGGATCGTGGTGGTCTTCGGTGCGGCCGAGATCGTCAACCTGATCA
>JBALUZ010000089.1:0-11414 GCA_036963825.1 Brevundimonas sp.
GTCATGGCGGTGCGCGACCAGGTCATCAGCGCCTATCAGGAGATCATGCGCATGCCGATCTGATCGGCGTCCACGGTCCCTGCCCTCTCGCCAAGCCGGTTTCTTGTCGTCTAGACAAGGCCCGCGGCCGCGCGCGCCGCGTACCTGTCGGGTGGGAGTATCCTCATGAAGCGCATCCTGTTGGCGAGCGTCGCCGTGCTGGCGATCGGCTGTCCCTCTTTCGCCCAGGAGCCTCCGGCCCCGACGCCCGCGCCGGTTCCGGCGGATCAGTCCGCCGACCAGACCAGCCCCGAACAGCAGGAGCAGGAGCCGCGCCCCGTCGAGCAGGAGCTGGCTCAGCAGGAGGCGCTGGGGTCCGGCGCCACTGAACCGCCGCCCGGCGCCGAGGAAGAGGACGAGGCCTGGGACGTGAACGCGCCCATGGGCCCGGCGCGCGACATCGCCATCGACGTCGCCGAGGGCACCTGGCTGTCCGTGGACGTCAGCCCCGACGGCAGCGAGATCGTCTTCGACATGCTGGGCGACCTGTATGTCATGCCCGTCGGCGGCGGCCGGGCCACGAACCTGACCTCGGGCGTGGCGTGGGACATGCACCCGCGCTGGTCGCCGGACGGCCGCCACATCGCCTTCACCTCGGACCGGGGCGGCGGCGACAACATCTGGACCATCGAGCGCGCCACAGGGGACACCACCCGGATCAGCGACGAGAGCTTCCGCCTGCTGAGCCAGCCCGACTGGACGCCGGACGGCGAGTTCATCGTCGCGCGCAAGCATTTCACCTCGTCGCGCTCGCTGGGCGCGGGCGAGATGTGGCTGTACCACCGCTCGGGAACCGGGTCGGGCGTGCAGCTGACCGAGCGCCGCACCCAGCAGAAGGACTCGGGCGAGCCGGTGTTCTCGCCGGACGGCCGCTACCTGTATTTCAGCGACGACGCCACGCCGGGGGGCGTGTTCGAATACAGCAAGGACCCCAACGGCCAGATCTATGTGATCCAGCGGCTGGACCGGGAGACCGGCGAGGTGGAGCCCTATGTGACCGGGCCGGGCGGATCGATCCGGCCGACGCCGTCGCCGGACGGCCGCTGGCTCGCCTTCATCCGGCGGGTTCGCTACCAGTCGGTCCTGTACCTGATGGACATCGAGTCCGGTCGCGAAATCCCGATCTATGACGGGCTGGACCGCGACCTGCAGGAGACCTGGGCCATCCACGGCGTCTATCCGGGCATCAGCTGGACCCCGGACAGCGAGTCCATCGTGTTCTGGGCGGGCGGCGACATCCGCCGCATCAACATCGACAGCCGTGAAGTCTCCGACATCCCCTTCCGGGTCACCGACACCCGCCGGGTCCAGGACGCGGTGCGCTTCCCCGTGGAGGTGGCGCCCGACCGGTTCGACGTGCGCATGATCCGCTGGGCCCAGACCTCGCCCGACGGCCGCCGCGCGGTGTTCGAGGCCCTGGGCCATCTGTGGATCCGCGACCTGCCCACCGGCCAGGCCCGGCGCCTGACCCGCCAGACCGACCATTTCGAGCTCTATCCGTCCTGGTCCCGCGACAGCCGCTCCATCGTCTACACCACCTGGGACGATCAGGACCTGGGCACCATCCGCGTGGTCCCGGCCTCGGGCGGCAACGGCCGTGTGATCAGCCAGGGGCCGGGCCACTATGTGGAGCCGGTGTTCTCCCCGGACGGGGAGACCATCGTCTACCGCACCACCGGCGACGGCTTCCTGCGCACGGGCCTTTATGGCCGTGACACCGGCATCTACGCCATGCCCGCGTCAGGCGGCGAGCCGGTGCTGGTGACCGATGAGGGCGTCCAGCCCCAGTTCGGCGCCGACAGCGACCGGCTGTTCTTCACCGGCCAGGGCGACGAGGGCGTGCGCGCCTTCCGCTCCATCGACCTGGACGGCTCGGACGAGCGCACCCACCTGACCAGCCAGTACGCCACCGAGTTCTCCATCTCGCCGGACGAGCGCTGGATCGCCTGGACCGAGCGCTTCAACGCCTATGTGGCGCCCTTCGTGGGCACGGGCCGGGGCGTCAGTCTGAGCGCCGGCGGAGGGGCCCTGCCCCAGGCCCGCGTGACCCGGGACGCCGGCGAATGGCTGCACTGGTCCGGGGATTCCAGCCGCCTGCAATGGTCGCTGGGGCCGGAGCTGTTCTCGCGCGATCTGAACGAGGCCTTCGCCTTCGTCGAGGGCGCGCCCGAGACCCTGCCCGAGGCGCCCGAGCGCGGGATCAATCTGGGCTTCAGCCAGCCCACGGCGACGCCGGAGGGCGTGCTGGTCCTGACCGGCGCGCGGCTGATCACCATGAACGGCGACGAGGTGATCGAGAACGGGACCCTCGTCATCGACGGGAACCGCATCGCGGCGGTCGGCCCGGCCGGATCGGTCGAGGTTCCGGCGGGCGCGCGCACGGTGGACGCCTCGGGCGCCACCATCATGCCGGGTCTGATCGACGCCCACTGGCACGGCTCCATGGGCTCGGACGAGATCATCCCGCAGCAGAGCTGGGTCAACTACGCCACCCTGGCCTATGGCGTAACCACCATCCACGACCCGTCCAACGACACCAGCGAGATCTTCGCCCACAGCGAGCTGGCCCGGGCCGGCCAGGTGGTGGCGCCGCGCATCTTCTCCACCGGCACCATCCTGTACGGCGCCGCCACGCCTTTCACGGCGGTGGTGGAGGATCTGGACGACGCCCGCTCGACCCTGCGGCGCATGCAGGCGGCGGGCGCCTGGAGCGTCAAGAGCTACAACCAGCCCCGCCGGGACCAGCGCCAGCAGATCATCCAGGCCGCCCGCGAACTGGGCATGATGGTGGTGCCGGAGGGCGGCTCGCTGTTCCAGCACAACATGTCGATGATCGTGGACGGCCACACCACCATCGAGCACTCGATCCCGCTGGCGAACCTCTACGCCGACGTACACCAGCTGTGGCGTCAGACGGAGGTGGCCTACAACCCCACACTGGTGGTGGCCTACGGCGGCAACTGGGGCGAGAACTACTGGTACCAGGAGACCGACGTCTGGGCCGACGAGCGCCTGACCCGCTTCGTGCCGCGCCGCATCATCGACGCCCGCGCGCGCCGTCCGGTGCAGGTGCCCGAGGAGGAGCTGAACCACATCTCGGTGGCCCGCGAGGCCGCGCGTCTGGGCGACGAGGGCGTGGATGTGCTGATCGGCGCCCACGGCCAGCGCGAGGGTCTGGGCTCCCACTGGGAGATCTGGATGCTGGCGCAGGGCGGCATGACGCCCCACGAGGCGCTGGAGGCGGCCACCATCAACCCGGCCCGCGCCCTGGGCATGGACCGGGACATCGGCTCGCTGGACGTGGGCAAGCTGGCCGACCTGGTGGTGCTGGACCGTAACCCGCTGGACAACATCCGCGACACCACGGCCATCCGCTACACGGTCATCAACGGCCGGGTCTATGACGCCAACATGGACGAGGTGGGCGGCGAGGCCCGCGCGCCGTTCTGGTTCGAGGACGAGGACGGCGAGGCCTTCAGCCCGTCCATGACCCTGACCGGCGGCCACGCCCACGATCACGGGCACGACTGACGGGGCGCGCCGCCGCCTTCCCCGCGCGGGGAAGGCGGAGGGGCGCGCCGGGACCTAGCCCCGGGCCAGCCGCATGAATTCCTCGCGGGTGCGGGGATCGTCGCGGACCACCCCGATCAGGTGGCTGGTGGACAGGCTCGAGCCGGCGGTGTTGACGCCGCGCAGGGTCATGCAGCTGTGCTCGGCCTCGATGACCACGCCGACGCCGGCGGGGCGCAGCACCTCATGGATGGCCAGGGCGATCTCGGAGGTCATCTTCTCCTGGATCTGGAGGCGACGGGCGAAGCCGTGCACCACGCGCGCCAGCTTGGAGATGCCCACCACCCGGTCGGTGGGCAGGTAGCCCACGTGCGCCTTGCCCACCACGGGCAGCATGTGGTGCTCGCAGAAGCTGACGAAGGGGATGTCCCTGAGCACCACCAGCTCGTCGTAGCCGCCCACCTCCTGGAAGGTGCGCTCCAGATATTCGCGGGGGTCGATCTCGTACCCGGCGAACAGCTCGCGGTAGCTGCGGGCGACGCGGGCGGGGGTGTCCAGCAGGCCCTCGCGGGCGGGATCGTCGCCGGCCCAGCGCAGCAGGGTGCGCACGGCGGCTTCGGCTTCGGTCTGGGAGACGGGGGTGTTGTGGTCGGTCATGAGGCGTCCATAGCGGATCGTGGCGAGGCGGGTCCAATCGGGGAGACCTTTCCGATACGCTTTCGCCCGCCGGACGGATGCGATCGGCCGATCCTAACCGGCTGTTAACCATAGGCCCGGCATTTTCTGCCCGGTGTGTTGTGGACTGACGGGGCTGAGCGCGTGACGGGTGCCGATGTGATGGATGTGGGCCGTGACGCCCTGTGGCTGACCATCCAGCTGGCGTCGCCGGTGCTGATCGTGGGCCTGATCGTCGGGGTCGTGATCGGCCTGTTCCAGGCCCTGACCCAGATCCAGGAAGCGACCCTGATCTTTGCGCCCAAGATCATCGCCATCTTTGTCTCCCTGCTGCTGCTGCTGCCGCTGATGGGCGCCCTCATGGGCGGGTTCTTCCAGCAGATCACCGAACGCATCGCGGGCATGTAGGGCGGGCATGGAGCCTTACGCCGCCGCCGATCAGGTCTGGGCCGGCGGGCTGATCTTCGCCCGCGTGGGCGCCCTGCTGATGACCATCCCCGGCATCGGGGAATCCTATGTGCCGCCGCGCATCCGCCTGTCGCTGGCCCTGGTCGTCTCCATCGCCCTGGCGCCGGTGGTGGCGGGCTATCTGCCCGCCCTGCCCGCCACCGTGGGCGGCGTCGCCGGCTGGGTGATCCGCGAGGTGGCCACCGGCCTGATGATCGGCGCCCTGCTGCGCGTGATGATGTCGGCCCTGGCGACGGCGGGGGAGATCGTGTCGCTGCAGACCACCCTGGCCTTCTCCCAGACCGCCAATCCGATGCAGGCGCAGCCGGGATCGACCCTGGCGGCGTTCCTGACCCTGCTGGGGGTGACCCTGATCTTCGCCACCGACACCCACCACCTGTTCATCGCCGGACTGGCCGGCAGCTACGAGGTGGTGCCGCCGGTGAGGCCGCTGCTGCTCCATGACTTCGCGACCATGGCCGTGCGCACGGTGGGCGACAGCTTCATGCTGGGCGTGCAGCTGGCCGCCCCGGTTCTGGTCTTCTCCATCATCTTCAACCTGGCTTCGGGGCTGGTGGGCCGGGTCATGCCCCAGTTCCAGATCTTCTTCGTCACCGCCCCTCTCAGCATCATCCTGGGGCTGTCGATCTTCGCCCTCAGCCTGGGCGTGATCGGCACCGTCTTCATCGAGCGGTTCCGCACCCTCGCCCTGGGCTTCGCCGGAGGCGCCGGTGGCTGACGAAAAGGACCAGGAGTCCAAGACAGAAGAGGCCACCCCGCGGAAACTTGAGGAGGCGCGGAAAAAGGGCGACGTCGCCAAGACGCCGGATCTGGCCAGCTGGCTGTCGCTGATGGGCGCCTCGGCGGTGATCCTGGTCGGCGGCGGCTGGTTCACCAGCCGGATGGCGGCGGAGCTGCTGCCCTTCATCGCCGCGCCCCACGCCATGATCGACGCGCTGCACGCGGGGGCGGGAGTGGAGATCGGCGCGCGGGCGATCTGGTCGACCGTGCCCCTGCTCGGCGCCCTGGCGCTGGCCACCATCGTCGGCGGGGCCGGGGGCAACCTGGCGCAATCCGGCTTCCTCTTCACCGGGGAGAAGCTCAAGCCGAAGCTCGAGAAGATCTCGCCCCTGGCGGGGGCCAAGCGCATCTTCGGGCCCGACGGCCTGGTGCAGTTCATCAAGACGCTGCTGAAGCTGGTGGCCATCATCGCCATCGCCTGGGTGGTGCTGAAACCGCACGCGCGCGAGATGGAGGCCATGGCCTCCATGAGCCCGGCGGCGATCCTGCCCATGATCCGGGACCTCACCGTGGCCATCATGGGGGCGACCCTGGCCTTTCTGGGGGTCACCGCCTTCGCCGACTGGCTGTGGCAACGTCACCGCTTCGCCAAGCGCATGCGCATGACCCGCGAGGAGCTGAAGGACGACTACAAGCAGTCCGAGGGCGATCCGCACGTCAAGGCCAAGCTGAAGCAGATCCGCGCCCAGAAGAGCCGGCAGCGGATGATGCAGAACGTGCCCAAGGCCACGGTCATCGTCACCAACCCGACCCACTATTCCGTGGCCCTGAAATACGACCCGGGCGAGGACGCCGCGCCGCTCTGCGTCGCCAAGGGCGTGGACGCCCTGGCGCTGAAGATCCGGGAAGTGGCCCGCGAGCACGATGTGCCGATCATCGAGGACGTGCCGCTGGCGCGGGCGCTCTACGCCACTGTCGAGGTGGATGAGGTGATCCCGCGCGAGCACTTCGAGGCGGCCGCGAAGGTCATCGGCTTCGTGCTGAACCGCCGCAAGCGCCGATGACGCGCAAACAGCGTATGCTGACGGTCATCGAATCAGAGGCGAGGCTCTGGATATGGACGCCCTGACCCGGGACATTCCCACCCGACTGCGCATCGACCCGTGGCTGGTCACCGCGGCGGTCTGTTTCGTCATTGCGGTTGCAGCCGCGGCCTATCCGGCTTTTCGCAATGATCCCTGGAGCGCCCCGGGACTGATCCTGATCGTCACCCTGGCCGCGGTGGCCCTGATGGGGGTGATGGCGTTCGGGCGTGCGGACGCGGGCGTGCGCCGACGCGCCGACGGCGACGCCGCCGTGGACCTGCTGGACGCCATGGCCGAACCGGCCGCCCTGGTCTGGAGCGGCGGGCGGGTTCTGGCCTTCAACGCCGCCTGGACCGAGGCCGGCGGATCGATCACCGCCCTGCCCGCCGGACGCTCGGCCAGTTCGCTCTACATGGCCTTCGCCCAGGCGCGCGGCGGCGAGCCGGGCCGCGCCACCCTGAGGATCGGCGAACGGGACGTGGAGGTGCTGATCGGCGCTGCGGGGGACGGCCGCTTCCTGGTGCGCCAGGCCCCCGAGGGCGTGCTCGCCCCGCGCGACCCGGCGCAGCCGGCCCGGGCGCCGGTCGTGGACACCGGGGACGGCCGGGCCATGGCGGCGGGCGCGCCCTTCGGTTCGGCCGTGCTGGCCGGCGAGGATCTGTTCTCGGGCAAGGTCGAGGAGGCCAATCCCGCCCTGGCCGTCCTGACCGGCCCGGCGGCCGCCCGCGACGCCGCTTTCGGCGACCTGTTCCTGCCCCAGGGCGTGGCCGAGGCGCGCGAACGCATCACCCAGGGGTCTTCCGGCCCCATCGAGCTGATCGCCAAGGCGTTTCCGGACCGGAGCCTGCACCTGTACGTGGCCCCGGAGGGCGACCGGCGGCGCATCTGGCTGTTCGACGTAACGGCCCAGAAATCCACCGAGATGCAGCTGGCCCAGGCCCAGAAGATGCAGGCGGTGGGGCAGCTGGCCGGCGGCGTGGCCCACGACTTCAACAACATCCTGACGGCCATGCGCCTTCAGACGGACGCCCTGCTGGAGCGGCACCCGGTGGGCGATCCGTCCTATGACGGCCTGAACGCCATCCGCCAGACCGTGTCGCGGGCCGCCAGCCTCGTGTCCAAGCTGCTGGCCTTCTCGCGCAAGGAGACCGTCAAGCGCGAACGGCTGGACCTGGGCGAGCTCGTGGCCGACTTCGCCATCCTGCTGCGCCGCCTGCTGCACGAGGATGTGCGGCTGGAGACGGACTACGGCCGCGACCTGCCGGCCGTGACCGCCGACCGGGGCCAGCTGGAGCGGGCCGTGATGAATCTGGCGGTCAACGCCCGCGACGCCATGCGCGGCGTGGTGGAGCCCGGCGCCGGCGTGGTCACCATCCGCACCCTGCGCCTGACCGCAGACGAGGCGCGCGCCCTGGGCTGGGCCGCCGCGCCCGACGGCGACGTGGCCCTGATCGAGGTGGCCGACACCGGCCCGGGCGTGCCGCCCGCGCTGCTCGACAAGATCTTCGAGCCCTTCTTCACCACCAAGCCGGTGGGCGAAGGCACCGGCATGGGCCTGGCCACCATCTACGGCATCATGCAGCAGGCAGGCGGCCATGTGGCCGTGCAGAACCTTGAGGGCCCGTCGGGGATCGAGGGCGCAGCCTTCCGCATGTTCCTGCCCGCCGCTGGCGAAAGGGACCTGGCCGAGGCCGCGCCGGAGCCCAAGCCCAAGAAATCGGCGCCGCGCGATCTGTCCGGCGCGGGCCGCATCCTGTTCGTTGAGGACGAATCGGCGGTGCGCCTGATCGCCGCCAAGCTGCTGCGGCAGCGGGGCTATGAGGTGATCGAGGCCGCCGACGGCGAGGAGGCCCTTCTGCTGGCCGAGGAGCACGCCGGCCAGATCGACATGCTGATCTCCGACGTGGTCATGCCGGGCATGGACGGTCCCACCCTGCTGAAGAAGGCGCGGGTGTACCTGGGCGACGCCCCGGTCATGTTCATCTCGGGCTATGCCGAAAGCGATTTCTCGGATCTGCTGACTGATGAGGCCAATGTGTCGTTCCTGCCCAAGCCGCTGGACATCAAGACCCTGGCCGAGCGGGTGAAGCAGGAGCTGTACGCCGCCTGATTCCGCCGCGGATCACGCGGCGTCGGTGCGCTCGCGGAAGTTCTGCTTCATGGCGGCGACCCAGCCGGTGAAGGTGTCGGTGCGGGCCGCCAGGGTGGCGAAATCCGAGGCGCTCTGGGTCGCCCCCGGGCCTGCAAGGGCGATGCGCAGGGCGCTGGCGGACCGGGCGCCTTCGATGAACCCGGCATAGCGCTCCGACAGGCGGGCCAGCGGCGCAGCCTCGCGCGCCAGGCTGTAGCCCACGCCCGCGCGGATCAGCTGGGTCTCCTCGGTCGCCGTCAGCGGGGTTTCCGTGTCGCGCCAGCGTTCGCCCAGCAAGGCTTCATAGGTCGCGGCGGCCCGGGCGTACTCCAGCCGCCGCCAGTGCAGGTCGGCCCGCACCTCGCGCGCCGGGCCGCCCTGATCCGAGCCCAGCACCTCCATCGCATGGTCATAGCGGCCCAGCTCCATCAGGGCGCGCGCCTCGACCGCCCGCCGCTCGGTGTTGAGGGCCGCAGGCAGAAGAGTCGTGCGCGACGCCCACAGGGCGCGCAGGGCCTGTTCCGGCTGGCGGTTCATCAGATGCACGGCGGCCAGGTCCGTCGCCACCTGGGCCTGGGCCACCCCGTCCAGCCGGTTCTCGACCTGATGCTGCAGAAGTTCGGCGGCGGGACCCAGCAGGTCCACGTCGATCAGGCGCCGCGCGAGGCGGCGGACCATGTCGTCCCCGTCGGCGCCGACCGGGGTCAGCTCGCGGAAGTCATAGAACAGGGCCAGGGCCTGGATCGGCTGCAGGCCGTCGGCGGCGCCCTCCAGGAACAGGCTGCGGAAGGCCTGGGCCAGATCCTGCTGCAGCTCGGCGGACTGGGGCAGGGAGGAGAACCGGGTCCCGGCGCCGCGCAGGGCGTCCAGGGCCTCGCGGTAGCGGCCCTGGGACAGGTAGATGCCGCCGAGGGAGCGGATGACCTCCAGCTCCACGGCGTCCCCGCGCCAGCGCCAGCGCAACGGCTCCAGCTCCACCGCCGCCTGGGTGGGCGTCAGCTCACCCGACGCCATGCGCAGGCGGATCGCGCCCAGCTTCGCCGGCGTGGCCAGGCCGTCCAGCGGCGCGCGGGCCACGGCCTGGTAGACGGCCAGGGCGCGGTCCGTCTGGCCCTCCAGTTCGAACATGCGCGCCTGAATGAGACGGGCCGCCAGCTGGTCGGAGGCCGGCGGATTCTGGCTGAACACGTAGGTCAGCAGCGAGCGGACGGCGGCCATGTCGCCGGTCTCCAGCGCCGCCAGCGCATGGGCGGTTCCGAACCGGGCGCGCCAGACGGGCGGGAACTGGTCGATGGCCCGGGCGCCCTGCGCAAACGACTGGCGCGCCGTGGCCCAGTCGGACTGCTGGGCGGCGATGTAGCCACGCCAGACGGCGGCGGACGGATCGTTGGCCAGGGCGGAGCCGGAGAAATCCGCCAGGGCCTCGGTCTGACGGCCGATGGCGGCCCGCGCGGCGCCGCGCAGACCGCGCACCTCCGGCTCGCTCGCCATGGCGGGAACGTCGGACACCAGGGCGTTCAGGGCGCCGATGGCCTCGTGGTGCAGCCCCGTCCCGACCAGGAACCGGGTCAGGGCCAGACGGGCCTCCACCGGGGCGCGGGGATTGTCCTCGGCCTCGGCCGCCTCGCGGGCGGCGTCGGCCTGGAGCTGGCGGCGGCGGGCGCTGAACTCGGCCTCGCCGGTGTCAGCCCAGGTGGCCAGGATCAGGGCGGCGTAGGGGGCGCGGCGCGGCGCGCCCGCCTGGGCGGCGGCGGCCTGCAGGCTGTCGGTGGGGCGCGACAGGCTGAGGCCGGAGGGCCGCGTCATGCGCACCAGATCGCCCGCCACCGAGACCCTCAGGTCGTCCGTGGCGGTCTCCACGCCGAGGCCGTGGGCGGTGGGCAGGAGGGTCAGGTCGACCAGCCGGCGGCGCGAGCCCATGCCCTTGGCGGGCGCCAGGGCGGTGACGGCGGCGAAACGGTCGCCCACCAGGGGATCGGTCAGCCAGACGGCGCGGCCGGCGCCGGCCAGTTCGGCCACCAGGGCCGTGGGCCCGGTGTCCTCGTCGCGGCTCAGAACGACGCCGCCCGGGGCGCCCGCCGGTCCGCCGAGGGTGACGGTCCAGGCGGCGCCGTCGCCGGACGCGCTGACGGCCAGGTTTTCCGGCGCCGCGATGCGCAGCGCCACATAGTCGGGTCCGGCCGCCCAGCGCACGCCGGTGGCCGGCCCCAGATCGCGCACCGCCTCCTGGCTGAGGTCCAGCCGCGCCACATGGTCGAACACCACCCACACCGCCTCGCCCCGGCGGAACACGGCGGCGCCCACGGGCGCGGCCCATTCGAAGCGCAGCTGCAGCCGCTCCGGGCTCGCCGACACGGCGACGGGGACCAGACCTGATGCGGGCACGGCGGGAGAGGCCGCCGCTGCGGGGCCCTGACCGGGCGCGTACAGATTGACGAAGACGGCGCCGTCGGCGGCGCCGGTGACCGCCTCGGCGCCCTCGATCAGATGGATCACCACCTCGGTGCCGCCCTGCACCCCGCGGGTCTCCACGCGCTCCACGCCCGGGGGCGGATCGACCCGCAGGCGCGCGATGTCCGGCGCGGCGGTGGAGCCCACGCGCACGATGACCTGGCGGTTCTCGCGACGCACGCGGGCGCGCGAGCCGATGACCCCGGCGAACTCCACGCGGGTGAAGCTGTCGTTGGCCCCGATGCGGATGGCGACGGGATCCAGGGCCGCGTCCTGGGCGGCGCTGGGGGCCAGGGGCGCGAACGCCATCGTCCCCGCGGCCGTCAAGGCCACGG
>JBALUZ010000090.1:0-11409 GCA_036963825.1 Brevundimonas sp.
GCGCGGGCCGGGCACGCCGGAATGCCATTCGGCCGGCAGGGCCCCGAAGCGGTCCGCGATGCGCGCGATCACCGCCTGGGTCAGGGCGATCTCGGGCAGCAGGATCAGGACCTGGGCGTCCGGCTCGGCCTTCAGCAGCCGGGCCATGGCCTCCAGATAGGCCTCGGTCTTGCCCGAGCCGGTGACCCCGTCCAGCAGGAAGGGGGCGAAGACGCGGGTCGCCACCGCCCCGGACAGCACATCGGCCGCCGCCGCCTGGTCCGCGTTCAGGGTCGCGGGCGCATGGTCCGGCTCGGGCGCATCGAAGCCGGCCTCCGCCGCGATCTCGACGACCTCCAGCACGCCCTCGTCCGTCAGGCCCTTGACCACGCCCGCCGACACGCCGGCCGCCCGGGCCAGGTCGGCGCCGGTCATGGCCCGGTCGCCCAGGGCCTCCAGCACGGCGTCGCGGGCGGGGGTGGCGCGGGCGGGCACGCGGTCGCCGGCCCGGCGCACCCGACGCTCGGGCCGGGGCGGCGGGCTGCGCAGGCCCTTGATCGCCATGGCGGCCATCTCGCCGGGCGGGCTGAGGGTCCAGCGCGCGGCCCATTCCACGAAGGCGAGGGTGTTCGGCGGCAGGGGCGGGTCGTCCAGCCGATGGTCCACCGCCTTGAGCCGCCGGTTGGAGCCGGTGGTCTCGCGCACCTCCGACACGACGCCCCGCACCAGCCGCGGGCCCAGGGGCACGGCGACGTGGTCGCCGGGCGCCAGGGTCAGCCCCTCCGGAACCTCGTAGTCGAAGGCTTCGGGCACCGGCAGGGGAATCAGGACGGCGGCGAGGATCATGCCGCACGCTCGCACAAGCCGCGATGATCCGCTAAAGGGCGATCCATGAAACTCTTTCTCGACACAGCCGACGTCGCCGTCATCAAGGACATGGTCCCCACCGGCATGGTGGACGGCGTCACCACCAACCCGTCCCTGATCGCCAAATCCGGTCGCAACATCGCCGAGGTCATCGCCGAGATTTGCGCCCTCGTCGAGGGGCCCATTTCCGCCGAGGCCGTGGCCGTGGACTTCGAGACCATGGTCAAGGAAGGCGACAAGCTGGCCGCCATCGCCGACAATGTGGTGGTCAAGCTGCCCCTGACCTGGGACGGCCTGCGCGCGTGCCGCGCCTTCACCGACAAGGGGATCAAGACCAACGTCACCCTGTGCTTCTCGGCGGCCCAGGCCATGCTGGCGGCCAAGGCCGGCGCCACCTTCATCTCGCCCTTCGTTGGACGTCTGGAGGACCACGGCGCGGACGGCATCGGCCTGCTGGAGGAGATCCGCGTGCTGTACGACGTGCACGGCTTCGAGACCGAAATCCTCGCCGCGTCCCTGCGCAATGCGGCCCATGTCTCGGCCGCAGCCCTGGCCGGCGCCGACGCCGCGACCCTGCCGCCGGACGTTTTGAAGGCCCTGGTCAAGCATCCCTTAACCGACAAGGGTCTTGATCAATTCCTGGCCGACTGGGGCAAGACGGGACAATCCATCCTGTAATCCCGGCTCCGGCTTCCTTTCAGCCGGAGATCGTCGTGAGCGGCGCACAGGAATCCATCGGGACGGACGTCGCATCGGGCCTGCACTGGCCCGAGGTGCGCGCCTGGCTTCAGGCCAACGCCGAACTGCTCGCCCATGACCGGGCCCTGCTGGAAGAGCTGGGTCTGAAGACCACGGGTCCCAATGTGGTGGAGTTCGGCCGCGCCGCCCTGACGCGGCTGGAGACCCTGATCGAGCGGGAATCGGGCGCGCGGCGCCAGATCGAGGCGGTCGCCCGCGCCAATTTCGCCGCCCAGACCCAGACCCATGTGGCGGTGCTGGACCTGATGGAGTCGCGCAACCACTCCGATCTGGCCCGACGGCTGGACGCGGCGGCCCAGGCCCGGTTCGGCCTGGCGGGCGCGGCCATCGCGCTGGAGAAGCCCGGCGGCGTGCCGTTCGGCTGGCGGGCGCTGGAGGCGGGCGCCGTGGACGGTCTGGTGGGCGCCGACGGCTTGGCCTGGCTAGGCCCGAATTTCGACGGCCTTGACCTGTTCGGCGGCGCCGGGGACGAGGTGCGCAGCGTCGCCCTGATCCGCATGGCCCCGTGGTCGCCGTCGCGGCCGGCCCTGTGCGCCTTCGGATCCCCGGAGCCCGAGGGCTTCACCCCCGCCATGGGCTGCGAACTGGTGTCCTTCCTGACCCGGGTGGTGGAGCGCATGGCCGAGCGATGGCCCATTCTCAACTGACCGCCGACGAGGCCCTGGGCGCCTGGCTGGAGCATCTGGCCCACGAGCGGCGGCTGTCGCCCCGCACCCTGGAGGCCTATGGCCACATCGGCCGCTACTACGTCGGCTTCCTGGGACGGCACCGGGGCGAGGCCCTGCGCATGGCCGACCTGGGGACGGTCACCGCGGCGGAGGTGCGCGCCCATCTGGCCGAGCGGCGTTCGGGCGACAGGCCGCTGGGCGCCCGGTCCCTGAACCAGACCCTGGCGGGCATCCGCAGCCTGCATGATTTCCTCGACCGGCGCTGCGGCGTGCCAGCCCCCCAGATCGCCCTGGTGAAGGGCCCCCGCGCCAGACCCTCGCTGCCCCGCCCGGTCAGCGAGGATCAGGCGCGGGGCCTGATGGCCGAGCCGGAAACCGACACCGATCTGCAGCCGTGGGAGGCCGCGCGGGACCGGGCGGTGCTGACCCTGCTGTACGGCTGCGGCCTGCGCATTTCCGAGGGATTGAGCCTGACCCGCGCCGACGCGCCCCTGCCCGAAACCCTGCGCATCAACGGCAAGGGCGGCAAGACCCGGCTGGTCCCGGTGCTGCCCGCCGTGCGCGCGGCGGTGGACGCCTATGTGGCCGCCCTGCCCTTCATCCTGTCGCCCGACGAGCCCCTGTTCCGCGCCCGGCGCGGCGGGCCCCTCAGCCCCCGGCATGTGCAGGCCACCGTCCAGCGCCTGCGCGGCCGGCTGGGCCTGCCGGCCTCGGCCACGCCCCACGCCCTGCGCCACAGCTTCGCCACCCACCTGCTGGGCGCCGGGGCCGACCTGCGCTCGATCCAGGAGCTTCTGGGCCACGCCTCCCTGTCCACCACCCAGAAATACGCGGCGGTGGATACGGCGCATCTGATAGCGGCCTACGCCCGGGCCCACCCGCGCGGCTAGGACTCCAGCGCGTCCGCCACCGCCTCGCCGATGGCCAGCGAGCTGGTCAGACCGGGGCTCTCGATGCCGAACAGGGCCATGAGGCCGTCGAGGCCGTGCACCGCCGCGCCGTCAAGCCGGAAGTCGCCCTGGGGCTCGCCCGGTCCGTGCAGCTTGGGCCGGATGCCGGCGTAGTCAGGGGTCAGGGCGCCGTCGGGCAGGCCCGGCCAGAAGCGCCGGATGGTGGCCTCGAAGGCTGCGGCGCGGGCCGGGTCCACAGCGTAGTCTTCGGTTTCCACAAAGGCGAGGTCGGGGCCGAACACCGCCTGACCGCCCAGATCCTTGCGGTAGTGGGTGCCCAGGGCGCCGGGGATGGGGGGCGGATAGACCAGCCGGTCGAACGGCGCCTTGCCCGTCAGACGGAAATAGACCCCCTTGCCCAGATGCCGGGCGGGGATGGCGTCCGCCGGGTAGCCCTCCACCCGCGCCGCCGCGTCCTGGGCGCCAAGGCCCGCCGACAGCACCAGCAGCCGCGTGGTCAGGTCGGCCCCGGCCTCGCCCCCCGCGCGCACCCGGAAGCCGCCGCCCGGCAGCGGTTCGGCGGCCTCGAACGGGGTGGCCGCCACCACCGAACCGCCCGCGTCCTCGATCTCGCCCTGCAGGGCCAGCATGTAGCCATGGCTGTCGAACACCCCGCTCTCGGGCGACAGCAGGGCGCCGTGACAGGCCAGGTCGGGCTCCAGCGCCCGCACCTGATCCACGGTCAGCCGCGCCATGCCCTCCACCCCATTGACGCGCGCCTGCGCCAGAATGGCGTCCAGCCGCGCCACCTCGTCGGGGGCCGTGGCCACCACCAGCTTGCCGCACTTGCGGTGGTCGATCTTGCGGCTTTCCAGATAGGGCCACAGGGCCCGGCGGCCCTCGACGCAGAACCGCGCCTTCAGCGAGCCGGTGGGATAGTAGAGCCCGCCGTGGACCACCTCGGAATTGCGCGACGAGATCCCCTGGCCGATGTCGGCCTCGCGCTCCAGCACCAGCACCGACAGATCCCGCTTCGCCAGCGCCCGGCCGCAGGCCAGGCCCACGGCGCCGGCGCCCACCACCACCGCGTCGAAGTCGAAGGCCCGGCTCAGCTGACGTATCCCGCCTGGATCAGTTCGGCGATGTGGGCCACGGCCACCGGGCGCCGGTCATCCACCACGAACAGGTTGGCGATCTTGTTGGCCGCCAGCAGGTCGATGACCTCGCTCATGCGCGCGTCCGGCGTAACGGTGATGGGGTCGCGGCTCATGATGTCTGCGGCCTTGAGCCTGGCGATGTCGCGCAGGAAGGCCCGGCGCACGTCGCCGTCGGTGATCATGCCGATGAGCCGGCCGTCGGGCGCCGTGACGGCGACGCAGCCCTGCCGTCCCCGGGTGATGGCCGAGACCACCTCCGCGAAGGCCGCGCCCTCGGGCAGGGTGACGGGCGGCTCGCGCTTGTCGCCCATCCATTCGCTGACCCGCTGCAGCCGCATGCCCAGCGATCCGCCGGGGTGCCGCTGGCCGAAGTCCTCGGCGGTGAAGCCGCGCTCGTCCATCAGCACCATGGCCAGGGCGTCGCCCAGGGCCAGGGTCATCAGGGTCGAGGTGGTGGGCGCCAGATTGTTGGGGCAGGCCTCCGCCACCCGCGGCATCACCAGCGGCACGGTGGACATGCGGTGCAGGAAGCTGCCCTCGCGCTGGGTGATCCCGATCACCGGAATCCCCTGCCGCTGGCAGAACAGCAGCGGATCGCGCAGCTCGCGGCTTTCCCCCGACGACGAGATGGCCAACAGGGTGCAGTCCTCGCGCAGCATGCCCAGGTCCCCGTGGCTCATCTCGGCCGGGTGCACGAAGAAGGCGTTGGTGCCGGTGGACGCCAGCGTCGCGGCGATCTTGCCGCCGATGTGACCCGACTTGCCCATGCCGGTGACCACCAGATAGCCGGACCGGCCCAGGATCACCCGGCACGCCTCGACCAGAGGTTCACCGAGGCTCTCGTTAAGGGCGGCCAGCGCCTCGATGTTCAGGGCGATCACCTCCCGGGCGCGGTCCAGCATGGCCGTGGCGTCGGGGCGGGCGTCTTGAGTGCTCGTGTTCATGCACCGGGCATAGCCCATGCGGGACGGTTCAGGCCAGCTTTCGCGCGGCCTCCAGATCCGCCGGATTGTCCACCGACAGGGGGGCTTCGTCGATCACGGCCGCCCAGATGCCCAGCCCCATCTCCAGCGCCCGCAGTTGCTCCAGCTTCTCGCGGCGCTCCAGCGGCGACGGCGGCGCGGCGCAGAACGCCTCCAGCGCGGCGCGGCGATAGCCGTAGACGCCCACATGCCGCCACACCGGCCCGTCGCCATAGAGCTTCGACCGCGTGAAATAGAGCGCCCGGCCGCTGCGTCCGGTCCCGTCCAGCGCCAGCACCGCCTTGACCACATCCGGATTGACCCGGTCCTCCGGGCCGGCCTCGGGCGCCACGAGGGTCGCGATGTCGCACGAGGGCTCGCGCGCCATGAGGTCGGCGCACAGGCGGCTGATGGCGGGATCGGCGAAGGGCATGTCGCCCTGCAGGTTGATGACCACGTCGTGGGCGCCGTGCGGGTCTATGGCGTCCAGCGCCGCCCGGATGCGGTCCGAGCCCGACGGCAGATCCGGATCGGTCAGGACCGCCCGTCCGCCCGCGGCCTCCACGGCCTCGACGATCTCCGCATCGCCTGCCGCCACCGCTGCGGGAAGGCCGGAGGCGGTCGCCGCCTCCCAGGCCCGCACGATCATGGGCTTGCCGCCGATGTCGGCGAGCGGCTTGTTCGGCAGGCGCGTGGCGGCCATGCGGGCGGGGATCAGGACCAGCGGGTTCATGCCCCGGCGCTAGCCCCGATCCGCGCCGCCTGCAAGATCACGCGTCCAGCGCCGCCGCCACCCGCGCCAGGAAGGCGTTGCGGGCGGCGGAGCGTTCATCGCCCGTCGCCACGGGCCAGGCCGAGAGGATCACCACCACGGCGCGGCGCTCGGGGTCGATGTGGATCATCTGCCCGAAGATGCCGCGCGCGCCGAAGGTCCCGTTGTCGAAGGTCCACCACTGATAGCCGTAGCCCATGCCGGGAACGCCGATGTCGGCCTGTTTCGAGGTCGCCTCGTCGAACCAGCCGGCGGGAACCACGGACCGCCCGTCCACGACCCCGTCCTCCAGCACCAGTTGCCCGACGCGGCCCCAGTCGCGCAGGGACGCCATCAGGCAGCAGCCGGCCGCCTCCTGCCCGGCGGCGTCCACCATCCACGCCGCGTCCTGCTCCATGCCGTAGGGCCGCCAGATCTTTTCCGACAGATAGTCCGCCAGGGTCCGGCCCGTGGCCCGGCTGACCAGCACCCCGGCCAGGTTCGTCTCTCCGGAATTGTAGAGCCAGCGGGCGCCGGGGTCCGCAGCCCGCTCCAGGCCGCGCATGTAGTGCAGGGTCGGATCCATCCCGCCGGTCTCGCGCGGCTCGAAGAAGCGCGCCACGTCGGAGTCGGCGTCCGTATAGTCCTCGTTCCAGGCCGCGCCGGAGGTCATGGTCAGCAGCTGGCGCACCGTGACCCCGTCATAGGCCCCGCCCGCCAGTTCGGGCAGATAGCGGGTGATGGGCGTCTCCAGGCTCTCGATCGAACCGTCCGCGATGGCGGCGCCCACCAGGGTCGAGGTCACGGACTTGGCCACCGAGAACGAGGTCCAGCGCCCCTGGGGCCCGAAGCCGAGGCCGTATCGCTCCAGCCGCACGCGGCCGTCCTGCAGCACCAGCAGGCCCGCGGCGTTCTCGGCCTCCATGAAGCCGTCCACGTCCAGATCCAGGGGCGCGCCCGCCGGCAGGGCGCGCACGTCGCCGCCCGCCGCCACCGTGCGGTGCGGGGTGATCCGGTCCATGGCGCGGAATCCGGCCTCCCGTTCGGCCTGGCTCCAGAACAGCACCTCCGAGGGCCGCTCCATGCGGGGCAGTCCGTCGGAATTCGGCTCCGGCTGGAGCGCGCAGGCCGACAGGGCAAGGACGGCCATGAGGCCGGGTATAGGATGACAGCGCATTGAAAGCCCCCTTCTAGGGGCCGAACTATAGGCCGGGCGACGACGCGCTGAAAACCGCAGAGGCCGGCGTGGCGCTCGCACGTGCATCGGCCATGACGGGAACCGCGCCGGCGCAGCTGGCGACGATCAGCATGAACAGGGCGGCGAGCGGCTTCATGCAGGAAAGAGGCGGTGGCGCGCCGCGCCGGATGCGCATGACGGGAATTTCACGACCGAATCAACAAAATGGCTTTTTCCACAAGGCTGTGCTAAGAGGGTCACACCCCACGCGGTCTGCTTCTGATCGCCCTCGCATCCCCGGCCCTTTTCGCCGCCTGCGCGCCCCTGTCCTGAAAGGGTGGCCGCGCGACCGGCGTTTCTCCCCAAGGACCGGCGTCAGACTGGAAAAGGACAAACGATGGTCGAAGAAGGCTTCGTTCAACTCTACGTTCGCGATTTCGCCGCCATGGCGGCGCGCGCCGACGGCGGCCAGGACGTGGAGGAGGCGCTGACGCGCCGTGTCCGCGAGCTGAAATCCCACGCCGAACTGATGGACCGTCGCAAGACCCCGGGCCACCAGGCCGCGGTGGCCGAGCGCCTGATCACCGAATCCGAGCGCACCCACGTCCGCCACGGCCGCATCGGCCCCGACGACGTGGAAGCCCTGGAACGCCGCCGGGACTTCCTGCTGCGCGTCGCTGAAATGCTGCGCGAGGACCAGGCCGAACTGGCCGCCTGAACCGTCTTCCGGTCACCCGGGCGGCGGTGAAGCGTTTCCGGTCGTCACGCCCGGAAACACACTGTGAAATGTCCTGGTTTGAGCCGCCTCAAAGCCGACGCCGCTGCTCGCGGTCGTCGGCTTTTGGCGTCGGGGCGTCCGTCGCAACCCGCTCCCGACCCCGTGCGTATCTGACCTGAAGCCTCTGATACGGAAACCCATGACACGCCGCGGATTTCTCATGCCCGCCCTCGCCGGTCTGATGGCCGGCTGCTCCCCGCTCGGGGCGCTGAACGCCCTGGGCCCCCGCGATCCAGGCGCCGGGCGGGTGGCGAAGGGCCTGGCCTACGGCTCCGGCGAGCGTCAGCGGTTCGACCTGTTCGCGCCGAACGACCGGGCGGACCTTCCGGTGGTGGTCTTCTTCTACGGCGGCGGCTGGGACTCCGGATCAAAAGACCTCTACGGCTGGGCGGCGCAGGCGCTGGCCGCGAAGGGCTTCCTGGTGGCGCTGCCGGACTATCGGCTGTCGCCGGACGTCCACTTCCCCGCCTTCATCGAGGATGCGGCGCTCGCCACGGCGGCCGTGGCGGAGGTCGCGGACGGCTATCGCGGCGACCCGTCACGGCTGGCGGTCAGCGGCCACTCGGCGGGCGCGCATCTGGCCATGATGATCACCCTGGACCCGCGCTACATGGCGGCGGTGGAGCGGCCCGACCTGATCAAGGCGGCGGCGGGTCTGGCGGGGCCCTATGACTTTTTGCCCTTCGATGTGGCCGCCAGCCGCAACGCCTTCGGTCGCACCCCCGATCCGACCCTGACCCAGCCGGTCACCTTCGCACGCGCAGACGCGCCGCCGGTGTGGCTGGCCCACGGGACTGAGGACGCCACGGTCCACGCCGAGGACTCCGAGATCCTGCACGCCCGGCTGACGGCGCTGGGCGCCCCCGCGACCCTGCGCCTGTATGAGGGCCTGAACCACGCCGACCTGATCGCGACCTTCTCGCCCCTGTTCCGGCGCAAGGCGCCGGTGCTGGACGACATGGCGGGCTTCCTGGACGACGCGCTGACCTGATCGGCGGCTTGCATCAGCAGCCGTTCTGAAGCGGAATGCCCGCGATTGTATCGGGAGACTGGGCATGCGGGCATGGATCACGGGACTGGCGGCCGCGGCCGCACTGACCATGGGAGCCGTCGGCGCAGCGGCGCAGCCGGCAGCGGCGCCGTCCGAGCTGGAGACCGCCTTCGAGATGGCGCGACAGCTCAGCCCCGTGCCCCTGTCGCTGGATCGTGAGCAGGCGGAGTGGGCCGAATACGGGGACCGAAGCCCGGAGGGGCTGGCCCGGCGCATCGACGACCTGACCGCCCGCGCCGCACGCGACCGCGCCGCCCGGGACCTGCGCACGACCCTGGCTGAGCTGGCCCGGGCCTGCGTGCCGATCACCCTTCGCGACTGCCACACGGCCTCAGGCGGCTATGTGACGCGTCAGGACGGCCCGACCCTGTATTGGCAGATTCAGGGGGGATTCACCGAGCGGGACGGCGTGGGCGGCGGTTTCGTCCTTCTCCAGCTCGAGGCGGACGGGACGACGCTCAGGCCCGTGGCCTGGGACTTCGAGGGCTTCGCGTACCAGCAACCGGAATGGGCCGGGGGGGCGAGCGGCCCGGACGGCGACCTGTTCGTGGCCGTGGCGGGGGTCCATGACGGCACCGGCGCCCGGAACGCCGATGTGATGTTCCGTCTCGCCGAAGACGAAAGACGGCCGCTGTTCCAGATCGACAATTTCAGCTGGCGCGACACACTTGATGATCGTCTCCCCCAGGGTCTGGAGGTGTGGAAGGGCGTCAATTTCGCCTACGAAGCCCTGATGGCCGACACGGCGCTCTGGCGCACCAGCGACGCCAACTGCTGCCCCACCGGGGGCGAGGCCTATATGGATTTCGAGATCCGCGACGACCGCCTGACGCTGACCGGGGTGCAGGTGAACGACGCCCTCACGGCGCTGGTGGAGCGGGTTCCCGCCGACGTCTTCGCCTGGGTCCGGCGGCGCGTGACCTGCGACCACTGGGCCGGTGAGGAAGGCTATGACGCCGGGCGCGCGGCCCAGATCGAGGCGGCGCTGTCCGGGGGCCGGTGCGACGCCCTGGAGGCGGACGGCCAGGCCCTGCGCCGCACCCACGCCGAGGACGAGGCGATTCTGGACATTCTGGCCCGCGCCGGCGCGATGTAGCGCGCCCGTCTCGCCATCGTCACGCCTGCCCGCTAGACTGGGTCATGACCGAGACCATGACCATCGAGGCGGTGCTGGACCGCCTGCAGGACCTCTATTCCAGCTCCGTCGGCGCCCTGCGCGACGCCGTCAGACAGTTCCTCGACACCGGCGCCCTGCCCGACCCGGACGCCCGCGCGCGGGGTCTGTTCGCCTACCCCGAATTGAAGGTCAGCTGGCGCGGCGAGCGGCCCGCCGATCTGGAGCCCCGCGCCTTCGCCCGCCTGTCGCGGCCCGGCGACTACGCCGCCACCATCACCCGGCCCGACCTGTTCCGCTCCTATATCCGCGAGCAGCTGGAGCTGCTTGAGGCCGACTACGGCGCCGCCTTCGAGGTGACGGCGTCGCGTCAGGAGATTCCGTTTCCCTATGTGATGGACGGCTCGGGCGTGACGCTGGACCGGACCATGACCGCGGCCATCGCCCGGTATTTCCCCACCACGGAGCTGGCCCACATCGGCGACGAGATCGCCGACGGCCTGTTCGATCCGGCCGCGGGCGACTTTCCGCTGTCCCATTTCGACGGGCTGCGCACCGACTTCTCCCTGGCCCGGCTGAGGCACTACACCGGCACGCCGGTGGACGACGTGCAATCCTTCATCCTGTTCACCAACTACCACCGCTATGTGGACGAGTTCGTGCGCTGGGCCTGCGCCCAGCTGGCCGACCCGTCCAGTCCCTACGAAACCTTGTCCTGCGCCGGGGGCGTGGTGGTGACCCGCGACAATCCGGACGCCGACGCGGCCCTGTCGGACGGCGCCTGGCGGCGACACCAGATGCCGGCGTGGCACCTGACCGCGCCCGGCTGGCGCGGCGTGACCCTGGTCAACATCGGGGTCGGGCCGTCCAACGCCAAGACCATCACCGACCATCTGGCCGTGACCCGGCCCCACGCCTGGCTGATGATCGGCCACTGCGGCGGGCTGCGCGCCAGCCAGGCCATCGGCGACTATGTGCTGGCCCACGCCTATCTGCGCGACGACCATGTGCTGGACGCGGTGCTGCCGCCGGACATCCCCATCCCCTCCATCGCCGAGGTCCAGCGGGCCCTGTACGACGCCACCAAGGCGGTCAGCGGCATGCCGGGCGAGGAGGTCAAGCGGCGCCTGCGCACCGGCACCGTGGTCACCACCGACGACCGCAACTGGGAGCTGCGCTACCACCAGGTGGCCAAGCGCATCAACCAGTCGCGCTCCATCGCCGTGGACATGGAGAGCGCCACGATTGCCGCCAAC
>JBALUZ010000091.1:0-11391 GCA_036963825.1 Brevundimonas sp.
CGCGCAGCCGATCCGCAGGATAATCCAGCCGCCACAGGCGCGCCACGAGCTGGGGGATCATCGGCGCTTCGTGGCGGAGCGCGGCGATCACGGCGTAGGGCGGCAGGGACGGGGGCGGCCGCGGCGCGGCGGGGACGGGCGCGCTGATCGCCACGGCGGCGGCGCGCCACGCCCCGGCGATCAGGAACAGCAGCCAGAGCGCGTGAACAAGCCATTCGCCCAGCCGCGCCGGCGCCGCCGCGGCCGCCAGCGCCAGCATCGCGGCGCCGCCGAGGGCGGCGATCCCCTGGCCGGCGCTGAGCCCCCGCCGGCGCGCGCTGAGGGCCAGGGGCGGGCCGATCACCGGCGGCCGGTCCGTCGCGTCGTGCATGCCAGGCCCCCGCCCTTTGCCCCGGGCGACAGAAAGGCCCGGTTGTGGCCGCCCGTCAAATGCCGCTATGCATGTCGCCCTGATGTTCGGGGTGAGGTGATTTTGGCTCAGTCGATTCCCGCGGCCGCGCCGCGCGCCGGACGCAAACCCAAGGGCGAGGGCCACGAGCGGCGCGCCGAAATCCTTGAGGCCGCAGAACGGATTTTCGTGGAGTGCGGCTACGAGGGCGCCACGATCCGCAAGATCGCCGACGACGTGGGCCTGTCGTCCACCGCGCTGTACATGCATTTCCGGGACAAGAGCCAGATCCTGGCGGAGATCTGCCGCAGCGCGTTCGCGGAGCTGACCGTCCTGACGGCGCAGATCGAGGCCGACACGGCCCCGGTCGAGGTCAAGATGCGGCGGATGATGGAGGCCTACGCCCGGTTCGGGCTGGAGAACCCCAACGCCTACCGGCTGATCTACATGACCCGTCCCGAGGAGGCCCGCAGCGGCGCCGAGGACGTGGCGCGCGAGCTCGGCACGGCGCTGTTCCGGGCGTTCGGCACGATGATCGGCGAGGCTCACGCCGCGGGGCGGCTGAGACACGACCCCGCCGTCACGGGGCAGATTCTGTGGGCGGGGGTGCACGGGGTGGTCTCGCTGATCATCACCAAGCCCTATTTCGACTGGGCGGCGCCGGACGCGCTGGTCGGCGCGATGCTGGACGCCCTGCTCGAGGGCGTGCTGAAGCGATGACCCGGCTCGGGGGCGCGGCGCTGGCGCTGGCGCTCGTTCTGCTTCCGGCGGGGGGCGCGCGCGCCGAAGGACTCCGCATCCTCTCGCTGGACCCGTGCGCCGACCAGTACGCCCTGGCCCTCAGCCGGCCCGGCGACCGGCTGTTCCTGTCGCCGCGCGCCGACGATCCGGACTCGCGCCTGCGGGCGGCGGCGGCCGGGCATCCGCGGGTTCGCGCCACCCTGGAGGCGGCCCTGGTCGCGCGGCCGGACGTGGTGATCCGCTACTGGGGCGGCGAGCCGCGCCTGCTGGCGGCGCTCGAGCGGCGCGGGATCCGGGTGGCGGCGATCGAGGACGCCGCGGACTTCGACGGGGTGCGCCGCAATGTGCGCGGGGTGGCGGCCGGGCTGGACCGCGGGCCGGAGGGCGCGGCCCTGATCGCGGACATGGACGCGCGCCTTGAACGCGCCGCCGCCGCGGGGGCCTCGGGATCAGCGCTGTACATGACGCCGGGCGGCTTCACCGCAGGCGAGCGGACGCTGGTGGGGGCGGTGCTCCGCGCCGCAGGGTTCACATCCGCCGCCGAAAGCCCCTGGTTCGCCCCGATCAGCGTGGAGCGGCTGCTGTTTGAGCCGCCGGCGCGGTTCGTGCTGGCCTTTTACGAGCAGGTGCGGGCAGACTGGCGCGGCGCGGGGCGGCATCCGGCCCTGCGCCGCCTGATGGGGCGCCGCGAGGTGGTCAGCCTGCCGGGAAGCCTGATGGGCTGTCCGGCCTGGTTCGCCGCCGAGGCGGCCGAGCGACTGGCTGTGGAGGGGGCGGAGCCATGACGGTGCGTTTGTCGCTGCTGCTGGGGCTGGCGATTCTGGTCGCGGCCGCTTTCGCCCTGACCCTGGGCGAGGTCGCCCTGACGGCGGACCAGTACCGACTGGCGTTTGCGGATCCCGCCTCGGTGGAGGCCGAGGTGCTCTGGCGTGTCCGGGCCCCGCGCGTGGTCTGCGCCCTGATGGTCGGCGCGGGCCTGGGGTTGTCGGGGGCGGTGCTGCAGGGACTGTTGCGCAATCCGCTGGCCGATCCCGGCGTGCTGGGGGTGTCGGCGTCGGCGGCGCTGGGCGCGGCCCTGGCCATCGTCGTCGGCGGCGCGGCCGTGCCGGGGGCGGTGGCGGCGGCGGCCCTGATCGGCGCGGGCCTGGCCGGGGCGGCGCTGGTGATCTTCGCCGCCCGGGTGCGGGCGCCGGAGGCCCTGATCCTGTTCGGGGTGGCCCTGTCCAGTTTTGCGGGCGCGGCCACGGCCCTGATCTTCAATCTGTCCCCGTCCCCCATCGCCTCGGCCGAGGTGATGAGCTGGCTGCTGGGCTCGGTCCAGAACCGCAGCTGGGTCGACGTGGCCTGGGTCACGCCGCTGGTGCTGATCGCCGGCGTGCTGGCGGCGTTCGCGTCGTCGGGCCTGCGCATGCTGACCCTGGGCGACGAGACGGCGGCGGCGTCGGGTTTGTCCATGGGGTGGGTGCGCACGGCGGCCCTGATCGCCGCGGCGCTGGCGGCCGGGGCGGCCACGGCGGTGGCGGGGGTGATCGGCTTCGTGGGGCTGGCGGCGCCGCATCTGGTGCGCCGGGCGGTGCGCGGCGATCCGGGCCGGGTGCTGCTGCCCGCCGCCCTGGCGGGCGGGCTGATCCTGGTGCTGGCCGATCTGGCGGCCCGGATGACGCCGACGGATCAGGAGCTGAAGCTGGGGGTCTTCACCGCGCTGGTGGGGGCGCCGCTGTTCGCCCTGATCGCCTGGCGCGCGGCCCGGGAGTGGCGGCTGTGAGCGCCCTGTCGCTGAGCGGGGCCGTGGCGCGGCTGGACGGGCGGGAGGTGCTGTGCGGCGTCGACCTGAGCGTCCTGCCCGGCGAGGTGGTGGCACTGACCGGGCCGAACGGCGCGGGCAAGACCAGCGTGATCCGGGCCCTGGCCGGGGTGCTGGCGCTGGCGGCGGGCGAGGCGCGGCTGGACGGGCTCCCGCTGGCGGACCTCAGCGCCCGCGAGCGGGCCCGGCGGGCGGCCTGGCTGCCGCAGGACCGCCGCATCGCCTGGAACATGCCGGCCGTCGAGGTGGCCGCCCTGGGCGCGCCCTTCCTGTCGGGCGGCGAGGCGCGGGACCGGGCGCTGGAGGCCCTGACGGACATCGACGCGGGGGATCTGGCCGCGCGGGGCGTGGCCGAAATGTCCGGCGGCGAGCGGGCGCGGGTGCTGTTTGCGCGCTTCCTCGCGACCGGGGCGCCGGCGCTGATGGCCGACGAGCCGGCGGCGGGACTGGATCCGGACGCCCAGCTGCTGGTGATGGAGGTGCTGCGCAGCCGCGCCGAGGCCGGGGCCGCGGTGCTGGTCAGCCTGCACGACCTGTCGCTGGCCGCGCGCTACGCGGACCGGGTGGTGGTGATCGACCAGGGGCGCATCGCCGCCGACGGCCCGGCCCGCGAGGCGCTGGCGCCGGCGGTGCTGCAGGCGGTGTTCGGCGTCGGCGGACGCTGGCTGGAGACGCCGCAGGGGCCGGTGCTCAGCACCTGGCGGCTGGGCTAGAACGGCCAGCGCGCCATGGCGGCGGCGGACGCCAGCAGCGGCAGCAGCAGAAGCGCCTCGACGCCCAGCCAGCGACGGACGTTCGCCACATCGCCCGGCCCGGGCTGGAAGGCGGGATCGGTGCGGCGGGCGCGCCGCCAGGCCATGAAGCGGAGCGTCGGCGCGATCGAGGCGGCGGCGATCAGGCCGAAGGCGGCCATCTTGGCCCAGAAGAAGGGGTTGGTCTCATAGGCCATCCAGCCCTTGCCGCCCCAGACCACCCGGCAGACCCCGACGATCAGGACCAGCATCGCCGTTCCGCCCACCCCGGCGTCCAGCCGCCCCAGCCGGTCCACGTCCAGCGGCGCCGTGCGCAGCAGGATTCTCTGGCCGAGGATCATGGCCACGAGGCCGAAAACGAGGACGTGGTGCAGGACGGCGAGGGTCAGATCCAGCATGGAAAGCTCCTTCACGGGCGAGTCGGAAACAGCGTAGGTTGGGATCATGACACGATTTCTGATGGTGGCGGCGGGCGGGGCTGTGGGGGCCATGGCGCGCTACGCCCTGGGGCTGGCGGCCGGACGATTTGCGCCGGGTCTGGCGTGGCCGGCGGGGACCTTCACGGCCAATGTGCTGGGCGGGCTGCTGATGGGGCTGCTGGCGGGCTGGCTGGCGTTGAAGGCCGGGCCGGGCGTGGATCACGAGCGGCTGAGGCTGCTGCTGGGCGTGGGCCTGCTGGGCGGCTTCACCACCTTCTCCGCCTTCTCGCTGGAGACCGCCCTGATGATCGAGCGGCGGCAGATGGGGCTGGCCGCGGGCTACGTGAGCCTGTCGGTGGTGCTGTCGGTGGTCGCCCTGTTCGCGGGTCTGATGATCGCCCGGCGCCTGTGGTAGCCGGGATGGCGCCCGCGCGCTGACGGCCTATAAGGCGGCCCATGAGCCGTGAAGTGAAAACCCTGTACGTGGCCGAGGCCGAGGACGGCATCCGGCTGGACCGCTGGTTCAAGCGGCGCTGGCCGCACCTGTCCCATGTGCAGGTGCAGAAGATGGCGCGATCGGGCCAGATCCGCGTGGACGGATCGCGCGTGAAGCCGGAAGACCGGCTGACCGCGGGCGCGGCGGTGCGGGTGCCGCCCATACCCGATCCGGTGGAGAAGACGCCGGGCGAGCGACCGACGCTGAGCGACCGGGACGCGGCCTATGCGAAGTCGCTGGTGCTGTTCGAGGACGACATGGTGATCGCCCTGAACAAGCCCGCCGGGCTGGCGGTGCAGGGCGGCACCAAGACCACGAAGCACGTGGACCGGCTGCTGTCGGCCTGGGGCGAGGGGCTGGAGCGGCCGCGTCTGGTGCACCGGCTGGACCGGGACACCTCGGGCGTGCTGCTGCTGGGCAAGGGGCCGGAGGCGGCCAAGCGGTTGTCGGGCGCTTTCGCCCGGCGTCAGGCGAAGAAGACCTACTGGGCCATCGTCATGGGGGCGCCCAAGCCGGGCGCCGGGCAGATCGACCTGGCGCTGAAGAAGTCGGGCATCAACGACTTCGAGATCATGCGCCCCGCCGACCCCAAGGAGCACGGGGCCGAGCCCGCCGAGACCGCCTTCGCCACCATCAGCCGGGCGGCGCACCGGGCCAGCTGGATGGCGCTGCGGCCGTTCACGGGACGGACCCATCAGCTGCGGGCGCACATGAAGGCCATGGGCCATCCCATTCTGGGCGACCCCAAATATGGAGACGAGGCCTCGAACGAACTGTCGGGTCCGCTGAAGCTGCAGCTGCATGCGCGGCGCATCGAGCTGGACCATCCCGGCGGCGGCAAGCTGATCGTCGAGGCGCCGCTGAGCCCCGAGATGAAGGCCGGCTTCGCCCATTTCGGCTTCTCGGAGGACGAGGCGGACGAGGATCCCTTCGCCGGGGTGAAACGGCAGAGATGAGGACGGCGAGCGACGCGCCGCTGGCGGTGTTTGATATCGACGGCACCCTGGTGGACAGCCGGGCGGCGATCCTGGAGGCGGCGGTGACCGCAGCCCGGGCGGTGGGGCTGCCGGAGCCCGGCTACGAGGCGGTGCGCCAGATCGTGGGCCTGTCGCTGCACGAGGCCCTGGGACAGCTGGGGCCGGGCCTGACCGATGCGGAGCTGGCGGAATTCGTGGCGGCGTATCAGGGCGCCTTCCGGGCCATGCACGCGCGGCCCGGGTTCGAGGAGCCGCTGTATGCGGGCGCGGCCGACCTGCTGGAGCGGCTGAAGCGGGACGGCTGGCGGCTGTCCCTGGCCACCGGCCAGTCCCGGCGGGGGGTGGAGCGGAACCTGGCCCGGGGCGGCTGGGCCGATCTGTTCCTGAGCAGCCACTGCGCCGACGACGGCCCGGGCAAGCCGGACCCGGCCATGCTGATCCGCGCCATGAGCGTCTGCGGCGGCGTCCCGGAACGGACGGTGATGATCGGCGACACCAGCCACGACATGCGCATGGCCCTCAACGCCGGCGTGCGGCCGCAGGGGGTGGCTTGGGGCTTCCACACCGCCGGGGAGGTGCTGGCCTCCGGGGCGGTCCATGTGGCCGAGGATTTCCCGGCCCTGGAGCGGGCGCTGCACGGCTTTGCGGCGCGGCCCGGGCCTCGTGACGATTCCCACAACCAAGTGGCCGAAAATGCGTTAAAGGTATCATGATGAGAACCTTGACCGTTTCCGTGATCTGCCTGTCCGCGCTGGCCCTGAACGCCTGCATGGCCGCCCGTTCGGCGGGGGACGGTGTGGGGACCGTGCGCGAGGGCTTCGCCGACGCCGCCACCGCCCCCCTGGAAGACCTGAACCTGCGCCGCGAGACCATTCCGACGGTGCTGCTGCAGGCCCAGGCCGCGCCCTATGACATGCGCAACATGGAGCGGTGCTCGACCATCGCCGCCGAGGTCCGGCGGCTGGACGACGCCCTCGGCCCGGACCTGGATGAGCCCACGCCCCAGGACGGCTCTCTCAACAGCGAGATCGCCGCGGACGCGGCGGCCGACGCCACCCTGGACGCCATCCGCGACACCACCACCGACTTCATTCCCCTGCGCAGCTGGGTCCGTCGCCTGACGGGGGCCGAGCAGCACAGCCGTGAGGTGCAGGCGGCGATCCAGGCCGGGCGTCAGCGCCGGGCGTTCCTGAAAGGCCTGGGCATGCAGCGCAACTGCGCGCCGCCCGCCGCGCCCAGCTGGTTCACGCCGCGCCGGAACTGACCGGCCCGAACACCCGCTGGAAGCTCGCCTTCAGGGCGGCGTCCGCCTCGTCCATGCCGGCGATCAGGCCCAGGTCGGCCAGGCTGGTGACGCCGTGCTCGCGGATGCCGCAGGGGACGATGCCGTCGAAGTGGGACAGGTCCGGCTCCACGTTCAGGCTGACCCCGTGGAAGCTGACCCAGCGGCGCACCTTGACCCCGATGGCGGCGATCTTGTCCTCGCGGCTGCGGGCCGACCCGTCGTCGCCGACGAAGCGGCGCTCGACCCAGACGCCCACGCGGCCGTCGCGCACGTCGGCCTCCACGTTGAAGGCGGCCAGGGCGCCGATGATCCACTGCTCCAGCCCGCGCACGAAGGCCCGCACGTCGCGGCCCCTCCGGTTCAGGTCCAGCATCACATAGGCCACCCGCTGGCCGGGGCCGTGGTAGGTGTACTGGCCGCCCCGTCCGGTGGCGAACACCGGAAAGCGGGCGTCGATCAGGTCGTCGGGGCGGGCCGAGACGCCGGCGGTGTAGAGGGGCGGGTGCTCCAGCAGCCAGACCATCTCCTCGGCCTCGCCCGCGTGGATGGCGGCGACCCGGTCCTCCATCACGGCCACGGCGGTCTCATAGGGGACCGGGGCGGGGGCCGTGACCCACTGCGCCGGCCGCCCGTCGTCGCGGCGCAGGCGGGCCAGATCGGGTGGAGAACTTAACGGCTGGGAAAGCATGATCGGTCCAATGTGGCGGCAGGGGGCAGCCATGCAAGACCAGAACACCCCAGTAACCGCGTCAGTACACCCGATGAGTCAGATTGAATCCGTAAACGTCGAGATCTCCGTGGTGCTCGGTCGTTCCGTGCTGCCCATGGCGCAGCTGCTCCGCATGGGTCGGGGCGCCGTGATCCCGCTGGACGCCGGCGAGCACGACGAGGTCTGGATCCTGGCCAACAACCACCCGGTGGCGCGTGGCGAGATCACCATCAACGACGACCGCATCGCCATCACCGTGACCCGCCCGGCGGACCTGTACGACTATATGGCGGGCGCGGCGTAGGGCGCCGGCCCCGCGCATCAGAGCAGGTAGACGACGATGTAGCGCGCCACGAGGGCGATCATGGCCAGGCGGGCCCAGACCTGGCCGCGCACGACCATGGCGGTGATCATCAGTCCGGCCAGAATGGCGGTCATGGTCAGGGACAGCGGGTTCATCAGCCAGACCGACAGCGCCGGCGTGGCCGCATAGACCGCCAGCTGGACCATCATCAGGACGAACATGACGCCGATGACGATGCGCCGGACGCGGAAGAAGTGGTCGTCCATGTCGGCAGCGGCGGCGATGCCGCGCGGAAACACCAGCGACGCCGCCAGATAGTAGGCCCCGGCGAAGGCCGACACCGTCATGAGGGTCATGCCCGACACCTGGAACACGTCCCGGGTGACCCAGGCGGCCTGCCAGAAGGACAGCAGATCGAGGAAGACGAAGGCGCCCAGCAGGGGGGTGAGCCAGCCGATCCGCACCGCCGCGCCCAGCCGCAGCCGCGCCTCGATGGCCCGGGCCAGACCGGACAGCACCTCGGCCAGCGACAGGCCCAGCAGCAGCCCGAACAGGGCGAAGGTGAACTCGAAATCCGTCATGGCCGCCCCCGGGGTTCGCAGGGGAGGTGTGGCGGGTCGTCAGGGGGATGGCAAGGCGGCGAGGGCGGTCGAGCGTCTCAACGCCCTGCCTGATCGGGGGACCCGGCAGGCCGAGCGCCGGCCTCCTCGCGCATGTGGTGCATCTCCGCTTCCTGTCCGTCGATGATCTGCTGGGCCAGACGGCGCAGCTCGGGATCAGCGCCGCTCTCCAGATACACCCGGGCCATATCCACGCCGGACTGGTGGTGAGGAACCATGAGCGCGACGAAATCCCGATCCAGATCGCCAGTCACCTGGATCTGGTTCATTTCGGCATGCATGCGGTCCATCGACTCCATCATGGCGGCGGTGGCGCCGGCTTCAGGCGCCGCAGCCGCGCCTTCTCCGCCGTGATAGTGCTCGTTGCCGCGCCAGAAGCCGCCGGGGGGCACGCCCTGAGGCGAGGCGTCCCGGGATTCAGGACGCAGAAGCGAAGCGACGGGCCCGTCCAGCACCCTGTAGATCAGGTAGTGCTGCCCCACGTACGACAGCATGGTCACCGCCAGGGCGATGGTCAGGCCGACGGGCACGAGCCAGGTCGCCCGTCGGTCACGCGGCGTCACCGCCATGTCGTGGTCGCGCAGGGGGTCGGCGATGGCGATCAGCAGGGCCGCCAGGATCGTGGCGTGTCCGATGAGATCGATGCGGCCGAACGGATAGACCGCCGAGAACATCAGGGCGAACAAGGCGACCGCTGACAGACGTCGCACCAGCGACGTCCACAGAAGCCCGAAGCCGAGGGTGAATTCGGCGACCCCGGCCATGGTCGTATACGGTCCGAACGGAATGCCGAAAGCGAGGAAGGGCTTCTCTTCCAGCAGCGGCATGAACCACTGCGGATACATGAATTTCTCCATGCTGGACCACATCAGGGCCAGGGCGATGCCCCACCGCAGGACGGCGAAGCGGCGATCCCGCCATTTCCCGTCCTTCATGCCTGACAGGAACAGGAACCCGGCCAGCCCCAGGCCGAGCGCCAGGTAGTCATAGAGGTGGAAGAGGTCGTAGTTCGCCAGGGCGACGGCCCACAACAGGACAATCAGCACGGCCGCCACCGGCCGGGTTCGCCGCCAGATCACCAGGATGGCGATCACCAGCTGGGCCCATGGCAGGAGCTCGGAATCGGTCTTCAGGTCGGGGGTGAGATAGGAGCCCCCGACGGCGAAGAGAGCGACGAAAAACGCCGCCAGGACGGCGGCCATGAAGGCGTCCGCGTGGTCCCGCAACAGACGGGTCCCCGTGTCCAGGGCGCCCGTCACTGTCTGGCCCAGGCGCTGCCGCTCCAGCACGGTCGCCGCCGCGAAGAAGACCGTCACCAGCGCGATGGCCAGCCAGAAGGCCGGCAGTGACAGCGTCGTGGTGATGGGAACCGGGGCAGCGGAGACCTCGTATTCCTCGAACCATTTGACGTGAGCCCAGGCGGCTGTGGCGACAGCCGAAAGACCGAGAGCGAGAACGGAAGCGCGCGTGGTGGTCTGCATGGCGGGGGTGATAGCCGGTCTGGCCTCCCGCGGCCAGCGCGGCTTCCGATGGATCGCGGCGTCGGTTCGCGCGCGCCGCGTCTGCGCCGCGCGCCGCACCCCGTCGCACCCGCCGGGCAGGCGGCGTTCGCCCTTAACAGGAGGCGGGCAGGGGAGAATGGCTTTCGGCCGCGAAGCCCCTTTCCTTTCCGGTCATCCTCGGCTATTGCCCCCGCTCCGATGCGAGCGGTCGTGGCGGAATTGGTAGACGCGCAGCGTTGAGGTCGCTGTTCCCTAACCGGAGTGGAAGTTCGAGTCTTCTCGACCGCACCATCATCTTGAGGGACGAGTGATCGGCCCTTGTTCCCGTATTCGTCATTCCCGGTCCTGTGCCGGGAATCCATGATCACGGAGCGTTTCGGGCTCGCCCGGCGGCGTCGGCGCGTATCGATCGCCGGGACAAGCCCGGCGATGACGGGTAGGGTGACGGTTCGTATCGGCAAATCAGCCGCTTGCCGGTTTTGCCCGGAAGCCGGCCAACAGGACTGACCTGCTGAAAGGGGAGGACGCTCGTGACCATTGACGACGTGCGCGACGCCCCGGCCGGCGCTGATCCGGAAACCGACGAAGACGAACACCTGGGCGACGACTACGCCCTGACCGCCGCCTTTGTGGAGAAGGTGGTGGATGCGGCCGACGCCGGCGACGGCGAGCGGCTGCGGGACCTGCTGGAAGACCTGCACCCCGCCGACATCGCCGACCTGATGGGCTTCCTCACCTCCGAGCACCGCTCGGTGCTGGTGCTGTGGCTGGCGCCCGACGTGCTGGCCGAGGTGCTGCCGGAGCTGGACGACAGCATCCGCGAGCAGGTGCTGGAGCGGCTGCCCTCGGGCGCCCTGGCCGAGGCGCTGCAGGAGCTGGACTCCGACGACGCCGCCGCGGTGGTGGAGGAGATGGAGGACGACCAGCGCCGCGCGGTGCTGGCCGCCATGCCCGAACAGGACCGGGCCGCCATCGAGAGCTCGCTGGGCTACGAGGAGGACACCGCCGGGCGCCTGATGCAGCGCGAGGTGATGGCGGCGCCCGAGTTCTGGAGCGTGGGCGACACCATCGACCACCTGCGGGCCCAGGGCGAGGACCTGCCCGAGCTGTTCTTCGACATCTATGTGGTCGACCCCCAGTACCGGCCCGTCGGCGGGGTGGCGGTCAGCCGCCTGCTGCGCTCGGCGCGGGACGTGAAGCTGTCGGCCCTGATGGAGCCGGTCAACGAGATCGAGGTGCACCAGGACCAGGAAGAGGTGGCCTACATCTTCGAGAAATACCACCTGATCTCGGCGCCGGTGGTGGATTTCGGCGGCCGTCTGGTGGGCCAGATCACCGTCGATGACATCGTCAACATCATCCAGGAGGAGAACCGCGAGGACATCCTGCGGCTG
>JBALUZ010000092.1:0-11140 GCA_036963825.1 Brevundimonas sp.
TCCTGCAGCCAGGCGGTCAGCGCCCAGTTCAGGTCCAGGCAGCGGTACCAGGCCAGCGGCCCCCTGAACCCGCCCGCGCGGAAGGCCGCCACGTACTCGGCGAAGTGGGCCGGGGTCATCCACGGCGGCAGGCTGGCCGCATCGCTGATGCCGGCGGTCATGGACTCGCCCGGCTTCAGGAAGCCGGTGTGACGGTGCTCCCGGGGCGTGGCCCCGTCATAGGCCCAGAACATCTTTCTCAGGGCGGTCTCGGGATCCGCATCGAAAGGACCGTGGGCGTCCGGATCCTGGAACCGGGTGATGTAGAGGTCGCCGGTCCCCGCGCGCGCGGCCATGGCCCGCATGGCGGCGACGGGCGGCCCCTTGGCGCGGCGCGGCTGGAACGGCACCGACAGGCCGGCCACGGCGGTGAACACGTCGGGCCGCATCAGGGCGCAGTGCCAGGCCACCGCCGAGCCCCAGTCATGGCCCGCCACGACGCACGACCGCGCGCCCAGCGCCCGCACCAGGGCCACCATGTCGCCCACCAGGTGCAGGATGGTGTGATCCTCCGTGCGCGGCGGCTTGCCGGTTCCGCCGTAGCCGCGCATGTCCGGGGCCGCCACGCGATAGCCCGCCGCGGCCAGGGCCTCGATCTGGGCGCGCCAGCTGATCGCCAGCTCCGGAAAGCCGTGGATCAGAAGGACCAGGGGGCCCTCGCCCGCCTCAAGCACGGACTGGGTCAGGCCGTCGGCGGCGATCAGGCGGCGATCCATGGGGCGCTCCTCGTCAGCTGGAGGACGCAGCATCCTTCTCGCTGATCGGTTCGTCCAGATACACGCCCTTGATCAGGACGAAGCCCAGCACCGCCAGCGGCGTGGCCAGCATGACCCCCAGCGGGCCGAACAGGGCGGCGAAGATGAGGATGGAGAACAGGCTGATGACCGGCGGCAGCGACACCATGCGCTTCTGCACCAGCGGCATGATCAGATTGCCTTCCACCTGCTGGATGGCGACATAGAGCAGCAGCGTCCACAGCATCATCTCCGGCCCCATGGTGGCGGCCAGAAGCAGCGCCGGAATGGTCGCGACGACCGGGCCGACGATGGGCACGAATTCCAGCGCGCCCGCGATCATGCCCAGCGCCAGGGGCGAGGGCAGGCCGATGGCCCAGGCGCCCAGTCCGGTGATCACCCCGATCGCGGCCATGGCCGCCAATTGGCCCAGCAGCCAGCGGCGCAGGCCCGTCCCGGCGACGTCGAACGCCTTGCCGACGATGTCGGCGGTGGCGGCGCTGCGCTTCTCGAACAGCCGCACCACCCCGGCCCTGTAGCTCCGGGGATTGAGGGCCAGAAAGACGCCGGCGAAGATGACGAGAATCAGCTCGCCCAGCACGCTGGCGACCAGGCCGGCGAAGGCGCCCACGTTGGAGAAGACCTCTCCGGACAACAGGCCGCTGTCCGCCACCGGCGGCGCCGGGGCCACGCCCGGCGCGCCGTCGCCGGAGTCAGCCTGCGGCGCCGGGGCGTCTGCGCCGCCCCCCTGGCTGACGCGCTCGATGAAGCCGTCCAGCCGCTCCACCACCTCCGGTCCGAACGGCAGGCTGGCCAGCTGCCCGCGCGCCGCCTCCCAGGCCTCCGGAAGGCGGGCGGCCAGATCAGAAACCTGGCTCGAGATCTCGCGTCTGAAAATCCAGCCGCCCAGCGTCATCAGGGCGATGATGGACACCAGGGCCGCCAGCACGGCCAGGCGGGGCGGCAGCTTCGCGTACCGCTCGAACGGCTCGGCCGCGGTGCTGAGGATCAGGGCCAGCAGGATGGCGCCGAACACCAGCAGCAGGATGTGGCTGAGCTGCCAGACCAGCAGGGCCGCCACCACCACGCCGGCGACCAGAACGGTCTGGCGCAGCAGACGGCCGTCATCGGCCCGCTGTTCGGAGATCCTGGCGGGCTTGGCGGCTGACGGCGATTTTTCCATCGCCCCCTAACGCACCGGGCGCGCCGGGGTTCTCCCGACGCGCCCGTGCAGTCGATTCAGTCGTCAGAGGACGGTCAGGCCGCCTTCTTGCCCGCGAACTTGCCGTAGAAGGTCTCGCCCCTGGCCGCCATGTCGCGCAGCAGCCGGGGCGGGGTGAAGCGTTCGCCGTATTTTTCGGCGTATTTGTCCGCCTGCTCCACGAAGGCCTTGAGGCCGATCTGGTCGATCATGGTGATCGGCCCGCCGGTCCAGGGGGCGAAGCCCCAGGCCAGGATGGCGCCCACGTCGGCCTCGCGCGGGTCGTCGATGACGCCCTCCTCCCAGCAGCGCGCCACCTCGACCGCCTGGCGGTAGAGCAGGCGGCGCTTCTGGTCCTCGACCAGCTCGGGCGTGGATTCGGCGATCTTCACCGGGGCCAGCTCGGACAGGCCCTTCCACAGCGTCTTGGGCTTGCTGTCGTAGTCGTAGAAGCCCTTGCCGTTCTTGCGGCCATAGCGTCCCAGCTCCTCGACCATCTTTTCGACGATCTCCATGCCCGGCTGCGGCGTGAACTTGTCGCCCAGGTCGGCTTTGGTCTGTTTGGTGATCTTGACCGACAGGTCGAGCGCCACGTCGTCGTGCATCTCCAGCGGGCCGCGCGGCATGCCGGTGGCTCGACCGATGTTGTCGATCATGGCGGGGGCGTAGCCCTCCTCCAGCATGGCCAGACCCTCGGCCACATAGGTGCCGAAGCAGCGCGAGGTGTAGAAGCCGCGGCCGTCGTTGACGACGATCGGGGTCTTCTTGATCTTCATCACATAGTCGAGCGACTTGGCGATCGCCGCCTTGCCGGTCTTTTCGCCGAGGATGATCTCGACCAGCATCATCTTGTCGACCGGCGAGAAGAAGTGGATGCCGATGAAGTCCTCGGGGCGCACCGACGCTTCGGCCAGGCCGGTGATCGGCAGGGTCGAGGTGTTGGAGCCGAAGATGGCACCCGGCTCCAGCTGAGCCTCGGCGCGCTTGGTCACATCCGCCTTGATCTCGCGGTTCTCGAACACGGCCTCGATGACCAGGTCCGAGCCCTTGATGTGGTCATAGTCGGTGGTGGCGGTGACCGAGGCCAGCAGGGCGTCGAACTTGTCCTGGGTCAGCTGGCCGCGCGACAGGCGCTTCTTCAGCAGTTCCTCGACATGGGCCTTGCCCTTGTCCGCGGCGTCCTGGTCGCGATCGATCAGGATGGTCTCGATGCCGGCCATGGCGTTCACATAGGCGATGCCCGCGCCCATCATGCCGGCGCCGAGGACCGTGACCTTCTTCGGGTCCGACTTCGGCACATCAGCGGGACGCAGCGCGCCCTTGTCCAGCTCCTGCTTCGACAGGAACAGGCTGCGGATCATGCCCTGGGCCTGAGGGGTCATCAGGGTCTTGATGAAATAGCGGGTCTCGACGCGCAGGGCCGCGTCCATGGGCAGCTGCACGCCCTCATAGACGGCCTTCATCAGGTTCATGGCGGCGGGATAGTTGCCGTAGGTCTGCTTGCGCAGCATGGCATTGCCGACCAGGAAGTTCTGGATACCCGCCGGGTGATAGGGACCGCCGCCGGGCAGTTTGAAGCCCTTGTCATCCCAGGGCTGGGTGGCCTTGCCGCCACCCTTGACCCAAGCCTTGGCGGCCTCGACCTCGGTGCCGACCGGCACGACTTCATGCACCATGCCGGCGCCCTTGGCGTCGTTGGGGCGGAAAGACTTGCCCTCGGTCATGGCCATCATCGCCGCCTGCACCCCGATCAGGCGCGTCAGACGCTGGGTGCCACCCCCGCCGGGGAACAGGCCGACCTTGATCTCGGGCAGGCCCAGCTGAATCTTCGGGCTGTCGCCGACCACGCGGTAGTGGCAGGCCAGGGTCAGCTCAAGCCCGCCGCCCAGCGCCAGACCGTTGATGGCCGCCGCCACCGGCTTGCCGCAGGTTTCCAGCGCGCGCAGGGCGCCGTTCAGACGCCAGCCGGCGTCAAAGGCCGCCTGCAGGTCGGATCCGCCCAGCATACCCGCGGCCATGTCGCCGAGGTCGGCGCCGGCGCAGAAGCCCGAGCTCTTGCCCGAGGTCAGGACCGCGCCCTTGATGGCGTCGTCGGTCTTCACCCGTTCGACCCACTCGGGGATTTCCTGCATGACCTTGCCGGTCAGGGTGTTCATCGACCGCCCGGGGACGTCGAAGGTGATCAGGGCGATGCCGTCGGCATCAACGTCGATCTTGAAGGTTTCCATGGTCAATCTCTCCCGGATCAAACGCGTTCGATGACGGTGGCGGTGCCCATGCCGCCGCCGATGCACAGGGTGGCCAGGGCGGTGGTCTTGTCCGAGCGCTCCAGCTCGTCCAGCACCGTGCCCAGGATCATGGCCCCGGTGGCCCCCAGGGGGTGGCCCATGGCGATGGCGCCGCCGTTCACGTTGATCTTGTCATGGGGGATGTCCAGGGCCTGCATGTAGCGCAGGACCACGGCGGCGAAGGCCTCGTTCAGTTCGTAGAGGTCGATGTCGCCCACCTCCATGCCGAGGCGGCCCAGCAGCTTGCGGGTGACGGGCTCCGGTCCCGTCAGCATGATGGAGGGCTCCGAACCGATGGAGGCGGCGCCCTTGATGCGCGCGCGCGGCTTGAGGCCCAGGGCCTTGCCGGCCTCGAGGGTGCCGATCAGCACCCCGGCCGAACCGTCCACGATGCCCGAGGAGTTGCCGGGGGTGTGGACGTGGTTGACCCGCTCCACCTCGGGGTAGCGCTGGTTGATCACGGCGTCGAAGGCCATCTCGCCCATCATCTGGAACGAGGGGTTCAGACCGCCCAGGGTCTGCATGTCGGTCTTGGGCCGGATGGTCTCGTCGTGGTCCAGAATGGTCAGGCCCAGCTGGTCCCTGACCGGCACCACCGACTTCCTGAAGCGGCCGTCGGCCCAGCTGGCGGCGGCGCGCCTGTGGCTCTCCACCGAATAGGCGTCCACGTCGTCGCGGCTGAAGCCGTATTTGGAGGCGATCATGTCCGCCGAGACGCCCTGGGGCACGAAATAGGTCGGGATGGCGCTGGACGGGTCGATGGGCCAGGCCCCGCCGTCGGAGCCCATGGGCACCCGGCTCATGGCCTCGACCCCGCCGCCCACGGCCATGCGGGCCTCGCCGGAGGCCACCTTGGCGGCGGCCATGTTCACGGCCTCGAGGCCGGATGCGCAGAAGCGGTTGATCTGGACGCCGGCGGTCAGCTGCGACCAGCCGGCGGTCAGCACGGCGGTGCGGGCGATGTCGGCGCCCTGCTCGCCCACCGGGGCCACGCAGCCCAGGATCACGTCATCCACCTGCGCGGTGTCCAGGCCGTTGCGGTCGCGCAAGGCCTCCAGAACCTGGGATGCGAGGGACAGGGCGGTGATCTCGTGAAGGGATCCGTCCTTCTTGCCCTTGCCGCGCGGCGTGCGCACGGCGTCGAAGATGTAGGCGTCGGCCATGGGTGCGTCTCCTTTGAGGACGCTTCCTTAGCGCGTTTGCCGACGAAATGCTACGTTTACGTCAACGTCAACTTACGACTTTTTCGTCAGTCGAGGAAGGCCCGCACCCGCTCGGCGAACAGGTCCGGCTGATCCAGCATGATGAAGTGGGCGGCGTCGTCCACCCGCGTCAGCTCGACGTCCGGCAGGGTCTGGAACGACATCCGGTAGATCATGTCGGTGATCTCGGGGGTCATGCGCGGATCGTTGAACTTCACGTACAGCACCTCGGTCGGCGCCGTGATGGCCGACAGCTCGGGCCGCAGGTCGGTCACGACCAGCTCACGGAACGCGGCGGCGGAGACCTGCTGGTCGCTGTCGCGGCTGTGCCGGAGCGGCCCCTCGCGTTCGGATTCGGTCTGGATCATGCCGATGATGGCCTGTTCCGCCTGGGCCAGCCAGGTCTCGCGCGGACTGCCGGCCTGGGCGGCGTAGATCTGCTCGGCCACGGGGGCGACGCTTTCGGCCGTGGTTCCGGGGGGGCCGAACATGGCGCCCATGAAGGGGACCATGTCCACCACCATCAGGCGGCCCACGGCGTCGGGGTGGCGGGCGGCCAGCATCATGGCGATGGTCCCGCCCATGGAGTGGCCGATCACCGCGGGGTCCTCGAGGCCCTGTTCGGCGATGTAGCGGGCGAGCTCCTCGGCCACGGGCGCGGACACCGGCCCTTCGGCGTTGCCCCCGGCCGGGGCGCCGGCGAAGCCGTGCACATGGACCCGGTGGACGCGATAGCCGCCGCCCAGCCGGTCCACCGTGCCCTGCCAGATTTCGGGCGAGGAGCTGAGGCCGGGGATGAGGATCACGTCAGGGCCTTCGCCCTCCACCCTCACGTGCAGGCGGTCGGAGGCGAAATCGGCGTGGGCGTGGCCGTGGGCGTGATGAGCCGGGCCGTGGTCACCGGCCGGGGATTGGGCGAGCGACGGCGCGGCGACCAGGGCCAGTCCGGCGGCGGCGATCATCAGGGCGTGGCGGATCATGAAAATCTCCCGAGCATGTGAGACCAGCTTAAACACACCTTACTTTGAAATGCAAAGTATGCCTAGTCTCCCGGGCCGCACCGTCTGGCGGCCGGATACGTACGGATCATGGCACCCTCCCCCGCCGCGCCCGAGGCCCGGGCTCCGACCGCAGCCTTCGGCAAGGGCTTTCTCACCGACGCCTGGTATTTCGCGGCCCTGTCGCGGGACGTGAAGGCTGCGGACCTCAAGCGCTACGAACTGCTGGGCGAGCCGGTGCTGATCGGGCGCACCCGGGCCGGCCAGATCTACGCCATGCGCGACATCTGCCCCCACCGGGCCGCGCCCCTGTCGGCCGGACGGCTGGTCCAGAAGGAGGGAGAGGGCGAGACGGTGGAGTGCCCCTATCACGGCTGGCGCTTCCGCCCGGACGGCGTCTGCGCGGCGATTCCCTCCCTGGTGAAGGATCAGGCCTTCGAGGCCGGGCGGATCAGGGTGCGGTCGTACCCGGTGGTCGAGAGCCAGGGCCTGGTGTTCGTGTGGATGGCCGCCGATTCCCGCAGCCCGTCCGCGCCTGATCATGACCCTCCGGTGTTCCCGGGCGTGGTGGGCGGCGACGCCAGGCTGGTCGAGTCGATGATCTTCGACAGCCACATCGACCACGCCGTGGTGGGTCTGATGGATCCGGCCCATGGTCCCTATGTGCACCAGCAATGGTGGTGGCGCAGCGCCCACAGCCAGCACGAGAAGGCCAAGGCGTTCGAGCCGCGCGAGCACGGCTTCGCCATGGTGCGGCACGCCCCGTCCTCCAACTCCTACGCCTACAGGATCCTGGGCGGGAAGCCGGCCACCGAGATCACCTTCCGCCTGCCCGGCTATCGCTGGGAGCACATCCAGGTGGGGGAGAGACAGGTGCTGGCCCTGACCTGCCTGACGCCCCTGACCCCGACGAAGACCCGGATCACCCAGATCTTCTGGTCCGACCACTGGGTGTTCGGCCTGATCCGCCCGTTCCTGAGGCTCGGCGCCCGCGCCTTCCTGAAGCAGGACGGCGACATGGTGAACCTGCAGAACGAGGGCCTGCGCTACGACCCGGCCCTGATCTGGATCGACGACGCCGACAAGCAGGCCAAGTGGTACCAGCAGCTGAAGCGGGAATGGCTGAAGAGCCGCGCCGAAGGCCGGGCTTTCGCCAATCCGGTCGAGGCCGCGACCCTGCGCTGGACCAGCTAGGCCTGAAATTCAGACTCTCGAAAAAGAGAGTCTGAATCGTCTGAACCGGCCGTCGATTTCAGACTCCGAAAAACAGAGTCTGAATCGTCTGAAATCGCCCCCGCGTCTTTCCCCTGGACCGCCATTATAGGGGCGAAAAAGGGAGCGGGATCAAAAATCAGGCGCGCCAGAAGCCGACGATGCGCTTGACCTCGTCCACCACGGGATCAGCGATTTCGGCGGCGCGTCCCGCGCCGGACTGCAGAACGCGATCAATCTCGGCCGGATCGTTCATCAAACGGCGCATCTCGGCGGTGACGGGGGCGAGCGAGGACACCGCCAGCTCGGCCAGCTTCGGCTTGAAGACGCCGAAGCCCTGGCCGGCGAACTCGGCGGTCACCTGCTCGCGGGTCTGGTCCGACAGGGCGGCGTAGATGGCGATCAGGTTCTTCACCTCGGGCCGATCGTCCAGCGCCTCGCCCGGCTCGGGCATCACGCCCATGTCGGTCTTCGACTTCCTGATCTTGGCCGCGATGGCGTCGGCGTCGTCGGTCAGGTTGATGCGGCTCATGTCCGACGGATCGGACTTGGACATCTTGGCCTGGCCGTCGCGCAGGCTCATGACCCGGGTGGCCGGGCCCTGGATCAACGGGTCGGGCAGGGGGAAGAAGCCGGGAACGCCGAAGTCGTTGTTGAACTTGGCGGCGATGTCGCGGGTCAGCTCCAGATGCTGCTTCTGGTCCTCGCCCACCGGCACCTCGGTGGCCTTGTAGAGCAGGATGTCGGCGGCCTGGAGCACCGGATAGGTGTACAGGCCCACGGAGGCCCGCTCCTTGTGCTTGCCGGACTTCTCCTTGAACTGGGTCATGCGGTCCAGCCAGCCGAGGCGGGCGACGCAGTTGAAGACCCAGGCCAGCTCGGCATGGGCGCGCACGGCCGACTGCGGGAAGATCACCGACTTCGCCGGATCGAGGCCCGAGGCGATGTAGGCGGCCGCGATCTCGCGGGTCTGGGCGGCCAGCTTCTCCGGCTCCTGCCACACGGTGATGGCGTGCATGTCGGCCACGAACAGGAAGCAGGGCGCCCCCGAGTCCTGCAGGGCCGTGAAGCGCTTCAGCGCCCCCAGGTAGTTGCCCAGATGCAGGGCGCCGGAAGCCTGGATGCCGGACAGGATGCGGCGGGGGCCGGAATAGGCGATGGGTTCAGCGTCGGACATGGCGTGGCAATGCCCCAGCGGCGCCGGGAGAGCAAGCCGGGATCAGGCCCGGCGTTCGCGCCGGATCAGGCCCTTCACCTCGCCAATGGTCACCGCGCGGGTGACGAACAGCAGGATCAGATAGACCAGACCGCCCACGCCGGTGACGCCAACCAGGGCGACCTCCTTGGCGCCGTGATCCAGCACCGCGGCGACCGGCGCCTCGATCATGGGCCGGGCCCACTGGGCGCCCAGCAGGATCAGGCCCAGGACGACGCTGGCGACCAGCACGCGGATCAGGCGCGAGACGGCCGAAGGGCCGGGCCGGTAGTGGTCGCGCCGCCACAGGGTCAGGGCCAGAAGCCCCGCATTGGTCCAGGCCGCCGCGCTGGTGGCGGCCGCGATGCCGGAGACGCCCAGCCCCGCGCTGAACAGGGCGATGGCCAGCACCGCGTTCACCGCCACCGAGACGAGGGCGTATTTCATGGGCGTGCGGGTGTCCTGCCGTGCGAAGAAGGCGGGCGCCAGGATGCGGATCAGGATGAAGGCGGGCACGCCCCAGCCGAACTGGAACAGGGCGCGGGCGGTGTTGACCGCGTCGAAGGCCAGGAACTCGCCGCGCGTGAACAGGCCGTCGATCAGGAACAGGGGCATGGCCATGATGGCCGCCGCCGCCGGCAGGGTCAGGGCCATGGACAGGACCATGGCCTCGTCCATGGAGGCCTGCTGCTGGGCGTGGTCCTCGGACGCCACCGCCGAGGACAGCTTGGGCAACAGGGCGATGCCGATGGCCACCCCCACCAGCCCCAGCGGCAACTGGTACAGGCGGTCGGCGGTGGCCAGCCAGGTGCGGCCCCCGTCCACGAAGCTGGCCAGGTTGCCCGAGATGAAGACGTTGATCTGGGTGGCCGAATTGCCGACCGCGGCCGGGATGGCGGTGATGATGATGGCCTTCACCTCCGGCGACAGGCGCGGCAGGCGCAGGCGGATGTCCGCCCCGGCCTTGCGCACCGCCCACCAGCACAGCCCCGCCTGGGCCACGCCCGAGACCAGCACCGCCCAGGAGGCGGCGTAGGCCGCCTGGATCTGGTCGCCCCGGAAGATCAGCAGGGCCGCCAGCATGATGACGTTCAGAAGGATGGGATAGGCGCCCGAGACGATGAACCGCCCCCGCGCGTTCAGCACGCCCGACAGCAGGGCGGCGATGGCCATGCACGGCAGATAGGGCATGGTGATCTGGGTCAGGATCACCGCCAGCCGGTAGCGGGCGGGATCGTCCAGAAACCCGATGTTGATGGCCATCATCAGCCACGGCATGGCCAGCTGGGCCACGACCGTCAGCGCGAGGGTCACCACCGCCAGCACCGCCAGGGCGTCGGTGGCCACCTTGTCGGCGGCCGGGGCGCCGTCCTTCTGCAGCTTGCGCGCATAGGCGGGCACGAAGGCCGCGGCGAAGGCCCCCTCGGCGAAGATGCGGCGGAACAGGTTCGGGAAGCTGAGGGCCGTGTTGTAGGCGTCCGCCGCCGGCCCGGCCGAGGCGCCGAGGAAGGCGGTGACCGCGATGTCCCGGGCGAAGCCGGCCAGACGGCTGACCAGGGTCAGGCCGCTGAACACCGCCGAGGAGCGCATCACCCCGCCCGACTTCGGCGGCTCGGGGGCTCGGGGATGGGTGGAGGCCGAGGCCCGGATTTCGGGTTCGATGGTCATGGGCGGGAGATCCGGGGCGGGGCGCTGATCGCCCTTACCGTGGTTCGGCGCGGGGGGGAACGGCGGCCTTGCGGCCCAGTTCGGAGACGTCGCGGGCGCTGGCGCGGGCCCGGATCAGGGGGCGGCCGCGCGGACTGGGCGGCGGGGCCTGATCCATCACCGCCTCCAGAGCCGCGCGGATGTCGGCCAGCCGCTTGTCGCCGGTGATCTTCTGGCCGCTGCCGGTGGTGACATAGAAGGAGTCCGCCGCCCGCTCGCCGAAGGTGACCACGTGGGCGGAGCGGATGGAGAGGTCCAGGTCGGCCAGGGTGCGGGACAGCTGGGCCAGCAGGCGCGGCCGGTTGGCGCCGGACACCTCGATCACCGTGGCGGTCTCAGAAGCGGCGTTGTCGATCATCACCACCGGACGCACGTCGAAGGCGGCGCGGCGCGGGCTGGCCGGGGGGGCCGGGTCGGCGGGCGTCACGGCGCCGCCGCGGCCGGCCCGCTCCAGCGCGGCCAGCAGCCGGCGCAGGCGACGCGGTTCGGCCAGGCCGTAGGGTTCGCCGGCGCCGTCCTGCAGCTGGAAGATGTCCAGCGCCATGCCGTCGGCGGCGGTGGTGA
>JBALUZ010000093.1:0-11125 GCA_036963825.1 Brevundimonas sp.
CAATCTATGTGGCCTTCATGCGCGACGCGCGCACAATCGATCCCGCCATCACGGACGCGGCCACGATCGAGACGATCATGAACCGCGGCGCGGCCTATGAATCCAATCAGCTGTCCCGCGGCATGATCGCCTACGGGGCCATCCTCGCGCTGCAGTCGACGGCCTATGTGGAGGGCGTGCGCAGTTTCGCTGCGGACGCGGAACAACGCCGGGCGGTGATCGAGAACATCGTGGCCAACCCCGCCTACGCCGCCCAGTTGCCGGGCGCCGCCGACGCCGCCGGGCTCATCGTCGCGACCCTGCGCGCCGATTCGGAGGCGCTGGCCGCCATCGCCCACGTGGTCGCCGAGGACGCCTACACCATCCAGGAACGCAACGACCCCCGCCGCCGGTGGGCGCAGCAGGCCGTGCCGGACCGGGACGCCCGCCTCGAGACCATCCGTCGCCTGTCCGAAGCCCAGATGATGCCGAACGCCGAGGATGCCGCGCGCCTTTTCGCCGCCGCCCATGACGGCAGCGGTCTGGGCGTCAGCGCCGCCGCCCTGGAGCCGCCCTACACCCCCGCAGTGGCCAATTCGCTGGCCATCGCCGCCCTGGCGGCCCTGGGCGCGGGCGGCGAGGAGTGGCGCCCGAACACCGACGCCCTGACGCTCGAGCGCAACAGCCAGTTCTGCCTCAGCATGTCCAAGCTGAATCTCTACCAGTGCATCGCCGCCGCCCGCCCCCACTACGAGCACATTTTCTGCGCGGGCCGTCACGTGATGGGGGATCTGGCCGTGTGCACCGCGGAAGCGGTCACGCCCGAGCCGCTGGTTCTTCCGACCGCCCTGGCCCAGTCCACCCCTGTGGCGGCCGACGCCGCCGCCACTTCGACCGAGGCGATCGAGAACGGATCCGCCTCGCCCAACTGATCGCCCGGCGGCGGGCCCGTCGCCTTTCCGCGCGGCCATGGTTGCGCTTCCGAGTCGAAGCGTGTAATGACCCGCGCTCTTGAATTCGAGGGTTTCGACCCCCGCCGCGCGGGCCGTTTTGCGCGGCGGTTTTGTTATTGAGGCGAGCCTGATGGCTGAGATCATTCTGAACGTGGATGTCCGCAAGGACGTGGGAACCGGCGGCGCCCGCGCTGCGCGTCGCGAAGGCTTCGTGCCTGGCGTGCTGTACGGCGGCGGTCAAAACCCGGTCGCCATCTCGGTCAACGAGAAGGACTTCCGCAAGTCGCTCTACACCGGCAAGCTGCTGGGCCACCTGGTGACCCTGAAGTACGGCGAGGAGACGCAGCCCGTCATCGCCAAGGACATCCAGTTCGATCCCGTTTCGGATCGTCCGATGCACTTCGACCTGATGCGCGTCGACGCCAAGGGCGATGTGAAGATCTCCATCCCGGTTCACTTCAAGAACCAGGACGAGTGCGCGGCCTTCCGTCAGGGCGGTTCGCTGGAAATCGTCCGCCACGAGGTGGAAATCGTTGTCCGCGCCGATCTCATCCCGGAAGAACTGGTCGTCGACCTGGCCGGCCGCGAGCTGGGCGACTCCATCCGCATGTCGGACATCGCCCTGCCCGAGGGCGCCCACCCCACCATCACCGACCGCGACTTCATGATCGCCTCGATCAAGGTCTCGTCGGCCGCCCAGTCGGAGGCCGCTGACGCCGCCGCCGAGGGTGAGGCCGCGCCGGAAGCCGAAGCGGGCGCGGAAGAGACGTCGGAAGACTGATCCTCCCTTTCGGGACTGGAAGCTCGGGACGGCCCTTTCCGGCGACGGAGGGGGCCGTTTCCTTATCTGGACTGGACGGACGCCATGCTGATTCTCGCCGGCCTGGGCAATCCGGGCGACAAGTACCGCAACAACCGCCACAACATCGGCTTCATGGCCGCGGACGCCATCGCGCGCCGGTGGCGGTTCGGGCCCGAGCGGGCCAAGTTCCAGTCGGTGGTGTCCGAGGGCGTGATCGAGACTCCGAAGGGCGAGGTGCGCGCCCTGCTGATAAAGCCGCAGACCTATATGAACGAGAGCGGGCGGGCCGTGGGCGAGGCGGCGCGCTTCTACAAGGTTCCGCCGTCGCAGGTGATCGTCTTCCACGACGAGATCGACCTGGCCCCCGGCCGTTTCCGCATGAAGACCGGCGGCGGCGCGGCGGGGCAGAACGGCGTGCGTTCGCTGATCAGCCACCTGGGCCCGGATTTTCGCCGCGCCCGCCTGGGCATCGGCCACCCCGGCGAGAAGCACCTGGTCATGCCCCACGTGCTGGGCGACTTCCACAAGGCGGAGCTGCCCTGGGTCGAGGCCCTTCTGAACGCCGTGGCCGACGCCCTGCCCTTCGCCGCCATGGGTGACGACGAGCGCTACCAGGGCGAGGTCCTGCGGCTGGCCCCCGCGCCCAAATTCAGCCCCCGACAGGCGGCGCGGGAGGACTAGCGCTTGTTCAGCGCGACCATGAAGACCTCGGACGAGTCCTTTCGGCTGGCCTCGGGCTTGACGAATTTCACCGTCTCGAACTCGGCGCGCAGCCGGTTCTTCAGATCGCCCAGGTCCGCGCCCTGGAAGGCCTTGGTCACGAAGGCGCCGCCCGGCTTCAGATAGGTGATGGCGAAGTCCGCCGCCGCCTCGATCAGCAGGACGATCTTCATGTGGTCGGTCTTGCGGTGACCGACGGTGTTGTGGGCCATATCCGACAGCACCAGGTCCGGCGGGCCGCCCAGCAGATCGATCAGACGCTCGCCGACGCCGGGCTCGGTGAAGTCGGCCTCGATCAGTTCGGCGCCGGCGATGGGCTCGATGGGCAAAAGGTCCACGCCCGCCACCGCGGCGGCGCCCCGCTTCAGCGCCACCTGAACCCAGCCGCCCGGCGCCGCGCCCAGATCGATCACGCGGGACCCGTCCCGGATCACATGAAGGCGATCGTCGATCTCGGTCAGCTTGAAGGCCGCGCGGCTTCGCCAGCCCTCGGCGCGCGCCTTTTCAGAGAACTTGTCGGACAGCTGGCGCTTGATCCACTCCTGGCTGGAGAGGGACTTCTTGTCCGCCGTGCGGATCTTCTGGCCCATGCCGCGCCCGGCGGCGCTGCCGCCCGTGGGCGGGCGCACCATGCGGCGGCGTTCGGGCGGTTTTTCATCCTGACTCATGAACGCTCCATAGCCCTCACGCGCTTCAACCGCTATGACCCCCGCGACTTTAGACACGGAGAGCCCGAATGGCCGACACCCTGACCTTCACCCTCGACACCGGCGCCGGCACGGGCGACGTGGTCATCAAGCTGCGTTCCGACCTGGCTCCCGGCCACGTGGAGCGCATCACCGAGCTGGCCTCCGAGGGCTTCTATGACGGCGTGGTGTTCCACCGCGTCATCCCCGGCTTCATGGCCCAGGGCGGCGACCCCACCGGCACCGGCACGTCAGGCTCGTCCAAGCCGAACCTGAAGGCCGAGTTCAGCAAGGAGCCGCACGTGCGCGGCGTCTGCTCCATGGCCCGCACGGCGAACCCGGACAGCGCCAACAGCCAGTTCTTTATCTGCTTCGACGACGCCACCTTCCTGGACGGCCAGTACACGGTCTGGGGCCAGGTCATCGAGGGCATGGAGCACGTGGACGCCCTGCCCAAGGGCGAGCCGCCGCGCGCCCCGGGCAAGATCGTCAAGGCGACCGTCAACTGAGGTCCCGGCCGCCGTTCGCACGACGGACGGCGGCGCTCAGTCCCCCATCCACCAGCGGAACTGCTGGCCTTCGAAGGTGTGTTCGCCGATCGTGAGGGTCCCGGTCAGGACCGGGCCTTCGCTGGCGCCCAGGTTGCGGCGGGCCTCACCCAGGGCCTCGCTGTCCAGCGCAGCGTCCAGGGTGACGATCCCGAGCTCCGGCGAGCGGCCGCGGAACCGCACGCGCCCGTCGGTGACGTCATAGGCCTCGGGCAGCACCCGCGCCGTCACCGTGTGATATTCGCCGCCCAGTTCGTTGACGCCGGTCGGGCTGGCCGTGTCGTCGAATTCGATCATGACCGGGCCGTAGGCGTCGCTCCGGTCACCGCCCTCCCAGGCCGCCATGTCGCTCTGCGGCAGGACGCTGACATTGGTCAGCCGCCAGGTTCCGACCTCGACCGGCGTCGCCGGCATGTAGTAGCCCGACACGTCCTGGCTGATCTGGTGGCTGAAGCCGCTCAGGCCGTCGGCCGGGCCAGAAGCCTCCGCCTCGACCGGCTCCGCCTCGACCGGCGGCTCCGCCGCCTGCCGCTCGCAGGCCGCGACGGCCAGGGCCGCGGCCCCGACGATGATCCATTTGCGCATGACGTCCCCCCTTGCTCATGACCTCGGGAGGGAAGCATTCATCACGCCCGCCGTCTACCGCGCCAGACCCCGGTCCATGGCGCGGAAGCCCTGGACGATCAGCTCGGTGGCGGCGATGAAGCGCGCCGGCTCGACCCGCTCATAGTCGTCGGTGGGCTCGTGATAGTCGGGGTGATAGTCCACGCCGAAATAGACGAAGGGGATGCCCTCGCGGTGAAACACGGCGTGGTCGGAACTGTTCACCCAGTTGTCCGCGCCCCTGTCGTCCGGCGTGTCCTTGCCCATCACCAGCCGCACGCTGCCCACCGGCTGGATGGGCTCCAGCATCGGGCGCAGCTGCGGATACTGCCAGGTCCCGGTGGCCCACAGATAGCCGTCGTCGACCCGTGCGGTCATGTCCAGATTGACGTTCAGGGCGATGGACTCCAGCGGCACGGGCGGGCGCTGGATGAACTGGTCGGCGCCGATCAGGCCCCGCTCCTCCCCGTCCAGGGCCACGAACAGCACCGAGTGGGCCGGCGCGTCCGTCTTCAGCCGCGCGGCCAGTTCAAGCATGGAGGCCACGCCCGAGGCGTTGTCGTCGGCGCCGTTGTACAGCCGTCCCTGATAGGTCCCCATGTGGTCGTAGTGGGCCGTGACCACGATGTAGCGGTCGGGCCGCGCGGTCCCGCGGATCAGGCCCACCACATTGACCCCGTCATAGCTGACCGCCCCGATGCGGCTGCGATTGGGCGCGCGCCAGGGCTGCAGCCGCCCGGTCAGCGGCGCCTCGACCCCGAGGGCCTCGAGCCGCGAGACGATATACGCCCGCGCCCGCTCGCCGCCCGGCGATCCCGTGTCGCGCCCTTCCATGTCGTCGTGGGACAGGATGCGCAGGTCCTCCAGCAGCTGCCGCGACGCCGCCGGAACGACCGCCCCGGCGGCGGTAGCGGGCGTGACCGGCGCCGGGCCCGTTTGACACGCGGCCAGGACCAGGGCGACGACGGCGGCCGGGAGGACGGAAGGGCGCATCGGGAACTCCGTGAGGTTTGAACCCGCTGTAGCGCTTCCCGACGGCGTCGTCAGCTAAACGAACTGTCATCGGACCTCGACCGATGACGCCGCCCGGCAACGGCCCTAGATTGCGGCCCAATCAGTGGACGAATCCCCGATGCCCGACACCCCCGTCGAAAACCTGACCGACGCCGAGGCGGCCGAAGAGCTGCAGCGCCTGGCCGAGGCCCTGGCGCACCACGACCTGCTGTACCACGGCCAGGACGCCCCCGAGATCAGCGACGCGGACTATGACGAGCTCAAGCGACGCAACGCCGCCATCGAGGCCCGCTTCCCCCATCTGGTCAGCCCGGACTCGCCCTCCCTGCGCGTCGGCGCGGCCGCCTCGACCCAGTTCGCGCCCGTGCGCCACGGCGTGCCCATGCTGTCGCTGGACAACGCCTTCGATGAAGGCGAGGTGCGCGACTTCGCCGCCCGCGTGGCCCGGTTCCTGAAACTGCCGGGCGACGAGGTGGTGGCCTTCACCGCCGAGCCCAAGATCGACGGCCTGTCGGCCAGCCTTCTCTATGTGGACGGCGAACTGGTCACCGGCGCCACCCGGGGCGACGGCCGCACCGGCGAGGACGTCACCGCCAATCTGAAGACCATCGCCGAGATCCCGCGCCGCCTGGCGGGGGCCGGCTGGCCGGACCGGATCGAGATTCGCGGCGAGGTCTATGCGCCCACGGACGCCTTCGACGCCTTCAACGCCGCCGCCGAGGCGGAGGGAAAGCGCACCTACGCCAATCCCAGAAACTTCGCCGCCGGATCGCTGCGCCAGAAAGACCCGTCCATCACGGCCCGGCGGCCGCTGCACTTCTTTGCCTACGCCTGGGGCGAGTTCTCCGCCGATTTCGCGGAGACCCAGTGGGACGCGCTGCAGAAGCTCAGGGCCTGGGGATTCCGCGTCAACGACCGCTCGACCCGGGTGGAGGGCGCCGACGCCCTCCTGGCCCTGTATCGCGGTCTGGAGACCGACCGCGCCACCCTGGGCTATGACATCGACGGCGTGGTCTACAAGGTGGACCGGCTGGACTGGCAGAAGCGCCTCGGCTTCGTGGCCCGCAGCCCGCGCTGGGCCGTGGCCCACAAATTTCCCGCCCAGCAGGCCACCACGGTGCTGGAGGCCATCGACATCCAGGTGGGCCGCACCGGCTCCCTCACCCCCGTGGCCCGCCTGCACCCGGTCACCGTCGGCGGCGTGGTGGTGCGCAACGCCACCCTGCACAACGAGGACGAGATCGCGCGGCTGGACGTGCGCATCGGCGACACAGTGATCCTCCAGCGCGCCGGCGACGTGATCCCGCAAATCCTCGGCGTGGTCTCGGAAAAGCGTCCGAAGGACGCAGAACCGTTCAATTTTCCGGATCATTGCCCGGTCTGCGGCTCCGAGGCCGTACGGGAGGGCGACGAGGTCAAGCGGCGCTGCACCGGCGGTCTCGTGTGCGAGGCCCAGATCATCGAGCGCCTGAAGCACTTCGTCAGCCGCCGCGCCTTCGACATTGAAGGCCTTGGGGAAAAGCAGCTGGCGGCCTTCCACGCCCGGGGCTGGATCAACGAGCCCGCCGATATCTTCCGCCTGGCGCGGGACAGGGAGAAGCTGGACGTCCTGCGGGAGGAAGACGGCTATGGCGAGACCAGCGTCGCCAATCTGGTCTCCGGCATCGACGCGCGCCGCGTCATCGCCCTGGACCGCTTCCTGTTCGGGCTCGGCATCCGCGACATCGGCGAGCAGACGTCGCTGGTCCTGGCCCGCGCTTATGAGACCTGGGACGCACTGAAGGCCGCCTGTCTGGCCGCCGCCAGGGGCGTCCCCAGCGAGGCCTGGACCCGGCTGTCCGAGACCCACGCCATCTCGCCCCGCGTGCTGGCCCTCATGGCCGAGGCGCGGCCTGCGGCCGAGGACCCCTGGCCCGACGCGCCGCTGGACCAGAAGATCGCCCTCGCCTTCCCCGGCATGGCGACGCCGGCGCGACGCGGCCTGGCCGAGCTGGCCGGCGACTGGCCCGCCATTGTCCGGTGGGCCCGCGTGGCCCGCGAGCAGGGCCCGTCGGAGATCCTCAACCAGATCGCGGGCGTCTCCGGCGTCGGCCCGGTGGCGGCGCGCGAGCTGGCCCGCTTCTTCCACGAACCGCACAACCTGGCCGTGGTCGCGGCGCTGGAAGCCGAACTGACGGAAATCGAACCCGTCGAGCGCCCGGCTCAGGACTCGCCCGTCTCGGGCAAGACCGTGGTCTTCACCGGGGCGCTTGAGCGGTTCACCCGGGACGAGGCCAAGGCCCGGGCCGAGGGCCTCGGCGCCAGGGTGTCCGGCTCCGTTTCGAAAAAGACCGACTATGTGGTCGCCGGACCTGGGGCGGGCTCGAAGCTCAAGGACGCCGAAAAGCACGGGGTGACGGTGCTGACCGAGGACGAGTGGCTGGCGCTGACGGCGTGACCGGAGCGCAGGTCGGCCAGGTCCGGAACCGGACGGCGGCCGGCCCGGGGCGGCGCAAGCCGAGGACGCGCCGGCCGGCGCTGTCGAGGGCCCAGGGGGCCAGAGCGTTGTCCTGTCGCTGCAGATTCCGGCAACGGGGCTGATCCGGCCGGGCCGACGCATCGGTCTGCGTCCGGCTTCCGACACACCCCGGTCCGGGCCGGCCTGTTGCTGGACCACCCGCGCCGCGCGAACAGCCCTGTCTTTCCAGCACCTTCGCGGCGCCGCCGGCCGGCCTGCCCATGATCGTCGCCGCCGGGCGCCCCCGGCAGGCGGAACCCCGGTCCGGGAGGCTTCGTTCGCAACCGGGAGGAGAGCGTCATGATCCACCGCATCCACCCGCGCCTCCACGTCGGCGCGTCGTCCGGACCGGCCCGCAGGGAACGCCCCGCATGATCCGCGTCGCCTACTGCAGCGAGGCGGTCCAGCCCGACCTCGCCTTGCTCACCCTGGCCGAAATCGTGTCGGTCTCGGACCGGAACAACCGCCGGGATCGCGTGACCGGGGCCCTGCTGGTCAGCGCAGGACGGTTCTTCCAGGTTCTGGAGGGCGCCGCGGCGGACGTGGACAGGACCCTGGCCCGCATCGCCGCCGACCCCCGCCATCACCGGGTCAAGCAGGTCATGCGTCGGGACGTGCCGGGCCGGCTGTTCGCCCGCTGGCACATGATCGCCGCCCGCGTGGCGCCCCATGAGCAGGCCACGATCGACAAGGCGATCGACGAATGCCACCAGAATCCCGTCAAGGCGATCGACACGGTGCTGACCCTCGTGGAGCGTCAGGCGCACCAGCCGTAGAGGGCTGCCCCGGTGAGCGGTTCTAGAGAATCGGCTTGCCGCCCGTCACCGCGATGGTGGCCCCCGAAATATAGCTGGCGTCGTCCTCGGCCAGCATCACATAGGGAGCGGCCAGCTCGCAGGGCTGCGCCGGTCGCTTCATGGGCGCCTGCTCGCCGAAGGACCGCACGGCCTCGGCCGGCATGGTCGACGGGATCAGCGGGGTCCAGACCGGCCCGGGCGCCACGCAGTTGGCGCGGATGCCCTTGTCCGCCAGAAGCTGCGCCAGCCCGGCGGTGAAATTCTGGATCGCGCCCTTGGTGGCGGCGTAGGCCAGCAGCATCGGATTCGGCGAGTCCGCGTTGATCGAGGCGGTGTTGATGATCGCCGAGCCGGGCCGCATGTGCGGCGCCGCCGCCCTGGTGATGTAGAACATGGCCGAGATGTTGACGGCGAAGGTGCGCTCCCACTCCTCGTCCGGAATCTCGTCGATGCTGTCAAAATTCATCTGGTGGGCGGCGTTGTTGACGAGGATGTCGATGCGCCCGAACTGCTCCACCGCCCTGTCCACCAAGGCGCGGCACGCGGCCGCCTCGGCGAGGTCGCCGGCGAAGAGCGCGCAGCGCCTGCCCGCGTCCTCCACCAGGCGCCGGGTCTCCTGCGCGTCGTCATCCTCGCAGAGATAGGCCGCAAGGACGTCGGCCCCTTCCCGTGCATAGGCCAGCGCCACCGCCCGTCCGATCCCGGAGTCGGCGCCCGTAATGACCGCTACCTTGTCCTTCAGGCGACCGGATCCACGATAGGTGTCCTCGCCGTAGTCGGGGCGGGGATTCATCCGGGCGTCGACGCCCGGCACAGACTGTCGGGGCGTGTCAAAGGGCGGCTTCGGATAGTCTCGCATGGCTGATCTCGCGGCGGGGGATGTCCTGGGCGTGGATGCGTCAGGGATTGTCCCGGCCGCGCTGGTCCGGATCGACCCCGCCGCCGAAATCAACGTCGTTGCCCACGTCGCCCTCGACGGTGTTGTCGCCTTCGATCGCGCCAAGCCCGGCGCGCCGGTCGAGGCCCGGCGACTGGCCGATACCGGGATTGCGATCCAGGTCGTCGGGACCAGCGGCGGGCTGATTCCGGGGTTCAGGGTGTCTGGACATGAGCTGTTCCTCCCAGGGTTGCTGCGGCGGAGGGAGCAAGAGCGACTGTTCGCTGCATCGCCTCGTTGCGCTCCGGTGACAGGGGAGCCAACCGCGTCCGCCTCCCGCAGGTTCCACACGCGCGTCTTGCGTCCAGCCGGCGACTCCGCAACAGCGGTCGGGGCGGCCTCGACGCCGGATGGTGAGCCGCAGTCACGGCCACCCGGGCGCCTTGCGACCTTCGCCCGAACGGGGCCCGGGGCCTGAATCTGGTGGGCGGCGACGGGTTCGAACCGCCGACCCTCTCGGTGTAAACGAGATGCTCTTCCAGCTGAGCTAGCCGCCCCCAAATTGAACGGGGGCGCGAACCGCCTGGCCCGCGCCCCCGTTCGAATAACGCTTGAGCGGCTTAGCCGTTCAGGGCGCTCTTCAGGCCTTCGCCGACGCGGAAGCGAGCGGTCTTGGAGGCCGGACGTTGAACGGTCTCGCCGGTGCGCGGGTTGCGCGCCAGGCCAGCCTTGCGCTCGGTCGCCACAAAGCTGCCGAAACCGACCAGACGCACGTCTTCGCCGGACTTCAGCGAGTTGGTCACGCTCTCGGTGAACACGTCCAGGGCCTTCTTGGCCTGGTCGCGGGTGATACCGGCGCCATCGGCGATGGCGGCGATGAGTTCAGCTTTCGTCATTACACTTTTCTCCAGCCCTATATGGGCGCAGCTGCCGTCCGGAAGACGACTCGGCCTAAGCCCTACCCCCCGACTAAAGGCCAGCTTTTCCCTCGCGTCAAAAGAGAAACCGCCCGGAATCCCTTTAATTCGAGGGATTCCGGGCGTTTTTGCAGGGTTTTCCCCAGATCAGTGGCTGATGACGGTCTCCGCGCCGGCCCCGGCGGGCGGCGCAGGCGGAAGAGGCTCGGCCTCCTCGTCCCATTCCACCGGGGTCAGGCTGCCCGTGAGGGCCCACTTCAGCGCCTCGTCGGCGGTCGAGACCGGCACGATCTCCAGCGCCGCCTTCACGTTTTCAGGCACGTCGGCGAGGTCCTTCTCGTTCTCCTGCGGGATCAGCACCGTCTTCACGCCCGAACGCAGGGCCGCCAGCAGCTTCTCCTTCAGGCCGCCGATGGCGGTGACCCGGCCGCGCAGGGTGATCTCGCCGGTCATGGCGATGTCCTTGCGGACCGGAATGCCGGTCAGCACCGAGACCATGGCCACGGTCATGGCCACGCCCGCCGAGGGACCGTCCTTGGGCGTCGCGCCGTCGGGCACGTGCACGTGGATGTCGGTCTTCTCGAACACCGGCGGCTTGACGCCGAAGGCCAGGGCCCGGGCGCGCACATAGCTGGCGGCCGCCGAGATGGACTCCTTCATCACCTCTTTCAGGTTGCCGGTCACGGTCATGCGGCCGCGGCCCGGCATCTTGATGGCCTCGATGGTCAGGAT